>CAYHGN010000159.1:0-6694 GCA_964356005.1 uncultured Sphingobacterium sp.
ATTAAAAGGAACCGCTAAATTCAAAGGTGGAACATCTTTTTAGCGTTATCGTACAGGATTTTTCGTTCAATGCTTTTACTCGCAGAAAGCTTTTTGATCGCTTCGATAGTTCCTGCACCCTGACAAGCCGGGCCATGTCCGGCATGGTCATCACAATCACTGCCATACAAGAGTTTGTCCTGATGCTTATTCAAAAAAGCGCGCGCATGATCTTCATCCCTTGTCATCGAACTTAGTCCGGAACCTCCGGAAATGTCACCATACATATTTGGATAATCACTCATCAGGCGATCTGTTAAGCCACCCGGTGTTACCTTGCCCCGGGGATATAAAATATTCTGATCAGCATGATTCTTATCAATATTTGCCCAGAAGGTTTGTGAATGTCCTAAAAAATTCACTTTTGGGAACTTCTCGAGCATTTTATGGAAACGTTCAAAGCCACGGTTATACATATTGTATTGCCAGTGCATTAGTACAGGAACATCATATTCCTGAGCAAGCTGATAGATCTTTTGCATTTCGGGAGAATCACAATCCACATTGAATTTCAACTCCCCGATCATTTTTGCGCCCAATTTAAGATACTTCTCAATTTCAGGAATCGCCCCCGGAAAATCAGGCACTTCACAGGCCCCGAAAAGCATTTCCGGAGCACGATCTTTCGCATATTGGTAACAAACCTCATTCCCTCCTGCTTTTACCTGCAAGCCGTTACTCACTCCATAATGCGTTGAGCCATAATTCAGGGGTCTTCCACCGGGCAATAGGATTGTTGTTGTAATTCCCATCATCTGCTGATGCGCCAGCATTTTATCTTGAGTTCTCCCGGCATAATCGGTATGCTGGTGAATATCAATGATCGGTTCAGAAGGCTGAAGTACAGCCCCATTAAGATTTAAACTATAGCCCGCAAGCAGCAAACCTGTTCCTGCAAGAAAGTGGCGGCGATTGATCGTATTTTTAGTTTCCATAATAACGTTTACGTACCCAATTTACACATTGTATGTCAAACTCGAAAATTTTAAGACTTGCGAAATCACCTAGCCGAGCGAAAAGTAGATTTCGTCAGTCGCATACTATAATGGTGACTGACGAATTTTAAAAGCATGGTGCCCAGGTAAATTCGTAAGTCTGATTATCGAAATGTCATACCCTCAGTCACCTCTATTTTACAGACAAAACGGATAGATTAAACAAATCTTATTTAACTTTATCCCATCAACTAAAACTATGAAAGCAGTAAAAGCATATGCCGCCCAAAGCGCGGAAAGTCCACTGGCACCATGGCACTTAGATCGCCGTGAACCAGGGGCAGAAGATGTTGAAATCGAGATCCTCTTTTGCGGTGTTTGTCACTCAGACATTCATACTGCCCGCAACGAATGGAGAGGAACAGTTTATCCGACAGTTCCCGGTCATGAAATCGTTGGAAAAGTAACCCGGGTTGGGGACGGAGTCAAACGCTTCAAAACAGGCGATACTGTTGGTGTAGGTTGTTTTGTCGACTCCTGCGGACATTGCAGCAATTGCAATGACTACCTGGAACAGTATTGTGAAAACGGACATACCCAAACTTATAATTCTTTGTCTCAGGACAAAAAATCTATTACGCTTGGCGGATATTCTACTCACATTGTAGTTAGGGAGCGATTTGTGCTCAATGTATCCGATAAACTGCCATTGGCCAACGTTGCCCCGCTACTTTGTGCCGGAATTACAACCTACTCACCCATCAAACACTGGAATGTAAAAAAAGGTGATAAACTGGCGGTTCTTGGCCTTGGTGGTTTAGGTCACATGGCAGTTAAAATTGCTTCATCCATGGGTGCTGAAGTTACGGTATTAAGCCGCTCAAAAAGCAAGGAAAAGGATGCAAAACGTTTGGGTGCAACTCATTTCAAACTTACTTCAGATCCTGAGGTAATGAAATCAATGGCTTCAACCTTCAATTTCATCATTGATACAGTTTCTGCAGATCATGATTATAATGAATACCTGGCTTTATTACGTTCCAACGGCGTCATGATCTTGTTGGGTGCTCCACCAAATCCAGCCGATGTATCTGCCTTTCAACTGATTGGTGGTCGCCGGAGTCTTGTGGGTTCACTTGTAGGTGGCACCAAAGAAACCCAGGAAATGCTGGATTACTGTGCCCAACATAATATTACTTCAGATATCGAACTAATCAATATTGACCAGATCAATGAAGCCTATGAACGTACACTCAAAGGAGATGTTCATTATCGCTTTGTAATTGATATGAAATCACTTAAATAAGGTCTGTTTAATTTATATATTTATTAATTTGTGAGATTATCTAAAAAAGAAAACAAAATGATCAAGAAATTCCATGTTTTTGCAGCATCCGCAGCAATAATTTTTACTTCTTACAGCAATAATGCAGATGCATTTGCTAAATATCGTCCAATTCAGGACACTACCAAAGCACCTGTTGAGAAATTAGCTCCAAACAATAGCTATTCTCCTGCATTTGCGGGTCAAACAAGAATTGCAGGAACAAAAACCAAAACTGCACTGGATATAAAAATACTTGCCGAAGGTTTGAAAAGACCATGGGGCATTACAATTCTTCCCGACGGACGTTTGCTGATCACAGAAAAAACCGGGACAATGAAAATTGTCACCACAGCCGGAAAGGTAAGTGAGCCTATCACCGGTTTACCAGAAGTAAATTCAGGTGGCCAAGGTGGTTTACTGGGCTTAACCACTGATCCTGCTTTTTCAAAAAACAGAATGGTCTATTGGGTATTCTCTGAAAAAACCAGTACAGGAAATCTGACCGCAGTAGCTAAGGGAACTCTTTCTGCTGATGAGAAAAGAATGGAAAATGTTAGTGTTATTTACAGAGCTGATCCGGCACATCCTAGTATGGGACATTACGGAGGAAGAATCCTGGTCGACAACAGTGGAAATCTTTTGGTTACCACAGGAGAACGCTCCTCATTAGAAACCAGACCACAGGCACAATACCTGACATCGGCCAATGGTAAAGTTGTACGCATAACCAAAGATGGTAAACCAGCTCCGGGCAACCCTGTTTGGAGCGCTGGCGCAAGACCTGAAATTTATTCATATGGTCACAGAAACGTACAGAATCTTGCATTCCATCCGGTTACAGGTGATATCTGGACTGCAGAATTTGGCCCGATGGGTGGCGATGAACTAAACCTTGTAAAACCAGGTAAGAATTATGGTTGGCCTACAATCACTTATGGTTTGGAATACAGCGGAGCCAAAGTGGGTGATGGGATACAGCAAAAAGACGGTATGGAACAACCTGTTTACTACTGGAACCCATCCATCTCTCCAAGCGGAATGTCTTTCTACTCAGGCAATATGATCCCTGAATGGAAAAATAATCTGTTCATAGGTGCATTGAGTGGCAAACACATCCTGAGATTAGTGATCAAAGACAATAAAGTTGTTGGAGAAGAAAGATTGCTTGCTGATCAAAACCAGCGTTTCAGATCTACAATGCAAGGTAAAGATGGTGCGCTTTATGCGATTACCGATGAAGGTAGACTTTATAGAATAGCTAAGAAGTAAAAACAATAAAGGCTCAGAAAAAATGAGTTGATTTATTGTGCACATTTTCATGTGCACAATAAGATACTAAACGGCAATTTTCTAATTGGAAATTGCCGTTTTTCATTAAACATAAATCCCCGCACAGGTGCATATCATTGCAGTGGCTGCGTTAAGGATGGAAGCGGCATCCCTTTCTACCGCCAGGCAGACTTTTTGGCTTTTGTGCCAAATAGACACTGCAGGTGGTCTTTTTGCCGGGCTGGCCGTCCCAATGAAATACAAACCTGGGTAAAATAAACCTTGCCGGAGGAGGTAGCTTCCGGCTTGTGGTAATGTGATAGAGAACGCGATTTCCTGCCGGAACTACTCCGGAGGAAAGGGCTGAACCAGCCTATAACACACAGGTATTGATTTCCAAAATCTAATCATTTTGACTCCAAAGCCTTATCTAAACAATTTTAACCTTATTAATTTAACCTTCCTTATATCGAACTCAGGTTAAAATAAATATTTAAACTTGTTTTCTATTGCTGATTTTTACCTTTTAACCCTGCTTCTTTTAATTCAAAATGCTCTAAATCATAATTTTTAAAATAAAATTGAGCATATTTATTTTTCAATCGCTTACAACATTCATGAGATCATCTACCCTTCATTTCAAATCAGCATTCCTCGGCTTAATTATATTCCCTTTACTCACATTAGCTCAGGAGCATGATTTTAAAAGTTATACTCAAAATCTTGAAGGAACAGATCTGAAATTTGACATGATTGCAATACCGGGTGGAAGTTTTAATATGGGTAGTCCGGTGACTGAAGCTGGCCGGCGCCCGGATGAAGGTCCGCAACACCAGGTAAAGATTAGCCCTTTCTGGATTGGGAAACATGAGGTTACCTGGGACTTTTTTGAACCCTTCGTTTACAAAAACCAGGAGATCAGCCGCAGTAGAGTTCCTTTAAAACAACAGGTTGATGCCTTAACCCGTCCGACCAAACCCTATGTCGATATGACCTGGGGCATGGGTAAAGAGGGTTTCCCGGCGCTAGGAATGACTCAATATGCTGCGATTCAATTCTGTAAGTGGCTCTATGCAAGAACCGGAGAATTTTACCGCCTTCCAACGGAGGCAGAGTGGGAATATGCCTGCCGTGCACAAACCACCGGAGCTTATTCACACCCTACAGAGTCAAAACTTGAGGACTATGCCTGGTACAAAGAAAATAGCGGCAACAAAACCCATCCGGTTGGAGAAAAAAAGCCAAATCCCTGGGGTATTTTTGATATGCATGGCAATGTAACAGAATGGACCTACGACCAATATAAACCGGATAGCTACACAAAATTCGCAGGTACAATCGTTCAGGATCCGGTAGTGCCGTTTGAGACTTTATACCCAAATTCTGTACGCGGTGGATCATATGAAGACCCTGCGAAAGATTTGCGTTCTGCAAGTCGCAGAGGATCACTGGCAGAGTGGAAACAAATAGACCCGCAAATTCCTAAAAGTAACTGGTGGTTAACCGGAGGCACATTCGTTGGGATACGGGTAGTGCGGCCACTCGTACCCCCATCTAAGGAAGAAATTGAAAAATATTATAATCGTGAACCCATAGCTGACTTTTAATTCAAATTATTCATAACATGAAGAACGAAAATTCTGAAACTAAACAAAGGAGAGATTTTCTAAAAACCTCAGCCATCCTTACCGGTGGTGCATTATTGAGTGGAATTCCACTGGCAGGAGCCTATGCAAGCGGCTCCGACATCATTAAAATTGCCCTCATCGGATGCGGTAGCCGCGGAACAGGTGCTGCATTCCAAGCCCTGAGCACAAAGTTCAATCTAAAGATTGTAGCCATGGCTGATGCATTTCCAGACAAACTGGAGAAAAGCTATCAAACCTTATTGACAAAATTCGGTGCTGAGAAAATCAGCGTTCCGGCTGATAAAAAGTTTGTTGGCTTCGATGGATATATCGCAGCCATGCAGGATGCTGATGTAGTCATGCTTTGTACTCCTCCTGGATTCAGACCAGCACATTTTGCAGAAGCAGTAAAGCAGAACAAACAGATCTTCATGGAGAAGCCGGTTGCAACCGATTCGCCAGGTATCCGAAGTGTATTAGCAACAGCTGAAGAAGCAAAGCGCAAAAAACTGAACGTAGTCGTCGGACTCCAGCGTCATTATCAGAAAAATTACCGTGAGATCATCGACAGAGTACATCAGGGTGGAATCGGAGATGTTATTTCAGGACAGGTGTACTGGAATAGCGGCGGCGTATGGGTAAATCCACGCCAGCCTAACCAGACTGAAATGGAATATCAGATGAGAAACTGGTATTATTTCAACTGGCTTTGTGGTGATCATATTGTTGAGCAGCATGTTCATAATATCGACGTGGCCAACTGGGTGAAAAATAAATATCCCATATCAGCCTATGGCGCAGGTGGTCGCTTTTTAAGAACCGGAAAAGATTATGGCGAGATCTTCGATAGTCATTCCGTTGAATTCGTTTACGATGATGGCAGCGTAATCTCAAGCCAATGCCGCCACTATACCGGAGGTGCAAACCGGGTGGATGAATCCTTCCAGGGGACCAAAGGCAAAGTATTCCTTGACTCAAATAATATTGGTAAGATCTGGGATCATAAAGGCAAAGTGCTGGTAAATTATGAAGGAAAAGGAGACCCCAACCCATATCAGACCGAACACGATGAATTATTTGCAGCCATTACTGCCGGTCAGTTCAAGTTTTCGGATGCAGAAAATGCCGCAAAAAGTACAATGACCGCAATTCTGGGTCGTTATGCATCCTATTCAGGTAATGTAGTTAAATGGGATGATGCCCTTAATTCGGAGATCAGCCTGATGCCTGAACGCCTTGCATGGGATGCCTTACCTAAAGTTTTACCAAACTTCGACGGCACCTATCCCTATGCAATTCCGGGAGTAACAAAAGTAGTCTGAGAAGCTTAAAAAAATAAATACTATGAAACGAAGTGAATTCATAAAAAGCAGCGTCTTGCTTGGTCTGGGTGCTACTGCCGCCGGCTCAACCCTTGCTGCAGGTATGCCCGCAGCTAACAGGGCAGAAAAAACCTTTAATCTGGATTATGCCCCGCATGCCGGCATGTTTGCTGC
>CAYHGN010000160.1:0-1812 GCA_964356005.1 uncultured Sphingobacterium sp.
AGATGAGTGGCGATGACCTGGGGGCTGGACATGCTGTAAGATGTGTAAAAGATTAAGATTAATTTTTTTAAAGTTCAAACCATGAAAGTAATTTTAATTGCATGCCTGCTTTTTATAATGACAGGCACTCTATTTGCACAGAATCCAATCCCATTTAAAGGAAGTAACAATAAATACGGTTATAAAGACTCTGCGGGAAAAGAAGTCGTTCCACTGAATTATGAATATGCAGACGACTTTTACAAAGGTCTTGCCTTAGTTAAACTATTGGGCAAATGGGGCTATGTAGACCAGACCGGGATTGAAGTTGTGCCTCCAAAGTTTGACTATGCTTTCTCATTTGTAAACGGACGTGGCTCAGTTCGGCTGGGCGACCGAGAATTTTACATTGATAAAACCGGCAAAGAACTGAACTAAATAATTAGTTAAACAATAATTAAAATGAGAAAGATTCTATTAACATCCGCATTATTTTTTATTTCACTCACTCTTGCTGCTCAAGAGCTTATTCCTGTTAAAGATAGTAAGGGGCAATGGGGGTTTAGAGATGTAAAAGGGAAGGTAATTATTCCTGTGAAATATGAGGCTTTAAATTACTTTTCAGAGGGACTTGCTCCCGTTAAACTGAACGGTAAATGGGCTTACATCGATAAGACCGGGAAGGAAGTGATTCCTGCGAAGTATGAACTGGCATGGCTCTTTTCAGAAGGCCTTGCAGGAGTTCAATTAGACAACAAAGTTGGATTTATAAACCAAAAAGGTCAGGAAATGGTTCCTTTTAAGTATACGAATGCCAGAAACTTTAAAGATGGTCTGGCTGCAGTGCAGTTAGATAACTACTGGGGATTTATAGATAAAACAGGGAAAGTAGTTGTTGCACTCAACTACTGGAAAACAGGTGATTTTAGTGAAGGTCTAGCCAAGTTCCAAAGGTTTGACCTTGGGAATAGGTTATATCTATCGGGATATGTTGACCAAAGCGGCAAGGAAGTTATTCCATCGAAATTTTGGGACGCCAATGACTTTTCAGAAGGGCTTGCCTCAGCTTACCTCAACTCAGCGGCTGGATTTATAGACAAAACGGGGAAGGAAGCCATACCGTTTAAATACAAAAGTGTTGGGAATTTTACAGACGGTATGGCAATGGTTATGTTCAACAATAAAGTTGGATACATCGACAAAACCGGCAAAGAGGTAATACCCTTGTTGTATGAAGGAGTAGGTGTATTTTCTGAAGAACTAGCCTTAGCAAAATTGAATGGAAAGATTGGATTCATTGACAAAAAGGGTAAAGAGGTTGTTGAATTCAAATATGAAAACGCGGTTGGTTTCTCCGAAGGCCTTGCCGGGGTATTGTTAAACGGGAAAATGGGCTTTATTGATAAAAAGGGGAAGGTCGTTATCCCACTCATATACGATGGAGTATCCAACTTTTCAGGGGGTTTCGTTGAGGTTCGCTTAGGCGATAAGGTGTTTTTTATAGACAAAAAGGGTAACGAAGTGAAATAATACTGAGTTAAAATACATGAATCGAATCTTAATAACATCTCTCCTTTTACTGATTACTCTTGCAGTCGAAGCACAAGAGCTTACCCGTTATAGGGAGGTTAACGGCACTTACGGTTTTAAAGATGGTTCAGGGAGAAAAGTAATCCCGGCAAAATATGAAGCTACAGGATATTTTGCAGATGGAATTGTGGCAGTTAAACTTGAGGGGAAATTCAGTCTGATTGACAAGACCGGCAATGAAGTCACATCAAGGAAATATGATGCTATCTTTTTCCTTTCAGAAGGACTGGCAGGCGTGATGCT
>CAYHGN010000160.1:1912-6501 GCA_964356005.1 uncultured Sphingobacterium sp.
CAAGGAAATATGATGCTATCTTTTTCCTTTCAGAAGGACTGGCAGGCGTGATGCTTGATAAACGTTATGGCTTCATTGACAATACCGGGAGAGAAGTCATTCCGATTCAATATGAACGCGTGGACGCCTTTTCCGGAGGTCTTGCCCCTGTAAAATTGAAATCGAAATTTGGGTTTATAGATAAAACAGGCAAAGAAGCTATTCCATTAAAATATGATTATGCTTCACGATTTTCAGAAGGGCTTGCTGCGGTTAAATCAAACAACAAATGGGGATTTATTGATCAAACAGGTAAAGAAATAATCCCCATAAAATATGATGATGTTACCAGCTTTTCGGAGGGTCTTTCCCCGGTTTATTTAAACGGTAAATGGGGCTATTCTGACCAAACAGGAAAGGAAGTTGTTGAACTCAAATTTGAGGAGGCCTATCCTTTTATGGAAGGAATTGCTCAGGTTGTATTGAACAGCAAATTTGGGTTTATAGATATAACAGGGAAAGTAATTATTCCGCTGAAATATGATTTTACGGAAATCTTTGAAGATGGGCTTGCCCGCGTTAAACTAAATGGCAAACACGGGTTTATAGACAAAAGAGGCAAAGAAGCTATACCGCTGAAATATGATGGGGCAGCCAATTTTTCAGAAGGGCTTGCCGTGGTTGAATTGAGTGGCAAATACGGGTTCATTGACAAATCAGGTAAAGAAGTTGTTCTGCCGAAATATAGTGAAGCAGTAGATTTTTCAGAAGGGCTTGCCAGGGTTTCGTTAAATCGGAAATATGGGTTTATCGACAAAACAGGAAAAGAAGTCGTTCCCCTGAAATATGACAATGCAGAAAAATTTTCGGAAGGGCTTGCCAAAATCACGCTAAATGGTAAAACTTTTTATATTAACAAAACCGGGAAAGAATTGTAGCGGCGAAATACGAGCCTATGGGAGGCTTCAAAAACGTACTGGGCGGTGCCAAATTATACGTTAACTGGTTACCGCGCTCATATACGATCGCCTTTCGAACTTATTCAAGGGGCTTCCTGAAAAGGTTCGCTTAGGTGGCAGAGTATTTTTTATGTATAAAATAGATAATGAAATAATTAATAAGAATAAATTTTAAAAATCAAAAAAATGAAAAAAGCCACACTATTATTGTTCATTTTATCAGCTATTGCAAGCTATGCTCAAGACCCTCGCCCTCAAAAGGATGCAAATGGCAAATTCGGGTATAGCGATTCCGGCAAAATGCTGGTACCTGGCAAATATGATCAGGCAGGATATTTTTATAAGGGCTATGCAACCGTCAGGCTGAATGGAAAGGCTGGATTCGTAGATGTGACTGGGAAGGAAATTATCCCTCCCCAGTTTGAAGATGCAAACAATTTCAACGATGGGCTTGCAGCAGTTAAATTTAATGGTAAATGGGGAATGGTTGACCTGATGGGGAAAGAGGTTATTCTCCTTAAATATGATGTATCTTTTTATTTTTCAGAAAACCTTGCCCCGGTTGCGGTTAATAAAAAATATGGCTTTATCGATATGAAAGGGAAGGAAGTTATTTCCCTCAAATATGATAACGCGCGTCCATTCATCGAAGGATTTGCACCAGTGAAACTGGGTAATAATTGGGGATACATTAACAAAAGCGGTAAGGAAATTATTCCATTAAAATATCAGGCTGCTTTTCCTTTTTCTGATGGCCTTGCAGTTGTTGCTTTGAACAATAAGGCAGGTTTTATTGACAAATCAGGAAAGGAAATAACACCACTTAAATATGACGGGCTAAGGGACTTTCAGGAAGGAATGGCCATATTTCAACTGGGTGAGAAGTTTGGATTTTTAGACAAAACAGGAAAAGAAGTAATACCGGCTCAATACGATGATGCACTTGATTTCGGTGATGGTCTTGCACCGGTTAAATTAAATGATAAATATGGTTACATTGATTCCATTGGAAAAACAATCATACCATTCATCTTCGAGGATGCTTTCAGATTTCGTAATGGAATGGCAGATGTAAAATTAGAGGGCGAGGATATTCAAATTGATAAAGCAGGGAAAAAGCTATAATATGAAGGACCTTTCGAAACCAATCATGCCATTGTAAGGAATTTGATGGTGATACTCCTGAAGCTATGAGCAACTCAATTATTGACACACCCATTTTAAACTATTCCAATCCCTGGTGGCTTCCTGTTTTGTCGCTAAGCTTAACAATTTATGGAATCCTGTTCCTTAATTGGAATTTGCAGCCCATTGTTTTCCTTTTTTGGTTGGAAATTATTCTGATGTCGGGGGCTGTGCTGATCAGGATGCTTTTTGCAATGGATGGAAAGCCATTTTTCAATAATTTTCTTCGAAAAATAATGCTGCTTGCTTTCTGCGGGATATTGTGTTCTGCTATGGTTATGCTTGGCGTTACTTTTTCGTTCAAAGTATTTGAGGGCGGATTGCAAACAGAAGGCTTTGGACAGATCCCTGATCAGAGCAGGATTCTTTTTGCCGGATATATTCTTAACCTCATTTTGCATTACTTTGTTAACAGACGTTATAAAACAGCAAATCCAATCGCTGAAATGATGCGTACTTTGATGCATCTTTTGGTATTATTGGTCATGCTGATGGTGTTGACAATGCATCTTATCCCGGCATATCCACAACTCAACCAGCCAATGTGGGTCGGTTTATCGGTGGTGCTGGTTAAATTTGCAGTAGACTGGCTGTTTTCAAGGATCGGGAAACCACTTCAGAAGGCTTTTTCCGAATAAGTTATGAGCGATTTATTTATGTAAAAAATACGCGATACAGACAAGATGTTAAATCAAAGAACCATTAATTCGTTAAACAGAGTTTTCGGAGTTGTTTTCATAATCTTCGGGGCAATAATTTTAATACTTGGTATTTCATTAGTTTTATCAAAAGAAAAAAGTTCAGTCGAATATGGATTGATGATCGCTTTCCTTTCAGGTGGAATTTTAATGATATGGGGAGGGGTTCAGTATATATTAACAGCGAATGAGAAAGATAAAGCTGTAGATTCCTACGAATTGCAGGTCATGCGGAAGCTTAATGATTTTAATTCAGACCTGAATTCTCATTCTGAAAACAAAGCGGATGCTCCCGGTCAAACTGAAACGGGTGTTAATACACCGGATATAATTGCCAGATGGGAGTACACTAAAGAGGAATGGAAGCATATGAACCAGGAAGAAAGACGGAGGAGAATCAAAGAAGGGGTTTGGTTTACATTGGTAATTGGGGTAGTGGGTGGATGGTTATTAACAGGAAGAGGTGAAACCTTCCTGTTTGGGTTCTTATTTTCGCTTGCGGTTGGAGTGCTTATTTCACTTTTAAAGATTTTCATTTCCAACAAGCAATTTTCAGTAAAAAGGAACAACACTGTTCTGATAACAACTAACGCCTTAATTATTAATGGAACATTTAAGGTCATAAATGATGAATTCATCAAGCTTAAACAAATTGAACTGATAAAACTAGGTGCGGATGAATTCATAGAGTTCTCTATTATTTGGCCAACAAGAAAAGGAGTTATTGATGACCAGTTGCGGATATTTGTCCCTCCTAATTATAAAAATGAGGCAGAAAAAGTATTGAATTACTACAAGGACAAAGGAGTGACAACAATAAAAAATTTTGAGGAAGCATAAGTTTTGAAACTATCAGTTTTCCTCTGGAGTTATTTATATATAAGTTTCCTGCTCTGCGGATTTCCCAGTCCAGTAGTATTTTGTAGAAATCAGATGGCTGGCAATGTCCAGTACAGTTTTTAGCCCTAAAAATGTAAGCATTGGCTCCCAGCCCAGGAATGCTGGCAAAAGAATGGTCAGATGCATGGGTACAATTCGAATGTAAGGGACAACGAACATGATACCAATATTGCGTGGGATTTTTGCGTAAACAGTCTTACTTTGTATGAATAGCATTATTTGATTGACAAATAGCGCGGTTAAGGCCACTTTCAACATATCGATATCCAAACCCGAAAACCCGAATTCTCCATACAGGAAAACCATGTAAGCGATATGAAAAATCCCATAATGAAATATAAAAAAAATCGGAAGACATCCCTTTGCCTGTCCTAAAGTCATTGGTCGACCATTATATGAGATATTATCAATACTGGGATTTTTCAGGCTAAGCATATCAAAAAAATTAAATACACCCAACAATACACTTTGACACCAGTAGATCCAGACGATTGTTGTGTACTGTCCATGAGGCCCATTGTAATACCAAATGAGCAATAAGTTCATCAGCAACAGCGACCAAAATGCCGGGTCTCGCAGAATTTTTTGGATAGGAAACATATCTAATTGAAGATACAAAATCTTTAATTTAAAATTGAGAAGATAATTGATTCACAGGCAATTAATGTCATTTCTGATCAATTATCTCAAATGGAAATCTCAAGATAAATGCGATCTGTACTTTTTATGACATAACGAGTATAAAATTCCTCTGCTTTTTTACTTGCAAATAAAACGCTTTTAATGTTTTTATGTTGATTGTAGAAAGCCTTAAAATCGTTCGGGATCTCATTTTTTATTGCATTATCTGAACTGCCTCTACCTTCGC
>CAYHGN010000161.1:0-6460 GCA_964356005.1 uncultured Sphingobacterium sp.
TGATCTTTTGGCCTTCAAGCATCTTTTTCATTTTAGCCATGACATCATCAATGCTAGTTGTGCTGTTATGTTTTATCATCAATTCCTTCATTTTTGTGCGGGAGTGTTTAGCGTGATTCAGATTGTTTAAAAACATTCCAAAACTTTTATAATAGTAGAATTTTAGACCCATCCACATAAAAAGCATATCAATAAAAGTTATTTGGAGGAACCAAAAAAGCAATTGGGTTTTGTTTAGATGTATCACATGAACAAAAAGTCTGTTTCGAAAGAAAATTGCTTTAACCCAATTTCGGGTACGATAATTTTTGGTAGTGGATGAATGGTCATGAATGCAATAAGATTTCGGGTCATAGTAACATTTCCAGCCTAAGCGCCATGCCCGTAGTCCCAGTTCAAAGTCTTCACAATAAAATGGCGAAAAGATCTCATCAAATCCACCGATTTTCTTTAATTTTTTTGTGTCGATTAAGGCATTTGCACCTGATAAATAAGCAGTAGGAGTTAAAAAATCCTCATCTTCCAAATGAAAAAAATTATTGGCTTTAATTTTAAATCCTGAGTATTTTAAAAACCGTGCGGTATCCTGTGTTTCACCATTTTTAGCACCAATGATTTTACTCATTACACCAAAAGTATCTGCAAGCTCAAAATATTTAAACTGACTTTCGAAAAAGTCCTTATTTAACTCAATATCTGTGTTGAGTAGTAAAATCAGATCTTTATCAGCAATAGCAATTCCTTTATTACAACTTACTGAAAAGCCCTCGTTTTTCTTGTTGATTACCAAGCGTACAAGCGGGTAATTTTGTTGGATAAAAGCTACAGAACTATCTGTGGAACAATCATCTGTTATTATTATTTCAAAATCTGTTTTGGCATGGTTTAATGCCTCATAGACATAAGGCAGGTTTCGTTCAAGCAGGTGTCTGCCGTTATAATTTGGTATAACTACAGATATACTTTTTCGGGAACCTGACCTAATCGACATCAAACAATTTTATAGTTTTTATATTCTCCGATTCTCCATTGCAACAGATCTTCAATTTTTTGTAAAATACGACGCCTGAAGCTCATTTTCTTTTTCAATAGCGTGGGATCAACCTGAAACTTCCAGTTACTGATCTCAATCCGCTTTTGCATGACCCGAGGGTGGGTACCTTCAAATCTTATCAGGCGGTCGGCATTGCCATAATCAAATTCAATATTTTCAGGAAGATGTTCCTGAATCCAGGATTCTTCATGATAAAATTTATTAAAATTACGGACTTTATTTCCAAGACCTATGGGTGGCTGAACCCAGCCATAATGATAAATGCAGGCTTCTACTGGTTTTACTTTTATCTTCCTGCCATTTTTTCTAAAGCCCTGAGCATCCCGGTATGAATGAACTCCGGGATCAAATTTTAAAATCCTAACTTCATTTCTGTACCAACGTCTAGAGGAAGCTACAAAATCATATGAACCATAAAAATGCAGGTATTTGAATAAAAGGCCTTCAACATTATCTTTGTTCAGGTTTTCTTCCATAGTTTTTTTTATCACCGGAAGATAGTTTTCATGAACACATTCATCGCCCTGGATATAAAATGCCCAATCGGTATCTTTAGAAATCGCAGCATAAGCTTTATCAGTTTCCTGTGCGAATGTTCTCCCCCCTTCGCGTATACTTTCATCCCATTCGGTATTAATGATTTTAATTTTTGGAGAACCGATACCTTCAATAAGTTCCAGGGTATTGTCGGTACAATTGCCAACTGCAATAACAAATTCATCGCAAATTGGCAAAATAGACAGAATCGCCTGCACCACAGGGTAGTCATTATTAACAGCATTACGTATGAATGAAAAACCTGTAACTTTCACCTCAGGAGAATATTGGGCTAAGTTAAATAAATTAGACTCTTTTGTTTAATATGCCTGAATTGTAAAATGAAATTAAAAACAGCTTACTTTGTATTATGCAAGCAAACAAGAATAATAATTCCAGATTGCTCCAGGATTTTAGAAAATTAGCCAGAGACTTAACCATAGTTGAAAATGATTTACCAGGTGCAGGGGGCTTATTAAGGGGGCTCAAAACAAATAGCACCCCTATTATTGGGATTACCGGCCCTCCGGGAGCAGGTAAAAGCACTCTGGTTAATGCGATGATAAATCGATTGAGTACCGAGGGTAAACACATTGCTGTTCTGGCTATTGATCCAACTTCCCCATTTAATCTGGGCTCTCTTCTGGGGGATCGTGTGAGAATGGCAGAACAATTCAATAAGCCGAATGTTTATATACGTTCACTGGCAACCCGGGGCTCATTAGGGGGTTTATCAGGTAAAACGATTGAAATGTGTGATGTTCTTAAGGCGGCAGGTTTTGATTATATTCTGGTCGAAACGGTAGGAGTAGGACAGTCGGAAGTTGAAATTGCCGGACTTGCTGATATCAGTGTTGTGGTTCTGGTTCCCGAGTCGGGCGATGAGATCCAGAACATGAAATCAGGATTAATGGAGATTGCAGACATATTCGTTGTGAACAAATCTGACAGGGAAGGTTCTGACACTTTCGCCAATAATCTCAAAAAGCTCGTCCACCAAAGGCCAGAGACTATCCCGGTTATCAACACCGTTGCTGATAAATCTATTGGAATAGAAGAATTAATGATAGCTATTGAAAATCAGTCGAATAAAAAAAATACAAGACGTATATTTTTACTTGCAGAAAAAGCCTGGAAATTACTTCAGCATCAGAAAATGAAGAATTTCGATAAAAAGCATTTACAAGAGAATATTCTTAAAGCTTCAAATAGACCGGATTTTAATCTGTATCAGTTCATAGATTCCTTTCAGAAAGAACCTAAGCGTTCATAATTGATTCTATTTCTTCTACCTCAACAGGAATATCATCCATAAGATCAATATTTCCATTTTTTGTTATCAGAATATTATTCTCAATCCGTATTCCCAGACCCTCCTTTGGAATATAAATTCCGGGCTCGCAGGTCAAAAGATTTCCAGCTTCAAAAGGTTTATACCTGCTGGCAAAATCATGCACATCCAAACCAAGATGATGCGAAGTGCCATGCATAAAATACTTTTTATAAAGTGGGGCCTTAGGATCTTGTTTAGCTATATCCTCTTTGTCAAGTAGGCCAAGCTGAACCAGCTCAGATTCAACTATTTTACCCACTTCAGTGTGATAGTCATTCCAAATAGTTCCTGGCAGAAGCATCTTTCTTGCTTCCTTCATAATCCGTAATACAGCATTATAAACATCTTTCTGTCGTTTACTGAAACGTCCGCTAACAGGAACTGACCGGCTCATGTCGGCATTGTAATTAGCATATTCTGCCCCAAAGTCAAACAGGATTACATCGCCATCCTTACAGATCTGGTTGTTATCATTGTAATGAAGAATAGTGGCGTTTTTACCTGAAGCAAAAATTGGGTTATATGCATGACCAGTAGCTCTCTGCCGAATGAATTCATGGATAATTTCAGCTTCAATTTCATATTCTGTTACTCCTGGTTTTATAAATTTCAGGGTTCTGACGAAGGCATCTCTGGTAATTTCGCAGGCTTTTTTTGTCAGTTCAATTTCAATTTCAGACTTTACCGGGCGGAGCTCACGCATGATCAAAGCAGCCCGTTTATATTGATGTAAAGGGTAAAGATTTTTTATTTTTTCGATAAAACGGATATCCCGATAAGGAACTTTATGGGCATAGCGATCATTCTCATTTGTGTTCAGATAAATGCTTTCTGCATAACCAATTACAGTTGGAAAAATATTCCAAAACTCATCAAGCCAGTAAATTGCAGTTATGCCTGAAACATTTTTTGCTTCCTGAATTGTTAGTTTATGACCTTCCCAGATTGCAATGTGTTCATTTGTCTGTCTCAAAAACAGGACTTCCCGGTATAGAGGATTAGGACAATCGGGAAATAAAAATAAAATTGTTTCTTCCTGATCTATTCCGCTCAGGTAAAACAGATCTGCATTTTGTTTGAAAGTGTGGGTTTGATCACCACTTCTTGGAAACTCATCATTGGATTGGAATAGGGCTATAGAGTTCGCAGAGAGTCTTTTTGTAAAATTTTGACGATTTTTTTCGAAGAGTTGCCTATCAACGCGAGGATATTTCATGTTAAAAATATAAAATTTGATGTGCAAGAAAACCATTCACTATCTATTTTTCGTCAAAGAAAATGATTGGAACAGTGTTTGATTATTTGCACAAGTCAAACTTATGACTATTTTTGTGTAAATTACACTAATGAAATTTGTTAACCTTTAAAAAAACGATTATGAATTATTCTACATTAAAGAAAGCCCTCGTGTTTTCATTAGTAGCAGCGTTAGGCCTCAGTGAGGTTTCCTTCGCACAAAATGCTACTAGCTCCTCTGCCAAAGTATTTGGTGGTAGAGCCCAGTATAGAACCTGGAGTTTTGGTATCAATGCCGGAGTATTAGCTCCTGTTGTTGCTATCGGCGGAACTAATGACTTTACAAACTGGAGTCCATCTTTAGGATATGGTCTTACATTGAGAAAGCAAGTAGATCACATTTTCGGACTACAACTTGCTTACCACGGTGGAGAGCTTAGCTACGATAATGATGGCGCAACAGTTAATTTGGGCTTAGGTCCACGTACTGACGGTATCACTCAAATTAGTACTGCCTTAGATTTCACAGGTATTGCTAACGTAGGTACAATCGATTTCCTTAAGAGAGAAAACGCAGTTAACTTCAATTTAAAAGCTGGTTTTGGTTTAGCTGCTTACCACTGGAAAGAAATCAACCCTAATTCAACTCCTGCCAAAGGAACTTATGGTCCTGACAGAGATCGTAACAACATCCTTAACGCGTATATTCCGGTTGGTGCAGGTATCAAATTCAAAGTTTCTGAGCGTGTTAACTTCGATCTTGGTTATACTATGAATTTCCTTGATGCTGACGATCTTGATGGTACAAAAGGAAAAGGTTTCACAAAAGATAAATGGTCTTATACCTCTGCAGGTGTTGAATTCTCTTTGGGTTCTACTGCAAAGCCGAACTTGGACTGGGTTAATCCACTTGCTTTAATGTATGATGAATTAAAAGATCCTACATTACGTCAGGAAGTTGAGGCTCTTAAAGGTCGTGTTAGTGCACTTGAAGCTGCTGATTTGTTAAAAGATTCAGATGGTGACGGTGTTGCTGATAAATTAGACAAATGTCCTAATACAGAAGCTGGAATTAAAGTTGACGGTTCTGGATGTCCTTTAGATGTTGATGGCGATGGTATTCCTGATTCAAAAGATGCTTGTCCTACTGTTAAAGGTATTGCAAGATTGAACGGATGTCCTGAGTTTGCAGCATCAGGTCCAGTTGTTCCAATCCAGTTTGAGTTTAACTCTTCAGTTTTGAGAACTTCAGCTTATTCAGTTCTTGATGGTTTAGCTTCTTCACTGAAAGCAAATTCTTCTGCAGTTGTTCAGTTAGACGGTCACGCTTCTGCTGAAGGTACTGAAGAATATAACATGACTTTATCAAGAGACAGAGCTAATTCTGTTAAGACTTACCTGGTTAACGCTGGTATTGCTTCAAACAGAATTGCAACTACTGCTTATGGCGAAAGCCGTCCGGTTGCTTCTAACGCAACTGAAGCAGGACGTTCTGAGAATCGTCGTGTTGAGATCAAACAACAATAAACAATACTGTATATAAGCATATTGTAAAAAAGAATCCCGTCCCGAAATAATCGGGACGGGATTCTTTTTTTATTTAATATTTTTGTTCTATGTATTTTTTTAGAAAGCACGACCCTAACCGACCTTCAAGCTTCAACCTGAAGGTAATGCATATAATTAATACCGTTGCTATAGTGTTATTTCTTGGGGGTATTATTTATAAACTTCTTGAATGGTATGTATTCTGAGTTCAAGCGGATTTCCTCCAATCATTCTTGATTCTATTTCGAATTAAATTTATATGATGAAATCAATAATTTATACTGAAAATGCACCTGCACCTATTGGGCCATATAGTCAGGCAGTGCTGGCAGGAAACATGTTGTTCATATCCGGTCAGATTCCAATAGATCCGGTAACAAACCAGCTAATAGATGGAAGTATTGCTGCGGAAGCCAGGCAGGTGATGTTGAATTTAGATGCTCTGTTGTCAGCCTCTGGCTTTGCATTTGAAAATGTGGTCAAAGCCACTATATTTTTAAGTGACATGAATCATTTTGCGGAAGTTAATGAGATTTATGGCTCATATTTTCTCTCAGATTTCCCGGCCAGAGAAACCGTTGCCGTACTTGGATTACCCAAAAATGTTAATGTGGAAATCTCTATGATTGCAATAAAGTCCTGATATTGAAAAACGGCCGACTGAAGTATTTTTTAGCCGCAATTATATCTGTGGTGACCTGGGGCTTTTTTTCTATTCCACTTCGTAAAATCCAGCATTATCCATCTGATGA
>CAYHGN010000162.1:0-6343 GCA_964356005.1 uncultured Sphingobacterium sp.
TGTGGGGGTTTCAGGTTTGAATCCTGACGGGGTCACCTCAATAAAAAAAGCACTTACAATTAAATTTGTAGGTGCTTTTTTGTTTTGCTTATGAAACAACTGATGAAACAATCGGCTTTTGGGATTGGATTTTAGGGGGAAATTGGCAAGGAAAATTTTTCACCTTGTATTAAGTGATAAAACTCTCTTATGTTTTGTTTGTTCAACTTTATTAATGAAACTTAAAACATCGTCCTTTTTCATCTGCATAACTTTGATTTGCATTTTTGTGCTTGGTGATGAAATAATTACTACGTTACGCCTTGTAATCCAATAAAGCAAACCAAAAACTAAGGCAACTAATGCCAATGACCAAAATACATCCATGTCTTTCCCTGCTGCAAATATTCCACTTAAAAATGCAAGAACACCAATAATTAATAACCAAACTTGAGTAGTATTATTGTTTTCACAAGATGTAATATGTTCCAGCATTATGCTCTGATTGTAGGAACGTCCCCATTCTTTGTATTCATAACTTATACGATGCGTGGTCAACGTAACTTCACCTTCTGATGATTGGGTGACGATCTTTTCGTCTGGAAAAAGTGTTAACATATGGCTTTGTTTTATAATAATTTGATTATTAAAGACTAATTTTCTGTTTTAGTTATTTCATCATACGATAATTCTATAATCTTGCCGGTTTCGTTGTCAATTTTCACTAAACAGCTATTATCATCTTTTAATGTTGCGATTTTACCTGTTATGTATTTTGTTCCACCAGTTATTGATTTAGTCTTCCATGTAACCTGGTCACCGACTTTGAATCCTCTATAACTTTGTTGACCTGCATTTCCCCATATATCACCTTCTACTGCAATATACTTACTATTAACCAGATATATTTTAGCATTCATAACAAACTCTCCACCTGGGACTTTTCTAACTGTTTGGTCAATTGCGTCTTCAATTGATAAAGCCCTTGATTTTTTTAATTCTTTTTTGCTTCCACCTGAATAGGTGGTAATTACTTGATATTTTAATTCTGGGTTAACATTCCTGTTTGAAATCATGTTAACCTTACCGATTTGTTTAACCGATGTACAAGCTGTAAATAGAGCAGCAAATAGTAAAAAATACGTGAGTCTTTTCATTATAGTTATTTTAGTTTTCCTACTCATCAGGCTTTTCGGTTACGCCCCGTTTATCGTGGTTTCTGGACTCCACATTCATATATTAATAATTGATGTGAGAACGTGCAAAAAAGTACAGAATAGTATTAAATTCTTCCATCTTCTTATTGTTTGAGGAAATGAACGACGAAAAATCCATTTTCTTTATCTGTTTTATCTGTCATTTTAAGTTTTAAGACATTGTCATTTAAATTAAAGGGGTGCTTTGTTGATACATTTGTTTCGTCATCAGTCATAACAATTTCATTATTGACAATATTCCACTTCCCAGTACTCCCATCTCCTATGTTAGTGAAATATGCGTTTGCCGTTTTAAAGTTTATTCTCCATAATGGTAAATTTTCTGACATCGATTCACCATACTTGTTTTGCATGAAAACTAAATTCCATGAACCGATAAGTAAGTCAGTATAATTCAACGCCTCAACATGTTTGTTATACCACTCAAGATATTTAACATTATTCACAAGCAAAGGAAGATATGGGTTTGGAATATCTACAAATTGCTGACAAGTAGTAACTTTATATCCATTCACTTCATCTATACTAAGAGCAGTTGCTATTGATACTGCTTTATTATTTTGAGGAATAAAAGTATAATTTACCGATATTATTTCATTAAAGAACTTAGAACTTGTTTTTGGTTCTTTAAGGGTTCCAAGATTATCCGTAGAAAAAATTGCAATTACTTTACCTTTTATTCTTACTTGGTACATGTTGTCTTGAGTGGGTTCGATACTAACATTCTCTATTTGAACAATTTGAAGTGCTGATTTATCACAGCAATCGCAATAAGGCATTACATATGTTTCAGACTGCATATAGCTTACAATTTTCTCAGCTTGCCATTTAGCTAAATCTGTAATAGCATCAGCGCGAATCGACCCAATAGATATAAGAATAAAGAATGTCATAAAGATTGAACTTTTCATATTGGAAAGAGGGTTTAATTGTTTATAATAGTTTTATTATTCTGTTGTTTTTTTTCAATGATGATCTTCATTTAATGTATTTAAGCAACTCTATTTTCTTCTTATCATATTCTTCCTGTGAAATAAGTTGCAAGTCTAACTTTTCTTTGTACTTCTTCAGTAAGTTAATTGCTTCATCAGATGTTAAATCCATATTATTAAATGCATTATAATAGGTGAACAACAATGCGTTTATAGTACCTTTTAATGTATTTCTTGACAGATCATACATAGATCGTGGTTCTCCTGTTTTTTTAAAGAAGGCATTATAAATAGATACTTCTGGTGAAGCAATCCCCCCTTGTCCATGAACCTGGTCTATTACCATTTTGTAATTAATCAAATTACCTGTTATTGTTATATAGAGATGATAAGATATGTCATAGAAAAATGGCATCCCCAATGAATTAAACCTATACGCATTTTCTGCATATCCTGAAATTGTAACACTACTGCCATCTACTTTACCTACCAGCACTTTCTCGGGATTCTTGAATGTCTCATTAACCCAGTTCAATGTCCTCGCATAAATAATATTTGGTTCTGCATTTACTTTAAATTGGGTTTCGGTTAATCCCAAGGGAGTAACTTTAATACTATCTACTTGGCCAAAAGACAGGGTTGTGATACACACATACAAGAGCAATAAGTTGATTTTTTTCATAGATAGGATATTTAATAATTTAAATAACTCTGCGTAGTAATCCTATTCTCAGGATATCGGTAGGTCAAAGTTAAAATATTTTATGTTTATCGGGCAAAATTGAAAAATAAAGTTTCAACTTATGCTTTACAGTAAACTAATATGGGTTTTATGAGCATGGTTGTGTAATGTTCGAAAATTGTACTACTTCTTAGCAGGCAGTTTATATTGAAATTTTAAAATATATGCATGAAAAATTCTGAAAATAACATGCAAATATATTTTTCATTATACCTTTGCAGTCATTATGAGAACCATATTACAAACTTTGAAACAGAATATACTGCCGGGTGAAGTATACAGACGTGCAGATATTGAAAACTGGACAACGGCTGTCGACAGGCATTTGCAAATGCTTACTGAGGATGGTACTCTTCAGAAGCTGAGCCAGGGGATTTACTATGCGCCTAAGAAATCGAAATTCGGTGTTAGCCCCCCTGCTGATTATAATTTGGTTGAATGCTTTTTAAAGGATGATACTTTCCAGCTTTTTTCGCCGAATGTATATAACTCATTAGGATTGGGATTGACCCAGTTATATAATACTTCTTGGGTATATAACCACAAGCGTAGAGGAATATTCGAGTTGAACGGCAGAAACTTTCTTTTCAGGTTGAAATCAGCCTTTCCGGCCACCCTTAGCCGCGAATACCTGGTTGTTGACCTTCTGAATAACCTGAACGAGCTAGCTGAGGATGCAGAAAAAGTTTTAGGTAATTTCCAGCGAAATATTAATCTGTTTGATGCAGAAGAATTAACGAAAATGGCCGCTAAGTACGGTAAGGGAACTGTTAGAAAGTTCATTGTTGCCACACTAAAAAAGATACACATAAATTCCTGAGATCCATAAAAGGCTCGAAAGTGTTAAAACAGCACGCATGAGTATTAGGTTAGAGAGCAGTTTGGAAATGCTGGGAATGCACTACAAAAGCTCGCTACCGAAGGAAGCCCAGAACGTTTGATGATTTTCCTGGAGGTATTGACAGGAATTCGGCTACTGCATGTGGTTAGCTTTTGTCAAAGGTGTGGATACAGGATAAGCAATCGATTTGTAAATTTGGAAATGGGTGAAAAAGAAAAATTATACCACACGCATTATAAATACACGCCAAAGGGAGACTTCATCATCAGTATGCTTGTTTAGTATTTCATAAAAAATTTACTGAAGTGATAATTTTAAATATGCCTATTATTATCGCTGAATTACATGTCTTTGCTAATAATAATCGCCATTATGAACACAAAGAAACAAATTATCTATCCCAGGCACCAGGAGATTCTGCTTGCCATGGGTACAGTACTTTTAGGGTTGAGTTTTGGTGTATTTATCAAAGGTTCTCAAGAATTTCAGACTTTATCAATTGAAAAGCAGTATCCGGATTATAAACTGTGTTAATCCTCAATAGTCCAAGGGTATCTTTACGAAATTCAAGATCATTCATTTTACTTTCCATATTGCTTATAAAGTCATCGCGCCGGATTGTACGTCCCTCGTTTTTAATGTATTCCTGATACGTTTTGATTATTGATGCAATATCAGGATTTAGGTTTGTGATAGCATACCAAAGATCGAAGAGGTCGCGGCCTTTACGACGTTGATACAATGCCCTGAGTTTTGTAGCCAGGAGCTCTTCAATTTGATAGGTGCGGATATTGGCCTGCCCGGTAAACCAGGAATTGCTAATGCTCACAGGCATTTGATGATACCCCAGCACTGAAAAATGTTCGCGGCAATTGATTTCAATTTTCAATTTCATTTTACGAACCGGTTCCGTTTCTGTGAGGTAGCGGTAGTTCATTGTGGTCATGGAATCGCCCCTGTCGACTGTGATTTTTCCATCGATGAAAGATAAAACTTTACGGAAGCGGGAAAGTACATCTCCAATCAGAGCCGGTGTTACCTGCACCAGGTCAATATCTTCGGAGTACCTCACTTGTGGTTGAAGCCATAATTTGTGCAAAGCTGTACCACCCCGGAATGCAAGTTGTTCGGACAGGAACTCGTCCTGATAGATTGCAATCAAAGCCCGTTCGATGATCAAATCCTGTTCAACCTGTGCATCATCCGGCCATTGGGCATTTTCTTTCCATTCGGTAATATAATTGCGTGGTATCATATATCGCTTTCAACCTCCATATTTTTAATTACTTTCCAACGCTGGGAAACTTCTCCTTTTCGCTCTTTGCTTATCGATAACGGAATCGGATGGATTTTCCGATCAGCTAACGCTTTCTCGACAGCGGCAGCCAGTTTTTCATTACCTAATTCAATATCCATCAGGTAACCAAGGCGCTGTAGGGCAGCAGTAACCGGAAAACGTCTGGCAGTGTGCAGTAAAACGGAAGGCTTCATTTCTTCAGCAAGTTCGCTGATAACTGCAGTTGCCCGATTGATTACCATCCAATTATTAAATAAAAGCAGATCAAGAGCGGTTAATTCCGGGGAAGAAACGTTAATATAACCGGCTTCAGTTTTTTTCTGTATGATGTCGCTATCATCCCAGGCGTTTTTTACAAGAAAATTTATAGCAATCTTTCCAGTACTGATCTTCCGCAATGCAGGTGGCCTGATAATAATAAATGATTCCATAGGTTGCTGATGCGAGGAACCGTGAAGAGCAGCCGCAGAAAGTAACCCGATATAATAAGGCTTACCAAGCCATTTCATCATCTGGTCGATGAAGAAATACAAAGGGAGAATTCCCGAAGATGCATATTCAGGTGGAATTACCACGAAGAACCCCTGGCGAACCTGTGCAATCTGGCCTTTTGACTTTAACCGGAAAAGGCTTTGGTTGATAGCATTTTCAGATATTGAAAATTTTGATCGCAGTTCATCCAGTGTGAAAGCATAGCGGCCTCTACCTCTTATCTTAAAGAGGTATTCCTGAATATTGGAAGCGGAAGCATGATCTATTTCCATAAATGTGCGTAATTGCGTAATACTACATATATCGTAATAATACGCAAATGTAAACATTTTATTGTTGCATTTCTCAAAAGGATAAAATTAATGCACAATCCGAGGTAATAAACCAAATTATAAAACAGGGTAGGCAGGGTAGGTGCATTTAGGCTAAGGATTTTCGAAACGCGTTACTAAGGCACCCGAATGGTTCTTCCTTATGCTATAATCATTCATAAATGCGGAATAGAAGACTTATAACTGTTTAGTAGATGATACCAGCAATTTTTTGGCGCGGTAAACTGATTTGCTTTTCTGCAGATACAGTCCTGAAAAATTGCCAGCTGTCAGCTATACACCACTGCCAAAGAGTGAAGGTGATATTCGTATTACATTGATTGCTAAAAAACAAAGGGAGCAGGTAGCGACAAAATTTCAATTATTCCTAATCCTGAAAAACTATTTGCTGCCACCGAAACCGAATTCCGACTGCAGTCCTGCGTTTGCCAGGGATGTGAAAAACACCAAAGGTACCTTTTATTTGGTTTGTTCAGAATTTCCGATCTTAAACAAATCAACAGGTTTGGTG
>CAYHGN010000163.1:0-6237 GCA_964356005.1 uncultured Sphingobacterium sp.
AATAAATTTGGAGATAAGTTAAACCTAGAATACAGCCTTCGCTGGAATCGCAAGAAGGAACCGTATTATAAATCATGTTTGCTTTTACTCATTTTTTGTCTTTGTATATTTTAGGAATGATAAATTTTGGGAATGAGGAGTGATCTGAATCGATTCCAGCGAAGGCTGGAATCTCCCCTATCTCCCCCCAACAATGTTGTCATTCAGCGAAAGCTGGAACCTGATAACACATTCCGGTTAACGTTGTCTTCCTGAAAGAAACGGAACCATCGTAAGCCGTAACCTCAATAGTATTCCACGAACATTTTAAAACCATGAAACCAACCCAATCTCTTAAATAATGACATTGCCGGTGCGCTAGCCAGAAACATACCTTGCTTTTACAACAAGAAAAACTATCCAATTCAATATAGCCCAGGAAAGATTTTATATTCGAACCCATATTAAATTACCGCAATACCTTAAAATTATATCTGGTAAAACGGGCTTTATTGGCAATTTCTTATTTTCTAAAATGACTGCCGTTAACTTGACAGGATATACCGCTTACTAAAAAACCTCGCATTAAATTCAGGTCTGAGATCATCAGGAGTACATTTATTTCAGGTAATTGAAAAAAGGTCCCCACAATTATCAGGATTCTTAAAATGTAAATCTCCGAAAATGTCAGTATCAGCCTGGAATGATAGTTTTATTCCCTTTCAATCTATTAGAAATAAGTACAATTCCGGAGCAGGCGGTAGCATCATATATATGGTCGTTCTGTCGGCAACCATTATTACACTGGCTTTGTTGCCTTTCATACCAGTTCAGATCAGTATTAATTGTCAGGGACTTATACAATCGTCTATGGAGCGTGTAGAGATTTTTGCTTCAGCGAGTGGAAAGATTATTGAGATTAAGATAAAGGATAATCAAACTGTATCAACCGGGGATACTGTTCTGATTATTGATTCTTCTTTACCTACCCAACAAAGCAAAATTTTAAACAGGCGTTCATCACAAATCAGAAAGTTTTTGAAGGATGCTGAACGGATAATTAATCATGTGAACCATCAGGATGTGTCTTCAACAGAACCTGTATTCCTGACTGAGCAGTATAGAGCTTCCTGGCTGCAGTTCCATCAGGAATTCGAAGAAAGATTACTGAACAGGGAACAGGCAGAACGGATTTTTAAGAGGTCCAATATCTTGTATGAAAAGGGAGCAATTACATTCTCTGAAAGTGAAAAATTCAGGTTTGATTATGATAGGGCAGTATCTGATCAAACTCTACAAATTAACCGTTGGAGGTCACAATGGGAAATAGAAGCCAGCGGCTACAAAAGGGAGCTGATTGATTTACTTTCACGGGAAGCAGAGCTAAGGGAACAGAATAAGCTTTTTACAATTGAGGCACCTGTTAATGGTTCGGTACAAAACCTGGCAGGTATACAGGCAGGTTCTTATGTCTTTGTAAACCAAAAGATTGCTGAGATCTCGCCTGATGCTCAATTTATTGCCATTGGATATGTAAAAACATCAGATATCGGCCTGATCAGAAAAGGTCAGATGGTAAATTTTCAGGTTGATACCTTTAATTACAATCAATGGGGTTTGATTTCGGGCAAAGTAATTGACATTTCAGATGATATTATTTTTTCGGATCAGGGTGTTGCAGTATTCAAGGTACGTTGTGTGTTGGATAGTGATCATTTGAAACTTAAGAATGAATACAAAGGATACCTTAAGAAGGGTATGAGTTTTACTGCCCGCTTTGTGGTTGCAGAGCGTACTTTGTTCGATTTGCTTTACGATAAGCTTGACGATTGGCTGAATCCAAATCTTTCAACTGTAAATCCTAAAATATGAACATCCTGGTAAAGCAGCGTGATATGTCTGATTGTGGGGCAGCTTGCCTTGCTTCGGTTGCGAGGTTTTACAATCTTGATGTTCCGGTTGCGAGAATCCGGCAACATGCCGGAACGGATAAAAAGGGAACAAATGTTGCAGGTATGCTTAAAGCTGCCCTTCAACTCGGATTTGAGGCAAAAGGTGTTAAGGGAACTTTTGAAAGCCTTTTCCAAATACCACTTCCAGCCATCGCACATGTCGTTGTGAAGGCTCAGCTTCATCATTATGTGGTCATCTACAAGATAAATAAGCAGAAAATTAGTATTATGGATCCTGCTGATGGGAAATTGCTTGCGAAAAAGCCAAGTGAATTCAGGGAGGAGTGGACCGGGGTACTGATACTATTAGTGCCGGATAACAATTTTGTTCAGGGAAATCAAAAAATAACTTTGTTCAGGCGTTTCCATACACTTCTACAACCTCATCGCGCGATTCTTATTCAGGCTTTGTTCGGTGCGGTAATCTATACCCTCCTGGGGCTTTCCATGTCTATTTTTGTTCAGAAAATCGTAGATTTTGTTCTGGTTGACGGAAACCGGAATTTACTCAACCTCATGAGTTTTGGGATGCTTATTATTCTCATGATACAGGTGTTTTTAGGAACCTTAAAAAGTATTTTTATTATTCGAACCGGACAGATGATTGATGCCAGGCTCATTCTTGGTTATTATAAGCACCTTCTAAAATTACCGCAGCAGTTTTTTGATACGATGAGGGTAGGAGAAATTACCTCCAGAATTGGGGATGCGGTAAAGATTCGTTTATTTATAAATGATGTATCCATCAATATGTCTGTAAACTTTTTCATGCTGTTTTTCGCTTTCCTGATGATGTTTACCTATTACTGGAAGCTGGCATTATTCCTTTTGATTCTAATTCCACTTTATTCTGCTATTTATTTTATTACCAACAGGCTCAACAGGAAGGTTCAGCGCAAGCTGATGGAAAATGCTGCAGATTTAGAATCGCAACTGGTAGAAAGCCTGAATGCAGTTGGAACGATCAAGCGTTTCGGCCTGGAGGAACATGCGAATCAGAAAACTGAACAAAAATTCATGAAACTCCTGGCTACGGTTTATAAATCCGGTTTAAACGGTATTTTTTCAGGATATTCTACAGAATTGGTTTCCCATTCCTTTACAATTATATTGCTATGGGTTGGTGCCGGATTTGTATTGGATAAGCAAATAAGTCCGGGTGAATTACTCTCTTTTTATACCCTTATCGGCTATTTTACCGGACCCGTTTCTTCTTTTGTCGGGATGAATAGAACAGTTCAGGATGCGATCATTGCTTCTGATCGCTTATTTGAAATTATGGATATGGAGCAGGAGAATGAAGACCATAAGTTTGAGCTGGATAGATCAAATCTTGGAGATATCAGATTCACTGATGTTTCTTTCAGGTATGGTTCGCGGATCATGGTTTTTGATAAATTAAATTTAGAGATCCCATATCAAAAAATGACAGGAATTGTCGGGGAGAGTGGATCCGGAAAATCTACCCTGATGTCAATTCTGCAAAACATTTATCCGGTTTATGGTGGTCAGGTTTTTATCGGGGATTATGCGATAAAGTATATCAGCAATAGTTCATTGCGCCGGATCATTAGTGTGGTACCACAGAAGATAGATCTGTTTGCCGCAGATGTTTGCACCAATATTTCAATCGGAGATGATGAGCCTGATATAAAAAAGATCATTGGTATTTGCACTATGCTTGGAATCTTGCAATTTATTGATGATTTGCCCAATGGTTTCCAAACGCAGCTTGGCGAGAATGGGGCTAGCCTTTCGGGTGGTCAAAAGCAGAGAATTGCGATAGCACGGGCACTGTATCGTGATCCTGAGATCCTCATTTTAGATGAGGCGAGTTCTTCCCTCGACCCGATATCAGAAAGATATGTGCAGAAAACAATAGAATTTTTGCTTTCTGAGAAGAAGACTGTGATTGTGATCTCCCATCGCCTCAGCAGCATTCAAAGAGCCGGAAAGATCATCGTTTTAAAAGATGGAAAAGTAGTGGAAGAGGGGAAACATGCAGAACTAATAGCTCATCAGGGTGAATATTATCACTTATGGTCTCAGCAGATGCCCATGGAATTTCAAAGTTTAATGGATAACAAATGAAGCTGCTGGAGCAAATTGAACGAATTAACCGGCTGCATGAGTTGATCAAACATAGGCGGACAGGTACACCAAGTCAACTCGCTCAGAGACTAAATCTATCTACCTCGATGGTTTATAAACTAATTGACGAGCTGAAGTTACGTGAGGTTCCGATAGTATATTCCCGTCAGTTGGGCACATATTATTACAGCCGGAGTTTTCAGATGAAGATATCTATTGATTTTAGAACGATCGTAGAAGAGGAATTGTAACACGCTGTTCTTCAGGGATTTTAATTACGAATTATTTCTCCTCACTATAGTTTTTTTGCACTGAAGATGTTTTACTTAGACTATCGCGATTGATGTTGTACAGCAGAAGGCAGAAACCGAAAAGCCTGGAAAGAGTAGGTATTTATCAAAAAGGAAAAACATGCATAATTTAAATTTAATTGAAATTGATAAGGAGGAAGCTTTGTTAATTAATGGGGGTATACCCTGGTCAGTAGCACTCAGGAATACATGGTATGGCGCATTGTTATTATATTTTGTTGATAACTATGAGGACATAAAGAGTGGCGCCACTAGCGCATATGAAGATTATCACAAAAAATAGAATATTATGGAAAGCAATAATTTCAAAGGTATTGGTTGTGAACCATTACTTTCTTGCGAACTGCAAAGCATCAATGGTGGTGATACTCCGGGGGTAAATACAAGCTTTGCTAATGACGCCTCATATTATCTCACATATGCTTTTTGGGGAGCAGTTGACATGATTAGGGCATTTGGTGCAGGTGCTGCTAAAGGCCAGAAATTAAGATTTCAGGGATAGGTAGTACCACAAGCAGGCCAGTATTATGCTGGTCTGCTTTTTTATTGATTCCCAATAAGTAATAAAATGACTTATTTCATTTCAACTTTAAAAATTAAAGAATTGGTTCTTCTAACTCTTAAAAGGGCTAGCTTTCCTTACTGTATTTTATATTTCCTTACTTACAACTTAGTTTTAGTTCAAACATTTGCTCTTATTAAGGCTGAATATGTTTACATGATAAATGCAAATCTTTTAGCATTTGAAAGTAAGAATGAAGAATTGATAATGATAGTTATTTTGGCTCCATTTCTGGAAACAATTGGATATCAGCATTTTCTCATTTTTATAACTCTTTTTATAACAGAAAAATTGATTAATAGGGAATCTTTTATTCTGGCAATAATTATTCCAGCAATTTATTTTGCATCAAGTCATCTACCAGATTATACTTATGCTATGTATTCTTTGTTAGGAGCCCTTTCATTTAATGTTTTTTATTTAATTATGAAATATCTAAAGCAAAATGTAATTCTATATACGCTAATACTACATGTGCTATGCAATTTAATCGTATTGGGCTTAAAAAATATTTAAAGAAATTATAAGGAAAGCGGGCTTTAACATTTGGGGGATCTGTCAAATAAAATCATTTGCTGAGCCCTTATTCTATTTGATATTTCTGATATAGAAATCGTTTATCAAAAAGTTAAACTTCAGATATGTTTTACCATGGATTCCACATCAATGTCAAAGTGAATTTGCTTCATGCATTTCGAAAAGTAAGTACGCTTCAGCTTATTATACTAACGCTTCTTTTAAATTTAATTTTTTCATTATTGACTACTTATTTCACTCAGTTATTAGGTCTTCGGATAACAGCTAATTTTCCGCCATTTGAGAGTATCAAGGAGGAGCTATTTGCAGTTGTTATTTTTGCCCCTCTCGTTGAGACCCTGATATTTCAATACTTTATAGTTAATTTAAGTATCTCATTGACCCAATTTTTATTTAAAAGGGAATCCATTATATTGGCTATTGTGATGCCAGCAGCAGTATTTGGCTTGGCTCACACTTATAATTATATCTATATGGCATGTACATTTGTTACAGGTCTGCTATTTAATACTTTTTACATAATTATTAAATATAGGAAGCAGGATGCTTATAGTTGTACCACGATCGTTCATGGACTTTATAACTTATTTATTTTCGGACTGAAGCATATTTAGCAAATTCCATGGGATGAAGAATGGGATAAGATTTTGAAAGAAAGAGGTAATTAGATCCCTAATTTGAGTATTTTTTTTACTCCTTAATTGAATAATTGCCGGACATATTAAGAATAGTAAAAAATGATTTGTGAATAGGAATTCAGGGTGAATTAGTTAAAAGGAGATTAATATTTCTTCGCTTCCTCTGT
>CAYHGN010000164.1:0-6226 GCA_964356005.1 uncultured Sphingobacterium sp.
ATTCACAAATCATTGCCGTTTGAAGTATAATATCAAATCACAAAACCTAACCGTTTAGAGTATAAATAAAATTAACAAGGAAATACTAATATATTGAATGATTTTCATTATTGGTGAGAGGGATAATAATTCTTTCTTGGGTTAAAATCAATAGAAGTACATCCCCTTAGTCGCAATGCAACAGATTTATTTTCTATTGCATAGTCGGGGATTGATGTTCGCCATCTCAGAAATAAATGTGTTCTTATCTTCCCTCAGGCTCTACAGGAAATTCAGGTGGGACAGGAATCGGTTGCTCCGATGGAGGAATGAAATGCGGATCAGGTGGAACTACAGTTGGTTCTTCCGGTTCGGGAATCTCGGGTGGTGCCTTTATAGGTTTAACTGGTTCGAAGGGTTTTTGATTCTTTCTAATAAACGGGTTAACAAATTCCATTTTATAAAATTTTAATTTTGAGGTTTCAACCAATAGTCTCTTCTAAATCTTACTTCACTTTAGGTGGATTATATTAAACTTAAAAGTAATGATAAATAATATCTGAAGCAATAATTTTGATCGGTTTAAATTTGAAGATACTAACCAAAGAAAAATAACCGGATTCGGTTCCGCGGCTGCATATACCTGTGTGTTGGGAAAAGATAATGCCGCCAGAATATTTCGTAAAACTCTTGCCGAAGAGAAAGAAATCAACAATGAGTTGACAGAACTCGCGGAGAGTGAAATTAATAAAATGGCCAAAGTTGTATTGCTAACTAAGGAAATACTGAATATAAAAAGACCCCCTCAGTAATTACCGGGAGGGTCTTGGAACAATGGAAAAAGCAAAATTAACTACCGCAAGCCTCACAAGATTCGGGATCATCAAGTGAGCAAGCCATTTGCTCGAAAGCGACTTCTTTTGAAATATTGTTGACTTCAGCATGCATTCCGTTTTCCTGAGCCTGTTTGATAAAACTCTGGTCGACAGTAAATTTAACAGCATCGGCAGCAGACTTAGAACGGAGATAATACATTCCGGTCTTCAGTCCTTTTTTCCAGGCGTAGAAGTGCATAGAGGTAAGCTTCGCGAAATTTGTATCCTGTATAAAAATATTGAGAGATTGGCTCTGACAGATAAAGGCACCACGATCAGCGGCCATATCAATCAATGAACGTTGTTTGATCTCCCATACCGTCTTGTAAATTTCTTTCAGGTCCTGAGGAATTTCAGGGATATCCTGAACAGAACCGTTAGCGGCAATAATCTTATTCTTCATATTCTCATTCCAGAGGTCAAGCTTTACAAGATCTTTCAGAAGATGTTTATTCACCACCGGAAACTCTCCACTCAATACACGACGTGAATAAATATTCGAAGTATAAGGTTCAAAGCATTCGTTATTTCCAAGAATCTGAGACGTGCTTGCTGTTGGCATCGGTGCAAGAAGCAATGAGTTTCTTACTCCATGTTTCATTACTTCTTCCTTCAATACATCCCACTCCCATCGTGTTCCCGGTGTTACTTTCCACATATCGTACTGGAAGATTCCCTGAGATACCGGTGATCCCGCATAGGTCTGATATGGTCCGTCCACCTTTGCCAGATCTTTAGAAGCTGTCATGGCGGCATAGTAGATCGTCTCGTGAATTTCCTTGTTGAGCTGACGAGCTTCTTCACTGTCAAATGGCATACGCATCAGAATAAAAGTGTCCGCGAGACCCTGCACACCGATACCGATCGGACGATGACGCATATTGCTGTTGCGTGCTTCTTCTACCGGATAGTAATTTATGTCGATTACCTTATTGAGGTTTTTTGTTACCACATAAGTGATATCAAATAATTTCTGATGATCAAATTCACCATTGATAACAAAGCGTGGTAAGGCGATGGAGGCCAGATTACAAACAGCTATCTCATCAGCGGCAGTGTACTCAACAATTTCAGTACAGAGGTTTGAACTTTTAATGGTTCCCAGATTTTTCTGATTGCTCTTTTCGTTACATGCATCTTTGTAGAGCATATAAGGAGTGCCTGTTTCAATTTGAGATTCGAGCATTGCAAACCACAGTTCCTGTGCTTTCACCGTCTTGCGGGCACGACCTTCTTCCTCGTATCGATTGTATAGCTCACGGAATTTATCACCATAACAATCCGCCAATCCGGGAGCTTCATTCGGACAGAATAAACTCCAATCACCATCAGCTTCCACTCTCTCCATGAATAAATCCGGAATCCAGAGAGCATAAAACAAATCACGCGCTCGTAACTCTTCTTTACCGTGGTTCTTCTTCAAATCTAAAAAGGCAAAAATGTCTGCATGCCATGGTTCAAGGTAAATGGCAAAGGAACCTTTGCGTTTGCCTCCGCCCTGATCCACATAGCGGGCTGTATCATTAAAGACACGCAACATTGGAACAATACCATTAGATGTACCGTTAGTTCCACGTATATAAGAGCCTGTTGCACGAATATTGTGAATGCTTAATCCTATTCCTCCTGCTGATTGTGAAATCTTTGCGCAGCTTTTCAGCGTATTATAAATTCCTTCTATACTATCATCCTGCATTTGTAAAAGAAAACAAGAAGAAAGTTGTGGCTTGGGTGTCCCTGCGTTAAATAATGTCGGCGTAGCATGAGTAAACCAACGTTCACTCATCAGATTATATGTCTGGATGGCAGATTCAATATCATTCTTGTGAATTCCGACAGCTACACGCATAATAAGGTGCTGCGGACGTTCTGCTACCTTCCCGTTAATTTTCAGCAGGTAAGATTTTTCAAGTGTTTTAAAACCGAAATAATCATAGCCAAAATCTCTGTCATAAATAATGGTAGAATCCAGCAGGTCACGATGTTTCCAGATGACTTCAAAAACATCATCAGCTATCAACGGGGCCTTTTTACCTGTATGGGTATCGATGTATTCATACAAATCTTTGATGGTCTCACTAAAAGATTTTTTGGTGTTTTTATGCAGATTACTGACTGCTATACGTGCGGCCAACAATGCATAATCAGGATGACGGGTAGTCATTGATGCCGCGATCTCAGCCGCTAAATTATCAAGCTGCGAAGTTGTCACATTATCATAGATCCCCTCAATTACCTTCTGAGCTACGGAAAAAGTGTCTACATGCTCGGATAGTCCATAGGCGAGTTTCTGGATGCGGGCTGTTACCTTGTCGAATTTAACTGCCTCCTGGCGGCCATCGCGTTTGAGTACGAACATATTGTTAAATCTGTTATATTAGTGTGTAGTGTGTATTTAATTAAAAAGCTTGCTAAAATTTACTGTATGAATTGTCGGGCAGCCTATTATTAAAAATCCTCATCCAGTTTAAAGACATTATCCTCCTTTTGTTGACCTACTCCGGCCTTCTTGTATTCACTTACACGTTTTTCAAAAAAGTTTGTTTTTCCCTGAAGTGAAATCATTTCCATGAAATCAAACGGATTGGTACTGTTATACACCTTCTTGCATCCCAGTGATACCAGCAAACGATCGGCAACAAATTCAATATACTGACACATCATTTTTGAATTCATGCCAATTAATGATACCGGCAGTGCATCTGTCACAAATTCATGCTCAAGCACTACTGCATCTGTAATGATTTTGGTAACCTGCTCTTTAGGCAGCTGATTTTCAAGCATGCTGTAAAGGAGACATGCAAAATCACAATGCATTCCTTCATCACGGGAGATGAATTCATTAGAGGTACAAAGTCCCGGCATCAGACCCCGCTTCTTCAGCCAGAAAATTGAGCAGAATGATCCTGAAAAGAAAATTCCTTCAACGGCCACAAAAGCGATGAGACGTTCGGCAAAAGACCCATTGGAAATCCAGCGTAAGGCCCATTCAGCCTTTTTACTCACACATGGAATAGTATCAATAGCATTAAAAAGTTTGTTTTTCTCGGCATTGTCCTTAATATAAGTGTCAATCAATAGGGAGTACATCTCACTATGGATATTCTCCATCATAATCTGGAAGCCATAAAAGCAGCGTGCCTCAGGTAACTGCACTTCCTTCATAAAGTTAACGGCCAGGTTTTCGTTAACGATTCCGTCGCTTGCTGCAAAGAATGCAAGCACATGCTTGATAAAATGACGTTCTCCTTCTTTGAGACAATCCCAGTCACGCTGGTCGGCATGAAGATCTACCTCTTCAGCTGTCCAGAAGCTTTGTTCCGCTTTTTTATACATTTCCCAGATCTGGGGATGTTTGATTGGAAAAAGGACGAATCTGTCTTTGTTCTCTTCGAGTAAAATTTCTTTCTTCATAATTCTATTAAAAAGGGGGTTCGTATTTCTATTCTGTTCCGGTTAGAGGTGACGATTCCTCCTCTACTTCGGTTTTAGAAAATTTTGTTTTCCCGGACCGAAGAGAATCGTTCTCTGAATCCTTAAATATCTGCTGAATTATCAGAAATAAATCCTTCTGATGTGCTGAACAAAAATTCTTATTTCAAATAGACTTTGCAATAGATAAGCCGATTATTTTTCGACAATTATACACCAAACTTTGTTTACAAATAAGTGTAAAGCTCCTAAAGCCTTTATAGGCAAGGGCTACAGAGGTTTTGAACAAAATATGTTTAAAAAAACAACTTGCAGAACAGAATTGATTTTGTAACTGAAAAAACAATCAGACAATCCGTAAAAAAATTAGCCTGATAATCAATGAACAGGGACTAAAAATATTTAATTAAATATTTTGCTCTTGCAAATATGGAATTCAGCAGTTGAAACTATTTCCCCTTTAAAGCCATTTTTTGCTCTTCCCAGACCTTAGCAGCCAATTCCAGTTCTTTATACCAGACCTTACCATATTTCCTCACCAACGATTCCTTTAAAAATTTATAGACAGGAACTTTAAGATTCTCGCCGAGTTTACAAGCAGGTTTACATATACTCCAGCGATCATAAGCCAGATGATCCATACCGATCTTATTTCTTACTATACGAACAGGATACAAATGGCATGAGATGGGTTTTTTCCATTTAATCTTCCCTTCCATGTATGCTTTTTCAATAGCACACTTGGCTATTCCTTTTTCAAAATAGGTGTAAGCACACTCTTTCCCTTTAACAAGCGGAGTAACCCATTCTTTCCTTTCGTAACGCAAATATTTTCCTTGCTTCTCAATGGCCTCAATTCCTGTAGCAGGAATATAGGGCCTAACTTTATCATAGATCTTTTCCATGATCTCAAGTTCTTCATCTTCTAATGGTGCCCCATAATCACCCTTTACGCAACAGCCTCCTTTGCAGGCATTCAGGTCACAGACAAATTTTTTCTCAATGAGATCTTCCGAAACGAAGGTATTACCAATAGCGATCATGGGACAAATGTAAGATTTTTAGATGGCTATGTTCATTGAGGTGCCAAAGTCTGGAAAACCGGAGTTTGAAACCGCAACTGATGCAGAATGGTTCAAATAAGCAAATGGAAAAATTCCTACTTTAGCTGCCTATGGCAAGCACAACAAACGAGGATCTTTTTAAGAACATTATTTCCCATGCAAAGGAGTATGGTTTCATCTTTCCCTCCAGTGAGATATATGACGGGCTGAGTGCCGTATATGATTACGGGCAAAACGGCGCGGAGCTGAAGAAAAACATCCGTGAATACTGGTGGAAAGCCATGGTTCAGATGAATGAAAATATTGTAGGTATAGATGCTTCTATTTTTATGCACCCTACAACATGGAAGGCTTCGGGCCATGTGGATGCGTTCAATGATCCCCTGGTTGACAACAAGGATTCAAAAAAAAGATATCGCGCTGATGTCTTGATTGAAGATCATATCGCGAAAATTGAAGCCAAGATCAATAAGGAAGTTGAGAAAGCACGCACCCGATTTGCTGATGGCTTTAATGAATACACCTTTCGTACGACAAATCCCCGCGTATTGGAGAATCAAAAAAAGATCGATGACATCAATACTCGTTTCAAGTCCGCTCTCGAAGCAAATGACCTTGTTGAAGTACGACAGATAATTATTGATCTTGAAATTGTTTGTCCGATTTCAGGCACACGCAACTGGACAGATGTACGTCAGTTCAATCTTATGTTTTCTACTCAGGTAGGTTCGCTGAGTGAAGAATCCTCTACCATTTATCTGCGGCCTGAAACCGCGCAAGGAATCTTTGTGAATTTTCTGAATGTTCAAAAAACCGGAAGGATGAAAATTCCTTTTGGCATTGCACAAACAGGCAAAGCATTCAGAAATGAAATCG
>CAYHGN010000165.1:0-6153 GCA_964356005.1 uncultured Sphingobacterium sp.
GAGTAGATTAATAGAATGCATTGGAAAAGCCTCGTCGGATTTATTCTTATAATGTGTTTCCAGGAGCTTTCAGCTCAGGAAAAGGGGAAGGTTCTGGTCATAAAAGACCCGCAAATTGACAGTCTGATCGCCCGTCGACTGGAATTGAACAGGGCAGGTGTTACTGGCGACAATGTAACTTTATCAGGTTTTAGGGTGCAGATATTTTCAGGTTTGGATCGTCAGATAGCCTATTCGGAACAGGCAAAATTTAAAGCCCGGTATTCCGATATTAACACGTATATCAGTTATACCCAGCCAAATTACAAGCTGAGAGTGGGAGATTTTCGAACCCGGCTGGAAGCCGAAAAATTGATGAATGAGCTAAAGAAATACTATAACTCCATGTTCATTTTTTCTGAAATGATAATTCTTAAATAATGTTAAAAGATAAGATTAGCCTTCTTGCAAAAGAAATCCACTCGATTGTGGTTGAGAATCGCCGGCATTTACATGCCAATCCTGAACTTTCCTTCCATGAGTATCAAACTTCTGCTTATGTAGCGCAGAAGCTGGATGAGCTCGGAATTAAGTATCAGAAGATGGCGAATACCGGTTTAGTTGCGATCATCAAAGGAGAGAAATCCTCTGATGCGGTTGTTGCTCTTCGTGCCGACATGGATGCTTTGCCAATTGTTGAGGCAAATGAGGTGCCTTATAAATCAAAGAATGCCGGTGTGATGCATGCTTGCGGGCATGATGCACATACCTCTTCTCTACTTGGGACGGCAAAAATCCTTACTGAACTAAAAAATGAATTCGGAGGTACCATAAAACTGATCTTTCAACCTGCCGAAGAAAAATTGCCAGGCGGTGCAAGTATGATGATTAAGGAAGGGGTTCTTGAAAATCCAAAACCTGATGCCGTGATCGGGCAGCATGTCATGCCTTTGATTGAAGCAGGACAAGTAGGCTTTAGATCAGGAAAATACATGGCTTCAACGGATGAGATCTATGTTACTGTTCACGGTAAAGGTGGTCACGGAGCTCAGCCTCAGCAAAATATTGATCCTGTTTTGATTACTTCACATATAATTATAGCACTGCAGCAAATTGTTAGCCGTGTCGCAGATCCCAAAATACCATCTGTACTATCCTTCGGCAAGGTTATTGCCAATGGTGCTACGAATGTGATTCCGAATGAGGTTTACCTCGAAGGCACTTTCCGGACAATGGATGAAGACTGGAGGGCCAGAGCTCATGAAAAAATGAAGAAAATGGCCGAAGGCATTGCTGAGGCAATGGGTGGAAGTTGTGACTTTAATATTGTCAGGGGGTATCCTTTTCTAATCAATGAAGAAAAACTGACAGCAGAGGTTCGTGAATATGCAGAAGACTATTTAGGTAAGGAGAACGTTTTAGATCTTGACATCTGGATGGCAGCAGAGGATTTTGCTTATTATTCTCAGGTTTCTGATGCCTGTTTCTACAGACTGGGTACAGGTAATAAGGAGCGAGGAATAACATCTTCTGTGCATACACCGACGTTTGATGTGGATGAGGAATCTCTCAAATTAAGTACCGGACTAATGGCATATATTGCCTTAAAACAGTTGGGTAATTAGGGTCAAATACTTCTGTAAGGAGGTATATGCTTTTTTGAAATCACCATGAAGAAAATATATTTATTACTGAGCCTGTTGAGTATTTACAGTCTGGGTTTGGCTCAGAAAATCCCACGTTTTAATCCTGATACAGTACTTACTGTTACCATTGATTCAGCCATCACAATAACTTCAACACGCCTCACTGCTGAGACTTTCATTGACGAGATCATTAATGATACCAGCTTTTATGCGGCTTTTCGTAATATGAAGAAATACAGCTTTAATGCTGAGAATCGCATTTTTACATATAATAAAGCGAATGCGGTTGAGGGCAAGATCTATCGAAAAATCTATCATAATAATACCGGACCATACAAAATGGAGATTCTTGATAAGAGGGATGACGGTAATGTTTATAAGAAAAATGGAAAATACTCCCTTTACACAGTAGAGATGTTCGATTATATCTTTATGAATGCCTATAATTCTGATTTTGTTCCTTCTGCACCTATATCGGGAGCAAAAGGCGAGAGTAATGAATCATATAAGGACAAGCTGAAAACCCTGATTTTTAGTCCCGGGAGGCCAATTAAAGGTGTGCCCTTCATCGGCAATAAAACTCAGATTTTTACCCCAAACATGAGGCAGTATTACGATTATACCTTTTACAGAGGGACTTATCTTGATTCTATTCCTGTATACCGTTTTAAGGTAGCCCTTAAGCCGGATCTGTCGGGTTGGACTGAAGGAGGCATGATGATTAAGGAACTGGTCACGATATTCGATATGCGTAATTTTCAGATCCTCGGACGTTATGTAGACATGAAATATGGAAATATAGCTTTTGATTTTGATGTTCAGATGAATATCGAACTGGGATATTTTGGTGAAGACAAAACCTTATTGCCAACCAAGATCAGCTATCAGGGTAATTGGGATATCCCATTTAAACGGGAAGAACGGGCAAGTTTTCTAATCCTGCATAAAGGGTATAAATAGGTTGTTGATTCTTAAAAACACTAGTGTCCGAAGAAAGCTTGAAATGGAATTTCATGAGAGTTAGGAAGTTTCAGCCTTCGCTCAATGTCCTAATTTAAGGATTACGATCCTGACGAATTCAGAGTCTTCTCCTCCTCCCCCTTTAATTCCCCCTCGGGCGGGCGACACTGGATGCATAGGTATACTACTTAAAGAAAAAATCCCCACTTCAATGAAATTCCCTTGGTACCATGCTATCCCCCTCAAGAGGGGCGCGCGTTAGGCCTTGTGTGTTGGCAGGGGGAGGTGATCAGTTATTAAATTCTATTCCTTCCCCTTTAATTCCTATAATTTGATAAAACAGGGGGCATGCTTTTAAAAACGTTAATAAATGTCCCGTTTTAATTTACAGTTAGCACATTTGACAAGAAGCTTAATTTTTACAGGACAAACGGGGTACCTAAATCACCATTGTTCTTTTATGATAATTTTACAATAAAATTCATGGTGCTCAAAGCCATTGGCTCACAAGCATATTAGCCCATTATTTCTTCCTCAAATTAGGCTATTGTTTATTTTCCAAAATTTGTATCTTGCGCCCTCTTTTTAAATTATATTAGAAAAAAAATAAGGATATGGGAATAATGAGTTTTTTGCGGAATCGTGCAGGGATAATCATCGTTGGAGCTATTGGTTTTGCAATTATTGCATTTTTAGTAAGCGACGCAGTACAGATGGGCGGATCGTTTATGCAGGGAAATCAAACTGAAGTTGGGGAAGTTGATGGTACGGCCATTTCTATTTTGGACTTTAATGAGAAGGTAGAGCAGAACACCAACAATTTCAAACAACAAATGGGTCAGAGTAATCTTGATCCTCAAATGACATCCTATATCATTGAAAATACCTGGAATCAATCGCTTACACAGATTTTGATGACTAAGGAGATGAACCGCCTGGGTCTGCAGGTAAGTAAGAATGAGTTGAACGACCTTGTGTCAGGAAAAAATCCTGATCCACAGATTCTTCAAAACTTTGGAGATCCTCAAACTGGTCAGTTAAACAGAATGCAATTAAATGCATTTCTTGAGAATGTTAAGTCTCAGCCTTCATCAAGTCCGGTTAGCCAGCAATGGACTGCCTTCTTGTTAAATATCCGTGAGAATAAACTATCACAGAAGTATACCAATCTCATTAAAAATAGTCTTTATGTTACCTCTCTTGAGGCAAGGGAAGATTATGACCAGCGTAATAAGCTCGCGAATTTTAGTTTTGTTAATCTGGACTACAGTTCTGTTCAGGATAATCAGGTAAAACTGTCTGATCAGGATTATTCAGATTATTACAATGAAAATAAATATAAGTTTAAGAATCTTTTAGAAAAGCGTTCGTTTGAGTACATCGTTTTTGATGCGAATCCTTCAAAAGCCGATTCTGCAGATATTAGGGCTATGGTTGCTAAAACCGCTGCCGAATTTAGGGCTGCCGCTAACGACTCATTATTTGTAAGTATCAACGCTGAAACTAAAATGCCAATCACTTATGTTCGTAAAGGACAATTAGAACCTGCACTTGATTCAGCAGTATTCAGTGCTTCAAATGGAGCATTTATTGGCCCTTTGTTCACCGGTGGAGTTTACAAAATGGTAAAAGTTCTGGATCTTAAAGTTGGTCCTGATTCAGTTAAAGCAAGTCATATTTTACTAAATCCTGCTACTGAAGGTGGTATTGATAAAGCAAAAACAAAAGCAGATTCAATCAGGGGTGTAATTGCAAGAGGAGGCAGCTTTGCTGAGCTTGCGGCTAAATTCGGAACTGATGCTTCTAAAGATTCTGGTGGTGATCTTGGTACGTTTGCAAGAGGTGCAATGGTACCTGCATTTGAGGAAGCTGTTTTTAATGGCAGTACAGGTGATCTTAAAGTAATCACCACCCAGTTCGGTGTTCATGTAATTAAGATCAATGCTCAAATTGGTTCTTCCAGAGTAGCCAAAGTTGCTATTGTAGATAAATCTTTCTCAGCAAGTAATAAAACACAACAGGAAGCCTATTCAAAAGCAACAAGTTTCCTTACTGTTGCAAAAAATGCTGAAACATTTGATGCAGAAGCTAAAAAAGCAGGTTATGTTAAATCACTTGCCGATAATGTGATAGCTACCCAATCTTCTATTCCGGGATTGGATAGTCCGCGTGAGATGGTAAGATGGGTATTTGGTGCTGATAAGGGAGACGTTTCAAATCAGGTATTTGAAATGGGCAGTAAGTTTGCGGTAGCCAGGGTGGTCGATATATTTAAAGAAGGAACACTTCCTCTTGATCAGGTTAAGAAGGATATTGAGCCAATGGTAATGAAGCGGGTAAAAGCGCGAATGCTGATTGAGAAAATGGAAAAGGCTCTTGCCGGATCAAAATCGATCGATCAGTTTGCCCAAAAAGTTGGCAGAGCGGTTACACCGGTACAGAATATTGTATTTGCAAACCCGGTGATTCCAGGACTTTCACAGGAAAATGTGCTTGTTGGAACTCTTTTTGGGTCACAGCCAGGTAAATTATCACAGCCTGTTGAAGGTGATCAGGGAGTATACGTTTTCATTGTGAACGGATTTAGTAAGCCTGCACCCCTAACCAATGCCTTTAAACAAAAGGTTCAGGTATCTCAGGGCTTGGCACAGCGTGCTTCAGGTGAGGCTTTTAAAGCTTTACGTGATAACTCAAAGATCAAGGATAACCGCGTTAAATTCTTTTAATAGCTAATTTCATTAACTTTGTATCCGGAAGTGTTTATTCACTTCCGGATTTTTTTTGCAGTTAATCGGTATTATTCCGGATTCTGCTGTTCAATAATGAAGATAGAAGATGGATGTTCAGGAAAACATTATTAATAGAGTTGCTGAGAGTGGGCTCATAAGCTTTGATCTGGCCGAATTATATCCGTCCGGTGAACGATTATTTTATGATATTAAGGATAACCTTTTTCACAGCTTAATGCTCAGGGAAAAGGATTTCAGAGAATTCATTAAGGAGCATAATTGGGAACCCTATACCGGTAAGCATATCGCCATCGGTTGTTCAGCTGATGCGATAGTCCCAACCTGGGCCTATATGCTGCTGGCAAATAAGATCGCTCCATTTGCAGAAACAGTGGTATTTGGTGACCTTGAAGTACTCGAAACCATTCTTTTCGACCGTAAATTAAACCAAATAGATCTTGAAAAATATCGGGATCAGCGTGTAGTGATCAAAGGCTGTGGAGAGATTCACATTCCCAATTCAGCCTACATTGAACTTACTGTTAAACTGACGGAAATAGCTAAAAGCATAATGTACGGTGAACCATGTTCTACCGTACCTATCTTCAAGCGGAAGGCTTGACCCCAATGTCATTATTTAAGAGATTGTTTGGTTTCATGGTTTTAAAATGTGTGTGGAATAATATTGAGGTTGCGGCTTTCGTTGGTTCCGTTTCTTTCAGGAAGACAACGTTAACCGGAATGCGTTATGAGGTTACAGCTTTCGCTGGAATGACAACATTGCTGGGGGGAGATGGGGGAGATTCCAGCCTTCGCTGGAATCGGAGTCAGATCACTCC
>CAYHGN010000166.1:0-6143 GCA_964356005.1 uncultured Sphingobacterium sp.
AGTCTTCAAATGTCAAATCTGCCTGTCCTTACCTGGCCAGACTTACCACCGGAAGTGATGACCGAATCAGAACTTCATAAAAATGCTTTGAACTTACGAAAAGAACGATTCTATCTTCCTGTTCATCAAACTTTAAAATTATTTCAAATAAAAAAATATTTATGCTTTTTAGAAAACAGGGAAAACGGAACAAATATCAAATTGAAGAAGTTTCTCTGATTAAATGGGAGTCACTTTGGGCTAAAATCTCTAAAACTAATCTTTTACAGTCATGGCAGTATGGCACTGCAAAAGAACAAGGCGAAGGATGGCATGCACTGCGTTTTGTTATCTCAGACGCTTCCGGGAGACCGTTGGCGATTGCTCAGTTTCTTACGCGAATCTGGCCGGTTGTAGGTGGTATTGCACGGATTAATCGTGGACCTTTGTTATTGGATGAGCATCCTGTAGAGGAAGGGCTTAGAATAAGCATAGAAATAATAAAGAGATTAATGGTCGCGATTCGAAACAAGCGATGCTGGGTGGTGCAGCTTGCGCCTGAATTACCGGATTCTGATTTTGTAAAAAAGGAACTAAAGCGAATGGGACTACGTTTAATTGATTCCATTCCCTGGGCTTCCGGACTGATTGATTTAACTGAGGAAGAATCAACCCTATTAATGAGAGTAAATGGAAAATGGAGGAATTGTATGCGAAAAGGGGAAAAGCTTGGTGTGAAAGTTGAAAAAGTTACAGTAAATAGCAATAATCTCAACTCCCTGCTTGAAAGCTATAGGGGTTTTCAACAGGACCGAAAATTTCAGGGTTTGTCTGAAACTATGATCCGTAATCTTGCGGCACAGACATCTGAAACATGGAGTTTTGATTTGTTTTTGGCTCATGAATCCAATCGTACAGTTGATCAAGAGCCTATTGGTCAATTGGTCAGCATAAGGCACGGTGACACTGTTACGTATCTAATAGGCAATGCAAATGACAAGGGCCGCCAAATGCAGGCTAATTCTGTACTTCTTTGGCATTCAATACTTAATGCAAAAGAGACAGGTTGCTCCTGGTTTGATATCGGCGGATTGAACGCCGGTACACCGAAAGGAATAGGAGAATTTAAAAAAGGTCTAAATGCTAAGCCCTATGGCCTTGCAGGAGAATTTCGTGGATATCTTATGCCATGGAAAAGCTTTTTTTAGCTATAGTAGAATGAGTTTTCTACAATGAACATAATTCCTTCGGTCACTACATTTGTATTTTCCTGATATCGTCGAATAAAGAAAAATACAATTTGATGTTAATCATTTAGGGAAGTTTCAATTTTAGACTTGTTATCTTGCATAAGATTTCATATTATAAATGGAGTAATTTTGGTTTGGATGCCCATAAATTGATTGATTTAATAAAAGTAAGTAAGATGAGCAGCAAACAACTGATATTGGGTATAGACGCTTCAAATATACGCGCTGGGGGAGGAGTTACTCATTTGGTTGAACTTTTAAAAGCTGCTCAACCTGAAAAGTATGGTTTTTTAAAAGTTATTGTTTGGAGTGGATGGGCTACCCTGAATAAGCTTGAAGACGCACCATGGCTGTTTAAAAAGTCCAATAAATTATTGAATGGTAATTTATTTTTCCGTACATATTGGCAAAAATTTTGCTTACCAAGGGATGCAAGAAATGCTGACTGCAATGTGCTTTTTATCCCCGGGGGGTCTTTTTCATGCAATTTCAGGCCGATAGTAACAATGAGTCAAAATATGCTTCCCTTTATGTGGAATGAGTTGTTCCGCTATGGCATATCATTAAGAACTCTAAAACTTCTTTTACTCCGTTTTTCCCAATCCGCCAGCTTTAAAAAAGCTGACGGCCTCATTTTCCTGACAAAATTCACGCAGGAATGGATCATCAGGGAGATCAGAAAGCGGCATGGAAGTATTTCAATTATTCCGCATGGTATTAACCCTAATTTCACTAATTTGCCTCGAGATCAGTTTTCAATAGATAAGTATTCTGTGCAGAAGCCATTCAGGCTAATTTATATATCAATTGTTGATGTGTATAAACATCAGTGGCATGTAGCAAAAGCTGTTTCAAAATTGAGGAGATCAGGGCTACCGATAACGCTTGATATTATCGGACCGGCTTACAGTCCTGCTCTTGACAGGTTAAATAAAATATTAGAAGAGATCAATTCAGAAGACATAGTTGTCAGGTATTTAGGTTCTTTGCCCCATTCAGATATTCATACTTTTTATAAAAACGCAGATATGTTCATATTCGCTTCAAGCTGCGAGAATATGCCTAATATTCTCCTTGAAGGAATGGCTTCCGGTTTGCCGATTGTATGCTCTGACCGGGGTCCCATGCCGGAAGTACTCGGAAATGCGGGATTATATTTTAATCCTGAAAGCCCTGATGATATTGCAATGGCAATAAAATCTCTCATTGAGTCACCTCAATTAAGGATGGAAAAAGCCAGGGCGGCATTTGAGCTCTCGAAAAAATTCTCCTGGAAGAGATGTTCGGATGAAACTTTTAATTTTTTAGCTCTAATAGGGAATAAAAATCAAATGATAGTTTAATATTTATTAAAATGAGTAAAATACTTCTTATAACTGGTGGGACCGGTTCTTTTGGAACTGCAGTTTTACAACGCTTTCTCAATTCTGATGATTTTAGGGAGATCAGAATCTTTAGTCGCGATGAAAAAAAGCAGGATGATTTACGTAACAGGTTTAACCATTCCAAGTTAAAATTTTATATTGGTGATGTCCGCGATCTTTCAAGTGTAGAGCCAGCTGTAAAAGGGGTCGATTATATTTTCCATGCTGCAGCATTAAAACAAGTGCCATCTTGTGAATTTTTTCCTTTAGAAGCAGTTAAAACAAACATATTGGGTACTGATAATGTATTAACAGCTGCTGAAAAATATGAAGTTAAGAAAGTGGTTGTATTAAGTACAGATAAAGCAGCATATCCAATCAATGCGATGGGGATGTCAAAGGCCCTGATGGAAAAAGTAATGGTTGCCAAATCCAGGAATCTGGATGATTCAAAAACGATCTTTTGCGGTACCAGATATGGAAATGTGATGGCATCAAGAGGATCTGTCATTCCTCTGTTTATTAACCAGATAAAAGCCGGTACTCCTCTAACAATTACAGATGGTAATATGACCCGTTTCATGATGACACTGGAAGATGCGGTGGATCTGGTTCTTTATGCTTTTGAACATGCAAAACAAGGTGATCTCTTCGTTCAAAAGTCTCCGGCTGCTACTATACAGGATCTGGCCCAGGCTTTGATCGAGTTATATAAATCCAAAAGCGAAATAAAGACCATTGGTACACGGCATGGTGAAAAACTATTTGAAACCCTGGTCAACAGGGAGGATATGGTTAAAGCTGAAGATATGGGAGACTATTATCGTATTCCAGCTGATAATAGAGACTTAAATTATGCACAGTATTTTTCAGAAGGAGAGCCGGGAGTTACTAAATTCGAAGAATATCACTCACATAACACCACAAGACTTGACGTAGAAGGCATGAAAAAACTCTTATTTAAACTTCCGATAATCAGAAAGGAAATACTATCAGAAGAGAATGTCGGACAATATCAAAATTGATTTGAAATTGGTAATTCTCTTTTGATAGCCAATATTGATACAGTATATTTTTTATGAAAACAATAGGAATTACCGGGCAAACTGGCTTTATTGGAACCCACTTATTTAATACCCTGGGATTGCAACCCGATAAATTTGAAAGAATTGTTTTCAATAAGGTGTTTTTTGAGAATGAGAATTTACTGGATGCTTTTGTTGAGAAATGTGATGTTATAGTTCATTTATCTGGAATGAACCGGCACAGTGACCCGGAGGTTATTTATGCTGTAAATATTGACTTAACTAAGAAACTTATAGTTTCTTTAAAAAGGATGAATAGTAGCGCACATGTTATTTTTTCGTCATCTACACAGGAAGCCAGAGATAATTTATATGCTAAATCGAAGAAGGAAGCGCGTAATTTATTAATTGATTGGGCAAATAGTAGTAAGGGAGAATTTACAGGATTAATTATTCCTAATGTATTTGGTCCTTTCGGATCTGCATATTATAATTCCGTGGTTGCCACCTTTTGTCACCAGCTCACACACGGAAAAATTCCCCAAATTAATGTGGATGTTGAGTTAAAACTGATTTATGTTAGCGAATTAGTAAGTGAAATAATCAAAGTAATTAACGAAAATAGAATCGAATGTAGCCATGAAGTCAGGCATACATTTGTGATAAAGGTATCTGAAATTTTAAAATTGCTGGAAAGATTCAAGCTGGATTATCTGCAAAATGGTATAATTCCAATTATTAATAATACATTCGAATTAAACCTGTTTAATACATTCAGAAGTTACATAGATATAAAAAATATATATCCAATAAAATTTTCTCAATATACTGATCTCAGAGGTTCTTTTGCAGAAATTATTCGACTTAACACAGGCGGTCAGGTTTCTTTTTCTACAACATTACCAGATACTACGAGGGGAAACCATTTTCATACTCGTAAGATAGAACGCTTTGCTGTTATTAAGGGTAAAGCTTTAATACAATTACGGAGAATTGGTACGGATGAAGTGATGGATTTTTATCTTACCGGTGATGAACCATCCTACGTAGATATGCCAATCTGGTATGCCCACAATATTAAAAATACCGGCAATGATGATCTGTACACTATTTTCTGGATAAATGAATTCTATAATAGTGAGGATTCTGATACTTATTTCGAAACTGTTTGATTAGAACGGCTTGTTATCTCATTCAATCTAAATGATCTAAAAATACTTACTTATGATTTCTAAACTAAAGGTAATGACTGTTGTAGGTACAAGACCGGAAATCATTCGGTTGTCGCGCGTGTTTGCTAAGCTTGATGAATCGCAGGCAATAGATCATATCATCGTTCATACAGGCCAGAATTACGACTATGAATTGAACCAGATTTTTTTTGATGACCTAAAGATTCGTAAACCAAACTATTTTCTCAATGCTGCCGGTGCTACAGCAATGGAAACAATTGGACAGATCTTAATTAAAATAGATCCTTTACTGGAAAAAGAACGGCCGGATGCTTTTTTGATATTAGGAGATACGAATAGTTGTTTATGTGCCATTCCTGCAAAGAAAAGGCATATCCCGATTTTCCACATGGAAGCTGGGAATCGTTGTTTTGATCAACGTGTACCGGAAGAGACAAATCGTAAGATTGTAGATCATATCTCAGATATTAACTTAACTTATAGTGATATTGCTCGTGAGTATTTATTGCGGGAAGGATTGCCTGCCGATCGTATCATAAAAACAGGCTCACCAATGTTTGAGGTTTTGACTCATTATTTACCATCTATCGAATCTTCAGATATTTTGAAGCGCCTTGGTTTAAAGGAACATAAATTCTTTGTCGTTTCATCTCATCGGGAAGAAAATATTAACAGTGAGAAAAATTTCAAAGGTTTGATAGACAGCTTAAACTTAATTGCCGAAAAATATCAATATCCAATTATTGTAAGTACACATCCGCGTACGCGTAAAATGATCGAATCCAAGAATATAACTTTAAGACCTGAAATTCAAATTTTAAAACCAATGGGGTTTAATGATTACAACGCCTTGCAAATGTGGTCATATGCGGTTTTATCAGATAGCGGAACTATTTCTGAGGAATCATCAATTTTAAATTTCCCTGCCTTAAATATACGGAATGCACATGAACGCCCGGAAGCCATGGAAGAAGCGTCTGTGATGATGGTTGGCTTAAATCCTGAGCGTATTATGCAAGGGTTGACTCAACTTCAATATCAAAAGAGGGGAAAAGAAAGAAATTTCAGACCTGTTGCTGATTATTCAATGCCTAATGTTTCAGATAAAATGGTAAAAATTTTAATCAGTTATGTAGATTATATTCAACGGGTTGTTTGGAACAAACATTAAAAATGAATGACGTAAATAAGCTCTGGGTCCTCACAGAGGTTTATTATCCTGAAGAGGCTGCTACTGCATATATTATTACCGAAATTGTAGATGCGATAGCTGATTTAAGAGATGTAAATGTCATTTGTGGTCCAATTTCTTATGAAAAGAAATCAAATAAA
>CAYHGN010000167.1:0-6004 GCA_964356005.1 uncultured Sphingobacterium sp.
GTTGCTTTGGCAGCTATCAAAAAAACCTCCTTAATTTCTGAAAAATCAGGAAGACCGGGTTCATGGCAAATGATATATTCCAATAACTCGGTAAAACCCAGCATAGCCCAGCTCAGTCCCCTTGTCCAGGTGGTAAATCCTGAGAAACCCTGTTGGGAATTCGGGCAACGGTACTTACCGTTATTTATATTGAAAATTGATTCATGAGCGACCCTTCCATTTTTGTCATACTGGTCACGTCCTTCCCCGTAATAAACGGCATACCTGGCTGTCATTAAGGCATGGGTAATGGCTCTCCTTAATAAATTAATTTCAGCATCATTTTCATCCAGCATCTGGTGGCCTAACTTGTGCGATGCAAGAAGCACCCTGCACGTTCTTATGGTATCAATGAAAAGTGAATGAGGCCCGTTAAATGAATAAATGAACCCTTCCGATTCACTGATTTTTGTCCACCTCTTTGCCTGTACAGCTCCTGATATTTTAAGCGCCAGACGAAATAAATCCAACTCAGCTTTTGTAAATTCATATTTTCCCAGATTCCCCAGTCTTAATAGATTTCCATACGTACTGATGTTATTGAATCCGTGATCATGAACTCCAAAATGGCTGAGATGGTGCGACATCTTTCCCAGGGTATTCTGTTTCCCAATTTGGAGAATATCCTCATCACCGCAGGCTTCAAAAATCAGCAAGGGGATGCCGTACTGAAAACCCTGGGTCCATTCAGTCCATCCTTTGGTCGAATATTTCCCATTGATTGTAAACACGGGAGATCCCTGTGAATCATCATATTCCCGTTCAATAATTTTGACTTTAGCTTTCGCTATATCCCAGAAGTTCTCCAGTGAACGTTCCAGTGATTGGATATTTATTGTTTTGTCAATTATCATTTTTGTGGCTCTCCGGTAATTTGCATGGCTAAAATATCGAACTGCACATCGACGCCATAAGTAGATCTGCCTGGATCCATCAGTGCCGACTTAGCCAACCTAAATGCTTCAGGTTTAATTGTTTTTAAATAATTGATCAGGTTAGTGAGCGTATCCTCTTCTTTTGAATGGATCCTGTGAATTAATCCCATTTCATGGGCTTTGCCAGCTGGTATTTTTTCACACAGCATGACTACTTCTTTTGCCTTTGCTTCTCCAATGAGTTTGCGCAAACGTGTCATCCCGCCCCAGCCAGGCAGCCAGCCATGTTGTAACTCAGGACTGCAGAAGACAGCCGTTTCGGTTCCTATACGGAAATCGCAGGATAATGCAAGTTCAAACCCGCCTCCCATGGCATATCCATTGATATAGGAAATGGTTGGTTTATTTAAGTTTTCAATCTTATTAAACACCTTGTTGCCAAGTTGAATCCACTCCACTGCCTGAACTTCGTTCAATAAACCGAACTCCTTCAAATCAGCCCCTGTGGAAAATGCTCTATCTCCGGAACCACAAAAAACAACTACTTTTACCTCATTGTCTTTTTCGATTTTTATCAATGCCTCCTCTAACTCATAGAGCATTTGAAACCCTATGCAATTCAGTTTTGCAGCATTGTTTAACGTGATAAAGGCTGCATTATCTTTAAATTCACAGATAATTTTTTTTGAATCCATAATTGTGCGATTAATTTTTAAACTACTCTTTATTTTTTTTGGTTAAAAAAATTGCCAATTAAAGAGATATATTAAACTTTTCCTTTAATCCAATTTTATTCTCACTGAAAACAATGGGGTCAATCATTTTGAGTTCAGGAGATATTATTGGACAAAAGTCCATTAGATCAATGACATCTTTCTGGAGTTCAATACCGTGTGCTATTTCCGTTAGCATCAAACCTTCGGAAGTAAGTTTGAATACTGCCCTTTCGGTAATATAAAAAACTTCCTGTTTCTTCTCCATAGCATATTTCCCTGAAAATGAAACCTGCTGGACCTGCTGAACAAACTTTTTAAATTTCCCGGGATGAACTATTTCCAATCCCCTTTCAGTAATAATCTGTTCAGACTTAACCGCAAAAGAGCCGCAAAAAACAACCTTTTTGGCGTTCTGTGAAATGTCAATTGAACCCCCGCAACCAGTTAACACATTGCCAAAACGGCTTGAGTTAATATTTCCGTGCTGATCAATCTGGGCAAAACCCAGAAAAGTCAGGTCCAGACCTCCACCCTGAAAAAAATCAAATTGGTACCCATCATCCAAAATTGAAGACGGATTGTACATTGCACCAAAATTCAAACCGGTTGTTGGGATGCCACCACTTGCCCCCTGTTCAATCATAAATACTAGTTGGTCGGTTATTCCCTCCTGTTTTGCCACAATAGGTACTCCATCACTCATCCCATAACCCAAATTCACAAATGACTTTGAGCGTAATTCCATTGCAGCTCTACGGTTAACCAGTCGTTTTATCCCGTCAAGTCCCTCACCATCCGACTTATAGGCTACATCTCTTTTTACCAGAGCCTCCTCAAATTGTGAAATGAAAGTCATTTCCTGCTCCGGGTCATGAACAACATAATCAATAAGAAAACCCGGAACTTTCACATGCCCAGGATCACAATGTCCTTCTTTGATATATTTCACCTGAGCAATAACAATTCCTCCGTTAACCTTAGCTGCTTGGGCAATTGACAACATGGAGAAACTGCCCACTTCCTCTTCCATTGTCAGATTACCTTCGGAATCGATAGAGGTACCCCGAATAATACCTACATCAACAGGTATTGTCTTATAAAACAAATATTCCTTCCCGGAGAGATTGATGACCTCAACAATATTTTCAGTAGTAATGTCATTAATCCTTCCGCCTTCCAGGCGTGGATCAACAAATGTGTTTAATCCGACGTGAGTAATCACACCAGGATCTCCGGATGCTGTTGCGCGCATCAAATGGCTCAGAACACCCTGTGGAAGATTATATCCTTTCAATTTATTAGCCTTCGCTAATTCGGCCAATTTCGGAGCATTGCCCCAAAAACCGCCTATATCGGTATGGATCAAGCCTTCATGGGCCAAATGATTCAAACCCCTGCTATCGTTATCCCCTATCCCGCAAGGGTGAATGGTTGTAAGGTTTTTAGGGTGGCCGGTTTCCGAATAATGTTCGCCGATAGCCTTAAGAATTTTGTCTGGTACTGCATGTCCGGCACCAGCTCCTCCAATTGCTACTGTGGCGTTATCGGCAATTAATGAAACAGCTGCCCGGGCTGTTGTTATTTTATTTGTCATACAATTTTTTTTATTATAAAATTCGTACTCATTTGGTTTTAATTGTTAGGTTTTCCCATAAATGTATATACTTCCAGTTATACCAACCCCAACCTACTATATCGTAATCACCATCATTATCAATATCAACTGGAAGTGCGCCAATGTGATTTTCTTTTCCCTCATCGATGGTATGCAAGGTGAAATTGCCAAGGCCATCATTAAGCCAAAGTTGTAGCTTGGGTGATATACCTTTGTGTTCTGCGGTTATAAGGTCAATATCGCCATCTTTATCAAAATCAATAGCAGTTAAACTATTGGTTGAATACTGATTAACTAATTTTGTTTGTATCCAAGCACTATCCTTAGGATTTCCGGGTGATTTTAGAATATACACAGAAGCATCGTTGTCCTTACCTGGTGGCTTGCGCCCTTCAGTAATAATTATTTCGGGTTGCCGGTCGGAGTCAATATTAGCGATGGCCACACGATCTACTTTCCATTTTACCTGAGTAACCGGGTGTTTAATCCATTTGCCGGTTATACTGCCAGGATTTTCGAACCAACATACGCCATTAAAATCGCTACTATTATCGGGTTTATAAGCCGTTACTATATCGTTATCCCCGTCTCCATCCAAATCACCTATTGCAAGACCCTTCTCGGTAGTCTGACCTTTGGCAATACAATATGTACTAAAGTTGTTAGCTGCCTTATTGTATTGCATTGCAAACAAGTCATTATCCTTATTATTAATAAGAAGTTCGGGCACTCCATCGCCGGTAATATCACCCCGACAATAACCTTGAGCACTTATCCCATGGTTGCAAATTGGTAAAGCAGCAATCAAAAGTGTATCAAAAGTGTTTAACGAAGTGTTAAGTTTAAGTTGATATTGGTGATTGCAGCTAAAGGCATATATTTCAGCTTTCCCATCGCGGTCGAAATCATATACAAAAAGAGCATCGGCAATCATTGGAAAAACAATCCGTTGCCATAAACATTTTGTTTCCTTACCGGGGTTAATATATGCCCATTTACCGCTTGCAATATCGATATAACCGTCACCATTAATGTCTCCTGCGTCTATTCCAAAACACCAGGATCCGGAATTTCTTTCCGGTAATAAAGGCGTTCTGGTACTATCAATACAATGATATTTCCATCCTTCCAATAGTTTTTTTGATTGGGCATTTAAACCTGATAATTGCATCATAAAACCAATCAGGAAACAAACGGCTATTTTCATTTTACTATTATTTAAGAATTATTTATCTGATATCCACCACCCCGTTTTTGGGCCAATGTGAATTTGAATGGTTTTCATTTCAGTAAACTCATCTATTGCAGCAGTACCCATTTCACGACCTAACCCACTTTCTTTATAACCACCAAAAGGTAGTTCGGCATAACCATTCATAAATGTGTTAATCCAAATTGTACCAGCTTTTACTTTTCTTGAAATAGTCATGGCTTTATCGATGTCTTTAGTCCAAACACTTGCCGACAAACCATATAAGGTATCATTAGCAATTCGGATAGCTTCATCCAATGTTTTAAATCGGATTACAGACAAAACCGGGCCGAATATTTCTTCCTTCGCAATACTCATCTCTGGCTTAACTTCATCATAAATGGTTGGTAAAATATAATTTCCATAATCTGTGGCCTTACCTCCCAAAACAAGCTTTGCTCCCTGGGTGGCTGCCTGTTCAAAATAGCCAGAAATCTTTTCCATCTGCTGTTGATTGATAATAGCACCGACTTTCACTTGTGGGTCGAGAGGATCACCAACTTTTACTTGTTTGGATTTTTCAATGACTTTCTTGATGAGTTCATCAGCAATATCTTCATGTACCAGAATCCGACTGCCACTATTGCAACATTCTCCCATATTGAAGTATACCCCAAATACAACAGAATCAACAACTTCGGCCAGATCAACATCCGGGAATATAATTTGAGGATTTTTACCTCCAAGTTCCAGTTCCACTTTTTTGAGCTTTTGCCCGGCTGCTGCTGCAATACTCTTACCAACAAGGGTTGAACCTGTAAATGAAATCATATCTACCATGGGATGGTTGGTCATGGCAATTCCAACCGGATCTCCGTAACCCGAGAGGATATTTACCACTCCATCAGGCAAACCAGCCTCTTTAAGTATTCCACCCAATTTTAAGGTGGTGCCTGAAGTAAATTCACTTGGTTTAACAACTGCAGTGCAGCCTACCGCAAGTGCCAGTGGCAATTTCTGACTAATGATTAACAATGGAAAGTTCCATGGTGTTATCATGCTAACAACCCCAATCGGTTCTTTAACGACTATTGCCAGCATGTCTTCGCCCAATGAGTTGAATGATTCTCCTTTGGTGTGTCTGGCTAATGTTGCTGCATAGTCCCAGTTGCCAGCCGCCCATTCCATTTCGTCTTTCGCCTGACTTATTGGTTTTCCGCTTTCCAGGGTTTCAATAAAGGCAAGCTCTTCTGCATTTTTTCTGATTAATGATGCAGCTTTCAAGATAATTGCAGCTCTCTCAGCCCCACTCATTCGTGGCCAAATTCCTTCATCAAATGCTTTCCTGGCTGCCTCGATTGCAAGTATCGCATCAGCTTCGCCTGATTTAGGATAGATTCCGACAAGAACTTCATGGGCAGGGCTATAACGTTCAAATGTTTTACCATCAGCGGCATTTTGCGATTTCCCATCAATCAGGTTTTGATATTGGAAAGGTTTTAAGGGTAATGAAACTTTCATAATTTCTATTTTAATTACATTAATTTAGTAACTCGTTGATTAACTG
>CAYHGN010000168.1:0-5972 GCA_964356005.1 uncultured Sphingobacterium sp.
CATCGCTGCCGGAGATTCATTTGAGGTTCCGGTTTGGAGTCAGGCAAAACGCAAGCTTAATGGTACCTGGGATATTTATGGTCCGGCGAAAGTGGAAATCAGCAAATAGGCTCATTTTAAGGATCATTTGCAGGTTCTATAAAGATGACTTGAATTTTATTATTATCTATATTTAACCCTTCAGTCAGGATAAAAATCTATAATGAAGTATTTATGAAGAAGGCAGATCGTAAGAAGTTCATTATGAAAGATATAAATATTCATAACAGGGTGGTTTCCACCGATTTTAGTATCGCAATGAATGTTTCTGATGATACCATCCGGCGCGACCTGAAGGAATTGGCTGATGACGGAAAGATCCTGAAGATTCATGGTGGTGCGGCAAGTTTATCATTTGTGGTGCCTTTTAATGTTCAGAATGAAGTTTATGCATTGGAGGCTAAGAAAACGATCGCTGAAAAGAGCTTAAAACTTCTGAAAAATAATATGGTGATCCTTACAGAAGGCGGGACAAGCATTCTTGAACTGGCTAAAATGATACCTGAAAACCTTAGAATGACTATTTTTACGATTAGTCCGCAGGTAGCTATTACCCTTTCCGATCATAATAACCTGACAGTCATTTCGATAGGGGGAAATTTTTTTAAAAATGCCAACCTGCATGTCGGATCCGGAACGATTAACCAGCTTGCTGATATTTAAGTGGATTTATGTCTGCTCGGTGAAAATGCGTTTTCTGCAGAAGGGGGTTTAAGTGACTTGGATTGGGAGGTCGTGCAGGCTAAAAAAGCACTTATCCGTTCAGCCAAAAAGGTTGCTGTTTTGGCTATTTCAGAAAAACTGAACACGAATCAAACCATCAGGATCTGTGCTCTTGAACGTATCGATTATCTGATTACCGAGCTGCCTCCTGAAAGTGATTTTTTTACTTCTTACCGGAATACCTCATTGAAAATCATATAAACACTCACTGTTGTCCGGTTAAAATAAAATTTTAGATAAAAATGATCTTTTGGGCAGATGGAGCTATTTGAAGGTCGTTAATGCAGATCCGGAGGATATCACAAGCGATGAGGAGCTTAAACAGGCTTCTCCAGTAATAATCTTTACAGAAACTAACGATCTTATCATTGAATGGGGAGGCAAACAACTTTCAAAGGGTAAATACAAACTGGATGGTAAAATGATCAGGTATACTGAATCTCTGGAAGGGGGGAGAACCAGAGAATTTCCATTTTTGATCAGTAAACTAGGAGATACCGAACTTATATTTCAAACTATGGAAAAGAATTATACTATTGTAACAGCAATCAGCTAACGCTGACAGGGTTTTAAACCCTGTCAGCGTTAGCTCTATTTTAATTTCTTTTTGGATCCTTTTTCCTCAATAGCACCCTTATTCTTTGCAGTTTGCTGTTGTCTCATATAATCTTCCATTCTTTTCTGAAATCCTGAGGTTTTCTTTTCAGCTGCAGGTTTCTTTTTATTTTCCTGAATTTGAGCATGTATCTTATTATCATCAACAAACATTCTGATAATATATTGCTGAGCAAAAGTCATCAGGTTAGCGAGGAAATAGTAATAGTTCAAACCTGCAGGGAAACTGTTCAATACACCGAAGAATATGATTGGGGTGATATAACCAATGTATTTCATTTGACCTGTTGCACCCGAAACCTGGTTATTGAAATAAGTGTAGATCAAAGTAGAGATCGTCATCAAAATACACATCAAACTAATATGGTTGCCAAGAAAGGGCACTTCAAATCCCAGATTAAAGAATGCATCATAAGTAGAAAGATCCTCCATCCAAAGGAAGCTTTGCTGACGTAATTCAAATAAGTTAGGGAAGAAGAAGAAGAAAGCCATGATGATAGGAAGCTGCAACAGCATCGGCAGACAACCTCCAAGTGGATTTACACCGGCTTTTTTATATAATTTCAAGTATTCCTGTTGAAGCAGGGTAGGGTTATCTTCGCCAACTTTACCTTTGATCTCGTCCATCTCAGGCTTTAGAATACGCATCTTCGCCATTGAAAGGTACGACTTGTATGTAAGCGGCAACAAAACCATTTTGAGCAGAATGGTCAGCACAAGAATAATCAATCCATAGCCCCATCCAAATCCTTCAAGGAAGTTAAAGACAGGTAATACAATCCATCTGTTAATATATTTTAATGGCCAGTATCCCAGGTCTATTTGTTTTTCGATTTCAAAACCCTGTTTTTCAAGGATATTTAACTGATTTGGTCCGAAATAGAATTCCATTGGAAAGGAACTGGTTTCCTGTCTCTGGAAAGGTATTTGCATTTTAGCTGAAAAACTTTTTACAGTACCTGCATCCGGACTTGTATTAACGGCTAATTCTCCACTATCAAAGCTGTTTTTCGCAATCAGTACGTTGGAAAAGAAATGTTGTTTGAAGGAGAACCATTTGATTTTTCCTTCGTTCAATGCTTTCGTTTCTGATTCTGATAGGCTTATATTATCAATACTTTCATCGCCCTGTTTATAGTAGGCACTTGAATATTTTTGTTCGCCCGGCAGATCTTTTTCTTTTTGTTTCAGAACGGATTCCCAGTTAAGGGTAATATGTTGCTGGGTAGGAGCTACCACATCCTGCATTCCGTTTGTTATAATGGTCAGTCCTACGTTGTAACTCTCACCTTTCAGGCTATATATATAATCGATGTATTTTCCTTCAGAATGGATTAACCTCATTGTTAATGAAGTGGAATCAGATTTTGTTACATTCAATGATTTGCCTGAAGGAACAAAATATAGATCGTTTGTGTTAATATTCTGCCCTGCGGATCCAAAGATCAAACCGAACTTATTTCCTTCACCCTCAAACATGATTAAAGGCTCCTGAGTGTAGGTTTTAAAGTTCTTTAATTCAACAGAGGCAATTCTTCCACCTCTCGGACTTATTCTAACCTTAAGGAATTCATTTTCAAGGATAATGGGTTCATTACTTCCCGACTGTGCTGCTCCGAATGGGCCGGATTTAATGAGGGTTGAGTCAATTGCCGGTGCTGCAATCGTTTTTTTCGCAGTATCTGGCATAGCAACTGCTGGTGATGATTCACTTTTGCTAACCCTTGCTATTGAATCCTGTGTTTGTTTGGCCTTTTCTCTTTTGATATCTTCATCAGAGGGTTGCATCAGGTAGGTTGACCCAACTAATATGATTAATATCAGAAAGAGTCCAGTGAAAGTATTTCTATCCATTATTTTTTTAGTCTTTATTGCTAAAATGCCTTACTTCTTTTTTGAGTAGCTCAAAGCGGCGGCGACAAAGTTAACAAAAAGTGGATGAGGATTATCAACAGTTGATTTTAATTCGGGGTGAAATTGCCCCCCGAGAAAAAATGGATGATTTTTCAATTCTACTATCTCAACCAGGTTATTCTCAGGGTTGATTCCTGAGGCAATCATTCCGGCCTTTTCAAATTGTGGTAAATAGGAATTGTTGAACTCATAGCGGTGACGATGACGTTCTGTAATACGGCTTTTCCCGTAGATCGCTGCTGCTTTGCTCCCCTTTTTAAGATCGCATGTGTAGGAACCCAACCGCATTGTTCCGCCCTTATTTTTAATCTTTTTCTGCTCTTCCATCATTGAGATTACAGGATCTTTGGTGTCCTCGTTCATCTCAATACTATGTGCTTCCTTAAGCCCCAGTACATTTCGGGCAAATTCAATAACAGCGCATTGCATGCCGAGGCAAATTCCGAAGAAAGGAATTTGATGCTCTCTGACATATTTTATAGCCTCAATTTTGCCATCAATTCCGCGGCTTCCAAATCCGGGCGCAACCAGAACTCCATCAAGTCCTTTTAGTTTTTCAGCAACATTTTCAGAGTTGATATTTTCAGAGTGAATGCATTTTACTTTGACTTTACATTCGTTTTTTGCACCGGCGTGAATAAAAGACTCGGTTATTGATTTATAGGCATCCGGAAGTTCAACGTATTTTCCTACTAGCCCGATATTGATTTCAGCAGTTGGATTTTTGAGTCGGCCCAGAAAATCTTTCCATTTTTCAAGATCGGGTTCGTTTTTATTCGGAAGTTTTAATTTGCTCAGAACAGTCTTGTCAAGCTGTTCTTTCAACATAAGCAAAGGAACATCGTAAATGGTAGAGGCATCAATAGACTCAATTACTGCATTGATATTCACATTGCAGAAAAGGGCTATTTTTTTTCGAAGTTCTTGCGGTAGATGGTGTTCGGATCGGCAAACTAATATATCTGGCTGTATACCATATTCAAGTAACATTTTAACAGAGTGCTGGGTAGGTTTTGTTTTTAACTCACCTGCCGCAGCGAGATATGGAACAAGGGTGAGGTGAATTACCAGGGAATTGCCTGAACCAAGTTCCCACCTAAGCTGACGTACTGCCTCAATGAATGGGAGTGACTCGATGTCACCAACAGTTCCTCCCAATTCAGTAATTATAATATCATAATCACCTGTTTCACCCAATATTTTCATATTGCGTTTGATCTCATCGGTGATGTGAGGCACAACTTGTACTGTTTTACCCAGATAAGCACCTTCACGTTCCTTGTTGATCACATTCTGATAAATCCTTCCGGTAGTAATGTTGTTGGCCTTAGAGGTTGGAACGTTCAGAAAGCGCTCATAATGACCCAGATCAAGATCTGTTTCAGCTCCATCTTCAGTCACATAACATTCGCCATGTTCATAAGGGTTTAAAGTACCTGGATCGATATTAATGTATGGATCGAACTTTTGGATAGTTACCCGGTAACCTCTTGATTGAAGAAGTTTAGCCAGGGAAGCGGAAATAATACCTTTTCCTAACGACGAAGTAACGCCGCCCGTAACAAAAATGTATTTAGTCATGATATCTGAAGGATTTGCTAAGAATGCTTTATTATTTGATTGGTTTTAACCATATCTCAGCTAATAAAAAACATCGTTTTGTACGGGATTCAAAAGTATGATATTTTTTGAGAATTATGTTATTTGTTGAGAAATTGAGTGGTGTTAATAAGTGGATTTTAGTTGAGAACTGAGAGTGGAGAGTTGAGAGTGAAGAAATTATTTCAACTCTCCATTCTCCATTCTCCACTCTCAATTCTTTTCCCTATTTTTGCATTTATTTAAATATTAATATTTCATCTTGACATTCAGCGATTTCAATTTTGATCCTCAGTTACTTGAAGGACTTCAAACTATGGGTTACGTTAAACCCACCCCAATTCAATCCCAGGCAATTCCCCTCATTCTTGATCATAAAGATCTTATCGCTTGTGCCCAAACGGGTACAGGCAAGACCGCATCTTATCTCTTACCGGTTTTGCAGCATATCAGCATTTCTGAAAAGAAATATACCAAGGCCTTGATTCTGGCTCCAACAAGAGAATTGGCACAGCAAATTGATCAGCAGGTTGAAGGTTTGGCTTATTTTGCAGGAATTAGCTCGATTGCAGTTTATGGAGGCGGAGATGGTATGATTTACGAACAGCAGCGTAGGGCAATGATGGATGGTGTTGATATTGTGATTGCTACTCCGGGTCGATTAATCGCACATCTGGCATCGGGGGTAATTAAGCTGGACCATCTTCAATATCTGGTTTTGGATGAAGCAGATCGAATGCTTGATATGGGATTCTATGAAGATATTTTAAGGATCATCAGTAATTTACCTAAAGAGAGACAGACTTTGCTTTTTTCGGCTACGATGCCTCCAAAGATCAGAACACTCGCAAATACAATTTTAAAGAACCCTGAGCAGATCAATATTGCATTATCACAACCTGCTGCTGGTATTTCCCAACAGGTTTACATGGTTTATGATAATCAAAAGATAAAACTAATCAGCACCTTATTGAAAGGCGGAGAATACAAAAGTGTCCTTATTTTTTGTTCGAGGAAGGAAACTGTTAAAGACCTTAATAAAACTCTCAGACGCGAAGGGATCAAGTCAGAAGCTTTTCATT
>CAYHGN010000169.1:0-5930 GCA_964356005.1 uncultured Sphingobacterium sp.
CGGCCGCCTCCGGACGAATATCTCCCGACCAGATCGTTGCAAAGCCAAGAAAAAATCTTTGATCCGGTGTGAGCCCGTCAATCTTTTTAGTTCCTTTTCCCTGACTGGTTCTTTTGAATGCTTCATAAGCTATACTAACACCACCAAGGTCAGCAATATTCTCTCCTAAGGTAAGTTCACCATTCACATGTATTGTATCCAGTACTGTGAAGGAATTAAACTGATCAATGATCGTCTGAGCTCTTGTCATAAACTTCGCGGAATCTTCGGGCAACCACCAGCTATTCAGATTTCCCTGAGCATCGTAATTACGACCCTGGTCATCAAAACCGTGTGTGATCTCATGACCTATGACAGCACCAATACCTCCATAGTTAACGGCATCATCCGCGCTGGCATCAAAAAACGGAGGCTGGAGAATCCCTGCTGGAAATACTATCTCGTTCAAAAGTGGATGATAGTATGCGTTCACGGTGGGAGGAGTCATTTCCCATTGTGTGCGATCAACTGGTTTTCCAATCTGATCAATCATGTCCTTATAATTCCAACTGGTAGCATTCATGAGGTTAGCGAAGAAATTATCGCGGGAAATCTCCAGACCTTTGTAGTCTTTAAATTTCTCAGTATACCCAATTTTTGTCTTGATGGCATTCAATTTTTCGGTCGCCTTCTTTTTTGTAACATCACTCATCCAATCCAGGGTCTGAATACGGTCCTTGTAAACAGCCATCAAATTCGCGACGAGTTCATCAGCTCTTTTCTTGGCTGCGGGAGGGAAATATTTTGCAACATACAGTTGACCTAAAGCATCACCGACAAATGCATCGGTGAATTGAACCATTCTTTTCCAACGTGGTTGAATTTGCTTCTGACCACTAAGAATCTGATTGTTGAATTTAAAATCTTCCTGAACAAAATCATTACTCAATACATTTGCTGCAAGATTTAACAGATGCCACTTCAGATAAATTTTCCAATTATCCAGAGATGTTTTACTCAACTGATTATTTAATTCGATCACAAAGTCAGGTTGACCCAGAATGAGGTAGTCATACTTGCCTGTGACTTCCATACGTTTCAGCATAGTTGACCATGATATTGCCGGTGTTAAAGCATCCAATTCCTTTAAACTGTATTTATTGTAAGTCTTAAATGGATCACGTTGCTCAGTACGTGTCATTGATGCGCCAGCTAAGCTTTTCTCCAGATTGAAAACAATTTCAGCATACTTCCCGGAGGTCGAGGCATCAAGTCCATATAACTCAAACATCTTGGTTACATGTTTCTTGTATTCGTCACGTATCATCACAGAGCGGTCGTCATCCATCAGATAATAGTCACGATCAGGAAGAGATATACCACCCTGATAAAGTTGCGGAACGATTACTTCGCTGTTCTTCGGATCCTGACCCGCATAAAAACCAAACATCGGATTCGCGCCCCACATCTGAAGTTTTGACACAAAGTTGAGGACATCATCCATGCTTGCCAGCTTATCAATACTCTCCATATCAGCCTTTATCGGAGAAGCTCCGGCACGTTCAATACTGACGGTATCCATCGCGCTGAACCAGAAATCTCCAACCAATTGATCAGGACTGCCTTTGGCGGCACCGGTTTTTTTAGAAGCCTCTTCCGACAATTCATGCAAATGCTTCTTATTGTTTTCCGCTAATTCACTGAATGATCCCCAGCGAACCTGATCCTCAGGAATAGGATTCGCTTTTGTCCACCCGCCTGTAGCATGCTGAAAAAAATTATGATCCGGACTGACTGTCGTATCAAAATTAGCCAGATTAATTCCGACTCCTTTGGTAGCTTCACTCTGTTGACAGGCATAATGTATCGAAACTGACGCTACAGCTACTGCAAGCGCAAACTGAACTGATTTTTTCATTATTTAATTTTTAGTTTTGGAAATACAAAAATAAAGAAATACCAGGCTCATTCCCGGAGATTAACCTTTCATTAACAGTATCAGAGACCTTGAAAGCATGATAACGCATAAGATGGGTTTATCTCACTGGGTTTATCTCACAGTTTTATATGCCGGCGGAGCATAGTTTAGAATTAATTTTTAGAAATAAGATCAAACAGAAATTCACGGCAACACAACGAAGAAATAGGGCAATTTACCCTACCGTGTTGAGCAGCAAGGTGAAGGAATCCTCTATTTCAGTTAAGAATGAGGGTGTAGAAAGAAAATTGTACCTTCATTTTTCAATTTATTGCCCTTTTCAGGCAATTCACTTAGCTTTGACTAATGGTATTCAAAAATATCCTTCTTTATTCGACATTTTGCGTGTTGCTTAGCTCATGTGAAAATGACCTGAGCAAAGTGAAGTTATATGCGAAGGCGGAGAACAGTCCTGTCGAAACGGCTAAAAACATTAAGATTATTTACAGTGATTCCGCTAAAGTTCAGGTTGAAGTGAAGGCACCTCAAATGGATCGGTATGAAACAGAGAATCCTTACTTTGAAATGCCAAAAGGTTTACAGGCTACATTCTTTGATGACCAGCTCCGTGTAAAAAGCAAGATGGATGCCGATTACGGAATACGTTATGAACGGGAGCAGAAAATGGAAGCCCGTAAAAATGTTGTGGTTGTCAATGAAAGAGGGGAACAACTCAATACAGAACATTTAATCTGGGATGAAAAAAAAGAAAAGTTAATGAGTGATGAATTCGTTAAAATTACTACGAAGGATGAAGTAATATATGGAAACGGATTTGAAGCAAATCAGGATTTTTCGAAGTATAAGATTTTCAATGTCAAAGGAACTTTTCCAATAAACCAACCCAAGCATGATAAGGATTCTTGAAATATCCTGGTTGATAATTGCACTGATTACCGCGATGATAGCAATTTACCAATTCTTTGTGGAAGGATGGCAGTCGGCTATATGGATGTTGGGTGTCACACTCATTGCATTGGTGATGTATAAGGTACGTCACCGTCAACGCATTCGTTTCGAAAAGCAGGATCATGATGCTGCTAAGTATCATTAAAAATTTCTGATTCACTATGTCCGATTGGACCATCATCATACTTTCTCTTCTCTTTTCAGCCTTTGCTTCAGGAAGTGAAATCGCGTTTATATCACTCAATAAACTACGGATAGAACTGGATCGCAGCCAGGGCAGCTTTCCGGCTAAAATTATCTGGGGCTTTGTAAAAACACCTTCGAAATATATTGCCACCATGCTTGTGGCCAACAATATCGCACTGGTCATATACGGTACTATTATGGCGCAGAATATTCTTACCATGGATCTCCTCCGCTACTACCTCCCGGACATGATTGATTCAGAAGGAAGCATTCTGCTTGTACAGACGATTATCAGCACCTTAATTATACTTGTATTCGGTGAATTTTTACCGAAAGCGATTTTCAGAATCAACCCTAATGGAATCCTGAAGTTACTTGCATTACCTCTCCGCCTAGTTGCTTTCCTCCTCTCTCCTATCGTTTGGGTCGTTTTGGGTATCGGTCGTTTTATTCTTAGTCGGCTGCTCGGAATAGAAATTGTTGATGAAAAACCCGTGTTCGGACAAGTGGATCTGGATTTTTATATTAAAGACCTTACCAGTAAGAATAGTCAAGTTGAGGAGATGGATGCGGAGATCAGAATATTTCAGAATGCTCTTGACTTCAAGGACGTGAAGGTGAGAGAATGTATGGTTCCACGTAAGGAAATTATCGCCATTGACGTAGATGAAAATATATCCACCCTGCGCCAGCGATTTATTGAAACCGAACTTAGCAGGATCATGGTTTACCGTGATACTATTGACAACATCATAGGATTTGTACACAGCACGGAAATGTTCAAAAAACCTGATGACATCAAGCAGATTTTATTGCCGGTGAGTATTGTCCCGGAAGTAATGGCTGCCGATGAGCTCCTTAAGCAATTTACGAATCAACACCGGAGTGTAGCTATTGTAGTAGATGAATTTGGAGGCACTTCCGGCCTGATCACACTGGAAGATTTGATTGAAGAAATTTTTGGAGAAATTCAGGATGAACATGATGTGGCGGAAGGGACAGAAAAAAAGATCAGTGAAACAGAATATCTTTTCTCAGGAAGGTTGGAAATTAATTATCTGAATAAAAAATATGATCTGAACATCCCTGAGCACGAAGGGTATGAAACGCTGGGAGGCTTTATATTTCACGAGCATGAAAATATACCTGAACCCGGAGAAGAGATAATTATTCCGCCATTTATCATTACTGCCGTGAAAGTAAAAAACAATAAAATTGAACAAGTGCGGTTGAAGATTGTCGGTGATTAAATTTTCTTTATCTAAAAACCGGTAGCTTAGGTTTAGACTTATAGCTGACAAAAAAATATTTACCACAAAGGGCACAAAGGAATACACAAAGGACACAAAGAAATGATTTATAAATCCGTGAAAATCTGTCTGATCCGTGTCATCCGTGTGCTAATCAGTTTATCAATAAGCTTAGATTAAGGCTTCTTGGCTGACACAAATAAATTTTACCACAAAGGGCACAAAGGAATACACAAAGGTCACAAAGAAGATGATTTATAATCCGTGTTAATCTGTCTGATCCGTGTCATCCGTGTGCTAATCAGTTTATCATTTAAACATCCGGAGGGTTCGGTTAAGAGATATTAGTTAAAAAAATTTACCACAAAAACAGTTCAATCATGCTTTGGAAAGGACGAAGACAAAGTTCAAATGTTGAAGACCGCAGAGGAAGTGCAGGTCGTAAAACGGTAGTTGGCGGTGGCATCGGAGTCATTATCGTAATTATTATTTCCCTGCTTATGGGAGAAGATCCGACAAAAATACTTCAGAATATAATGACTGAGGGACAGGTTGGAACGGAACAAAGCGCGACGACAATTTCCGCGGAAGACGATGAAGCGGCACAATTCGTAAAGGTAGTTCTTGCGGATATTGAAGATGTCTGGAATAAAGAGTTTTCTCAAAACGGGATGCAATACCGGGAACCCGTATTAGTCCTCTTCCGGGATCAGGTAAGCTCCGCTTGCGGTTCCGCCTCTTCGAGTTCAGGCCCCTTCTATTGTTCCGGCGATCAGAAAATATATATAGACTTATCATTTTACGATGAGTTGAAAACGCGTTTTAACGCGCCGGGAGATTTTGCAATGGCCTATGTAGTTGCCCATGAAGCGGGTCATCACGTTCAGAACTTGCTGGGGATAACAGACAAGGTACATAACCAAAAAGGACGTGTCAGTGAGGAAGAGTATAACAGACTTTCAGTACGCTTAGAATTACAGGCAGATTTTTTTGCAGGACTATGGGCGCATTATGCTGAAAAAATGAAAGCGATTCTGGAAGAAGGAGATATCGAAGAAGCCCTGAATGCCGCAAATGCCATTGGCGACGATCGACTGCAAAAGCAATCTCAGGGCTATATAGTACCCGATGCCTTCACACACGGCACTTCCGAACAACGTATGCATTGGTTTAGCAAAGGGTACAAGAGCGGTGATATCAATGATGGGGATACTTTTGGTTCGAGTACTTTGTGAAACTTTATGTAAACCAATCCTCTTCATATTTCAGAAAACCCAGGCAGCACAAGCAAGCAACAGGTAGAATATATTATTTAACATTATTGTCCGAATAAACTATACTCTGAACAGTTAGGTTTTGTGATTTGATATTATACTTCAAACGGCAATGATTTGTGAATTTTTTAAATGAAATTTAATTATCAATTCTTTTCGATTAATTAGAATACAAAATATTTCCAAATTTGGAATATAAATGTACTCTTCAGATTATTTTCGATAAAACCTTATTACCTTAGTAACAAAATGGCATAACCTATGAGCTACCTTATTATCTTATTTCCCATTTTATTCCTCTTTGATAATGCTTGATTAACTCATCATACTCTTCTTTAAATGTTTTTTTCTTAT
>CAYHGN010000170.1:0-5929 GCA_964356005.1 uncultured Sphingobacterium sp.
TAAATTGCAATCCGCAAACAATAAAATTAGATATAACTCCTGTTTGTGATTATTCACAAGACAAAGGTTATACAAGGTTTCTTTCTGGTGTTTTAATAAATGGAAAGTATAAAACAGTGGAATTTAAAAAAAATACAACTCCTATTTATATCTACGACCTCTGCCCTGTAATAAATATTGATGGAGATAGCTATTATTTGGTTTTTGATTTTAGATATTTTAAATCACTTAAGCAGGAATATGTAGCAGAGCATTTTCATAAGCCTACATATAAGATAAGATCTCAATTGCTTACTGACCTCCAGGCGTGCCTATCGAATCATATTAACAGACCAGGAATAGTAAGTGTAATTTAATGACTGATTATTCCAAATATAAAAAAACTCAAGCCGAACCCGAAGCCTCTTCAATGATTGAAACCTTCCGGGCAATCGGCTACAGCATTCAGGCTGCTGTGGCAGATATTATTGACAATGCCATTTCTGCCAATGCAAAAAATATATGGGTTGATTTTGAATGGAAGGGTGCAAATACCTGGCTTTCCATTAAAGATGATGGCAGCGGGATGGATAATGAAGAACTTATTCAGGCCATGCGGCCGGGAAGTAAAAACCCGAATGAAGAAAGAGGTAGTAAAGATTTAGGTCGTTTTGGCTTGGGATTAAAAACAGCTTCCTTTTCCCAATGCCGCAAACTATCCGTTATCTCTATAAAATTAAAAACAAACCCAGTGTACTGGACATGGGATCTGGATTTTGTAAATCAAACGGGCAAGTGGGATTTGATTCAATATCTGCCGGAAGGTTTTGAGAACAGTCTGGATAAACTAAAATCAGGTACCAATGTAATATGGAGTGATATTGACAGGCTGGTAAAAAATCTGCATGAAGATGATAAGGCGGCGTTGGATAAATTTCTCCAGATTATGGAACAGGTTAAAAAACATCTGGCCATGGTGTTTCACCGCTTTATTGAAAATAAACGCATCAAAGTGTTTTTTCAGCAACGGGAAATTGAAGCATGGAATCCATTTATCATGGAAGATGCCGCAACACAAAAATTTCCCGAAGAGCCTTTGCAAAATAATCAGGTGCGTATTCGTGGATTTGTATTGCCACACAAATCAAAACTTACAGAAGAAGAGTTCAGAAAAAATGAAGGCCCCAATGGTTGGAATGATCAGCAGGGATTTTATATATACCGCAACGAAAGATTATTACTGGCAGGCGAATGGCTGGGCATGTTCAGAAAAGAAGAACATTATAAACTGGCAAGAATACAGGTTGACCTGCCCAATAATCTGGATGCAGAATGGCAGATTGATATTAAAAAATCTGTTGCCCGTCCTCCCCTTGTTTTAAGAGATCAGTTAAAGGCCTATGCCAATAAAGTAAGGTCGCAGGCAGTGGAAGTATACAGGCATAAAGGAAAGATATTACAACGTAAATATGCCACAGTTCAGTTTCAGCCGGTATGGAATGAGAAACTGAGAAAGGGAAAAAGATTTTATGAGATCAACCGTGAGCATCCTGTGATAAAACCGTTTATTACCGCCTTAAAAGGTAAGGGAAATGATTTAGCACAGTTATTACGGTTTATTGAAGAAACAGTTCCTGTGCCGCTCATTACCATTAAAGAAAGTGAGCAACCCGAACTACAGGGACAACCGTTTGAAGATGCTGATCAGGAACCCGTAATTAAAGTAATGAAACAGATGTATGCAAAGCTCACAAAGGATGGTAAAAGTGAAGACCAAGCAAAAGCCATCATTTTAAATATAGAACCCTTTAACCTTTTTCCTCAGTTCATTGAATTTGTAAACCAGCAATAATGATTCAAAATGCAATACGTACTATAAGAACATTTTTGCCTGTTGCAGGCTCTGTAACTCCTCAGGAAATTGAAGATGCTGTTAATATAGCGGTTGGCATTCCTCAATACGCTGCACTTGACAGGAACATTTTAATACGGGAAATACAATCCATTTATAACATCCGGATGGATGATTTCAGAATTATTGAATCTTATGAAAGAAGACTACCCTGGCTGATTGCAAAAAAAACGGAAATATGGCCGCAGGGGAAGTCGACTTTCTGGAACAGGTATCGTGATTATCTGCAAATTGAAAAAAACTTTGCGCCTGATGTATTGGGTCGGTTAGACCGTCTAACTGACAGAATATTAGATAGCCTGTTTGATCCCACAAAAAATGTTGTCATTGATAAAAGAGGTTTAGTAGTTGGCCAGGTGCAATCCGGCAAAACCTCAAACTACACAGGATTAATATGTAAAGCAGCCGATTCAGGTTATAAGCTGATAATAGTTTTGGCCGGTATTCATAACAGTTTAAGAAGTCAGACCCAGTTGCGGCTGGATGAAGGATTTTTGGGTTATGATACGCAGGTGGACAGAGTAAACAGAGATAACAGAAGAAATATTGGTGTTGGCAATATTGATAGTTCTCTGATTGTGCATCCGCTTACTTCAAGTCTTGAAAGTGGTGATTTTAAATCTGCTGCAGCAAATGCCGGACTTACAAATTTTAATACTACAGAACCTATACTGGCGGTTGTAAAAAAGAATGGCAGTGTATTAAATCGTTTACTGCAATGGTTGCTGGCACAGTCAGTAGAAATGCCGGATGGCAAGAGAGTAATTAGAAATAAGTCGTTATTGCTTATAGATGATGAGGCAGATAATGCATCGCTGAATACAAAGAAGGAAGATGACGGAACTACAAGGATCAATGGATTGATAAGAGATATACTTAGATTATTTGACCGAAGCGCCTACGTAGGTTATACCGCAACACCGTTTGCAAATATCTTTATTGAACAGGATGAAGACAATCTATTCCCAAGGGATTTTATTGTAAACCTACCAGCTCCCTCAAATTATATTGGCCCCGAAAAAGTATTTGGTTTTGAGATGACCGACGAAGATGAAAGATCAAATTCGGTTTTACCTATAGTAATAAGAATTGATGATCATGAGGAATTCATGCCAAATGCGTTAAAGCATACAGATAATTTTTATGAGTTTGGCAGCGATCCGAAAGGGAAAAAAGAAATCGCACTTCCTTCAGAAGTGCCTGCCTCATTAAAGCTGGCCATAAAATGCTTTATTCTAACCTGTGCAATTAGAAGGTTAAGGGGACAGGTCAACGTACATAATTCAATGCTGATTCACATTTCCAGATTAATTGCCTGGCAGCGGCAGATAAAAGATTTAGTTGAAAGTGCTTTTGACTTTTACCGGCTGGGAATAGAGATGAATATTCCGTCGGTTATAGAAGAGTTGAGGCAGGCATTTGAAGAAGACGATGCAGGATATAAATCTTATGTTTCAACTTCGGAAGAAATAGTGTCTGGCGATCTGATCAATATAGATCGAAATTCGCAGGTTCATAACTGGGATCAGATACTACCGATGTTGAACGAAGCAGCCTCACGAATTATGGTTAAGGAAATTAACGGAGGCTCGGCGGATGCACTTAATTATTATGATCATCAAAATGGCCTCTCAGTAATTGCAATTGGAGGTGATAAGCTTTCAAGAGGATTAACATTAGAAGGACTTTCTGTAAGCTATTATTTACGTGCATCCAAAATGTATGATACGTTAATGCAAATGGGCAGGTGGTTTGGCTACCGCCCGGGTTATGTTGATTTGTGTAGGCTTTTTATAAGCAGGGAATTAAATGAATGGTTCTGCCATATCACCCTTGCTACGCAACAATTACGGGATGAGTTTGATTATATGTCTGATGTAGCAGGAAGTACACCCGATCAGTTTGCAATCAGGGTTCGTACGCATCCGGGGGTTTTACAAATATCTGCATCAAATAAAATACGCAGGGCTGTGGAAGTAAGGGTATCCTGGTCGGGCAGATTGGTCGAATCTTATGAGCTGTCTAAAAAACCTGAAATAATACAAAAGAATTTTGATGCTGCCGAATCTTTAATTAGTTCTTTAGGGGCTTACAGTCAGGCTGGGCGGAATTTCTTTTTATGGAATGCTGTTTCCTTAACAAACATCAAAGATTTTCTTCGTCGCTTTGAAACCTATGACAATTTAAAATCTGCTGCTCCTTCAAACCTTTTACGTTTTATAGAACTTAATGAAAGGACGGGAGAACTTAATAATTGGGCTGTAGGTATTATATCCAAAGAAAGAACTTCCAAAAAATATTCTTTTTCGGGAAATGAAATTGGGTTAATCAGAAGAACGCAGGATGATAAATCGAATGATGAAATCTATTACATCAGAAGGTCACACATTATAAGTCCGCAGGATGAATTCATTGATCTGACTACTGAAGAATATCAACAGGGGCTTACCCGGACAGAAGCATTATGGACAAGTTCAGGTAAAGAAGGAAGGCCGGCATATCCTGGTGGAGAGGTTGTTAGGAATACAATCAGAAAACCAAATCGCCCATTGCTATTGATTTATTGTCTCGATCCTGAAGGCGCTGGTATCAATAATCCATTACCAATAATTGGTTATGCAATAAGTTTCCCGGCAAATGACAGGGATGATGCGGTAAGTTTTGCAGTTCATGAACAACTGTTAAATCAATTTAATCAGCAGGATGAACCTGAAATAATTCAACAAGATGATGAAGATTAATGAAATATGGATTGACATGGAAAAGGATAATTCTTCGACAGGGTTATTGCTTCGTCGTTGCCCTTCGTCTGTGATTCCAGACATGTTTATTGGATTACGTAAGAATGAAAAGCTGAGATGTATTGCTTTAAAAATCGAAAACACGACTGTCATTAACCTTTCACGCTATTCTAATCTTAAAGATATTAAGCCTGAACTGATGCCGGATGAAAGAGATAATTCAAAAGCGTATTTGTTGATTCTGCTTAATAATTCTCACCATGAAGACGTTTTTGCCACCTTATGTGAAGATTTGATAAACGGAATAGCAGCAATAAAGGAAGAACATAAAGTGGTAAAGGAATTATTAAACCGCCTGGAGAAATGGAAATCGCTTTTCGACAAAGCTTCAGCAGAAGGTTTAACTCCGGAAGAACAAAGAGGATTATATGGTGAATTATATTTTTTGAATAAATGGATTATAAATTCTGCTGATTTTTCAAGTTGTATTCAATCATGGGTTGGTATCGAAAAAGCTATTAGGGATTTTCAGTTTTCAGATTGGGCTTTAGAAATTAAAACCACGCATGGAAATAATCACCAAAAGATTCAGATTAATAGTGAGCGTCAACTGGATAATGAGAATCTAAATACTTTAATGTTATTACATCTTTCTCTGGAAGTTCAGCAACAAAACGGAGAAACGCTTAATGAACTTGTTGATGCAGTTATTGAACGACTTAGAGTTGACATTGCTTCGCAAACGCAATTCCGGTCAAAACTGCTTCAGGCTGGCTATTTTAATCACCACAGACACTTATATCTAAATTCTGGTTATCAAATAAGGCAGGAAAATTATTATCATGTGAGAAATGATTTTCCCCGGATAGAAGAAAAAGATATTCGCCCTGGAGTTGGAGATGTTAAATACAGCATCATTCTGTCTGATTATACAGACTACATCATCACAGAAAATTCAGTACTGGAAACTATTAGCCAACATGGAAAATAATGAACTAAAGAAATTCTACGTTAATCTGCAACAGGACATCAGATCGGAACAGCTTTCTGAAGAAGAGGGCGGCACTCTTGAACAGTTGTTTACACAGGCTGCAGTAAATCTGTTATCGGATACAGGTGAAACAGAAAATGCAAGAGTGGCTTATCATGAAAGTACCATTCCCAGAAACAGGCACAAAATAAATGCCTATGCCATATCAGAAAATTACGAAACCCTTGATCTGTTCATTACAATTTTTAAATCTGAAAATGAGCCATCCAGAATTCAAAAAACTGAAGTCGATGATGCTTCAAAACT
>CAYHGN010000171.1:0-5877 GCA_964356005.1 uncultured Sphingobacterium sp.
TGCCGGAAATACTCCGGAGGAAAGGGCTGAACTAACCTATAACACACAGGTATTGATTTCCAAAATCTAATCATAGTGTACCAGAGGATTATTTAACTTCCCTTATGTCGAAATCAAAATCTACATTTTCCCGGGATAATACCTTAATCCTTGCTCTTTGATCCTTGTTCAATTTCAATAGATCTTTTTATAAAAATCCCTGAACGCTTCTGCAGTTTCATCCGCCAGATTCACGGATGCTGATACTGCAATTCCATGAATTCCCGTGTTTAAAAGAGGCTCTGTATCCTCAGTTTTTATTCCACCAACAGCAAGCAGGGGTATTTCTATGCCCATGTTTTTCATTTTAAGGATGCGTTCTGCATAGCCATTTATTCCCAGCAATGGATAATCATTTGGCTTGGTTTTGGTAAGCGAGAATGGTCCGCAACCGATATAATCCACCACACCTGATAAAGAAATGCGCTGAATATCCTCAAAAGTGTTAGCTGATGCACCAAGGGTCTTCTCATCACTGATAATTTCACGGATCTTATTAAAATCTGCCTGCATATCCTCCAAATGGACTCCCTGGGCATCAACCTGATCCAGCAAATGATAATGATCGGTCAGGATTAGGGTTGCACCCCAATCATCGCAAATTGATGCTACCTGATGCAGTTCCTCAATTAGTTCGGCATCAGTCTTGGTCAGACAGCGATATTGTATCCAGTTGGCACCGGCTTTACAGGCAATTGCCGTTTGTTCAACATGGCTTCGATGCGGAAGATCCTGTGTCAGGTAATGGAATTTGGAGATGTATTTTTTCATAATAGTAGTATAAGGCTGACAGGGTTCAAAATCCTGTCAGCCTTTGTTATTAAAATTTCAAACTTAATGAAAGTAAAAAATTACGCGGTGCCTGCGGGTAATAATAATTCTCGGTTGTAAATGCACCACCGTACATATAACTGAATGTATATCCATTCGCTTCATAAAGCTCAGAGAATACATTATTAACCAGCAGGGTTAATCCGATATTTTTTACGCCTTTAAACGAAGTATTATACCTTAAACGCAGATCGTTTACAAAAAACGCATCCAGACTTCTTTGTGAATTGGAGGTATTATCCAGATACTGCTTACTTACATATTTGCTTAATAAAGCAATTTCAGTTTTCCTGGAAGGTTGAAAACTCAGTTCCCCTGATCCGATGAAATTTGGAGAAAATGCGAGGTCCGTATTTGTGTAATTATTTACAATTTGCCCCCCATTATCATAATCATCGGCATATTCTGTAAAGTTTTTGATCTTATTATCACTTATTGAGGCGGTAAGTGCCCAGGATAATTTATTATTGATTTGTACTCTGGTATCAGCTTCAATGCCGTAACGAGAGCTTTCTGCGACATTTTGACGAATATATTCACCTACATCATTTACCTTTCCTGTTAGAACAAGCTGGTCATTGTACATCATCACATAAGCATTAATTCCGGCAGTAATTCTGCTTCCTCCAAGCCTGTACCCTGCTTCAATATCAATCAAATTTTCTGATAATGGGCGGTTAACCGGTGTAGAATTAATATAATCATCACGGTTTGGTTCTTTATTGGCAACCGCAATTGAGGCGTACACATTATTTTGGGAATTCAGCGCATAAGTAAGCCCGAATTTCGGATTGAAAAAGTTCAGCTGATCATTTTGATTCAGAGTCATCCTATTCTTGTCGGTTCCATTCACCCGGTAATTAACGCTTCTGTACTGCAGATCAGCAAATAGCTTTAGTTTACCTAGTTCGAAATCTGCCTTAGCATAGGTATTAAAATCAGTATTAAAACCATTCCCCTTGTAGTATGGCAAAATAGTATTATCCAAAGGAATAAACTGACCGCGAATCACTTCGCCGAAATGGTCACCATCATATTCATTATAGGCCCCACCCAAAGTGAAAATTAGCTCCTTTGATGGCATATAATTTAGGGCGTAAGTCAGGCCGTAAAAGTTGTTGTCCAGCCAGCGGCGTCTGATCAGATCACTTTCGGAAATGGTGCTTCCACCAACTATTTGCGGATTGATACCATAATTTGCAAACTCCTGATCTTCCTTAAACTCTTCGTAATAGCCTCTTCCATAGGTATAATGTAGCGCTGTATTGGCAGAAAGTTTATCAGAAAAAGTATGGGAGTACAGAAATTGATAATGATCCTGGGTATAATTATCGGTCTGATTATCATAACTGAAGCCATTAAATGTCCGGTTTGTTTTCAGCAGGTTTTCTGGTACTCCGTTCCATGCCTGATAGGTTTTTTCAGAACCTGAAAAAACATTGACACGAATCAGGTCTTTTTTCCCATAATATGCCCCACTTAAGAAATAAGATTTGAGCATGGATGAGCCGCGGTCTATATACCCGTCCGACTTGATTCTGGATAGCCTGCCATCGAAACTGAATTTATTATTGATCAGTCCGGTACCGGCATTGATCGTATTTTTCACAGTCTGGTATGAACCAAAAGTATTGTTTAGCTCGGCATAAGCAGAATCCTGTTTGGTGGTAGTTTGAATATTTAAACTTCCCCCAAAGGCTCCGGCACCGTTTGTTGATGTACCCACACCTCTCTGGATCTGAATATTATCAACCGAAGAGGCAAAATCCGGAAGATTCACCCAAAAAGTACCCTGACTTTCAGGGTCATTATACGGAATACCGTTGATGGTTACATTCAAACGGGTTGGGTCGCTTCCGCGGATGCGTATACCCGTATATCCGATTCCATTTCCTGCATCCGAGCTGACAACAACCGAAGGGGTTTGATTTAACAGAAAGGGCAAATCTTGTCCGAGATTGTTTTTTTCAAGCTCTTCCTTACTGATATTACGGTAGGTGCTTGCTGAATTTTCGGATGCCCGGGTAGCTCTGACCAGTACTTCATCTGCAACAAGATTGTTGGGAATGAGTTCCAGGTCCAGGCTGATATCCCCAATCAGGCTGATGGATTTTTCCAGTATTTGAAAACCGAGATAAGTAACCTTGATCCGGTAATTTCCAGCCTTTAAATTTTTAAAAATGTAATTCCCGTTCGCATCTGTACGTGTTGATAGGCCCGCATCTTCTAAACTTACACTGGCAGCTCTGAGCACCGAACCTGAATTTTTTTCTGAAATTTTTCCTCTAATAGAAAATTGAGCTGAAGCCAAAACAGGCATCAGAATCGCCACGGCGATAATAAATAATTTTTTCAATTTGAATTATATTTTTTAGTTAAAAATCCTGCATAATGGGGTTATATGCAGCTTATTAACTTGTACCTCCCTACGCCGGCATTATCCGGATCAGGTGCTCTGTAAGCAGAAAGGGGAAAGCTTAAAGCTAAAAGCTCCGTACGGAAACTCTCAACTCCCAACTCTCAACTCTCAACTTCTCAGATGGGTATATTCTCAGCCTGTTTTTGTGTTTGATTTCGCAAACAAGGCACCCCTGTTGATGAGGCAAATATATAGAAAAATTGATATTTTAGTACAAATCAAATAATGCAGGATGAAAGCGGTAATCTTAAGACTCAAACCGGAACTGATATTTCCTTTATTGATTTCATTCATTATAGCCCTCTTCGCTTTTTACATAGATGAGGGTAAATACAACTTTGTTGGTATTTTTGATTTTGAAAACCTGTTTTTTCTGGGATTTTACGTTCTCTTATTCTTTGGAATTCAAAATCTAATTCTAATGGGACTAGGAAGCCTGGCATTGACAAGGAATATCTCATTAATACTCCAAAGCATAATTTCGGTAATGATTTTGATCGTACTTATAATTACGTTTTTTATAAGTTTATCATAAAAAATAGCCTTAAAATCGTCTTTTCGGTTAGATTTTATATCGTTTTTACAAAAAATCAATAAAATACTTGTCATTTTTCTAAAAACTGTACTTTTGCGGATTAGAACAAAATTATGCTAAGAACACATACTTGCGGCGAACTAACCATAGCTGATTTGAATAAGGAAGTAACTCTTACGGGATGGGTGCAGAAATCGCGCGATCTTGGAGGAATGACTTTTATTGATATGCGTGATCGTTATGGAATTACGCAGCTAACTTTCAATTCAGACGATAATTCGGAAATGAGAGCGCAGGCACGTGAACTTGGTCGGGAGTTTGTGATTAAAGTTACCGGAAAAGTTATTGAGCGTTCAAACAAGAACCTGAAAATGGCTACCGGTGAAATTGAGATTAAGGTTTCGAAACTAGAACTGCTTAATGCAGCCAAATTGCCTCCCTTTTTAATTGAAGATGAAACAGATGGTGGTGATGAACTCAGAATGAAATACCGTTATCTTGATTTGCGCCGTAATCCGGTTAGAAACAATCTGGTTTTAAGACATAAAATGGCTCAGGAGGTAAGAAAATACCTTGATGGTATGGATTTCATTGAGGTTGAAACTCCTGTATTAATTAAATCAACCCCTGAAGGAGCACGCGATTTCGTGGTCCCAAGCCGTATGAATCCGGGGGAATTTTATGCATTACCTCAATCGCCTCAAACCTTTAAGCAATTGCTGATGGTCTCTGGTTTCGACAGATATTTCCAGATCGTAAAATGTTTCCGTGATGAGGATCTTCGTGCCGACAGACAGCCGGAATTCACTCAGATAGATTGCGAAATGGCATTTATTGAACAGGAAGATATTTTGAATGTATTCGAAGGACTTATCAGAACCTTGTTCAAAAATGTAAAAGGCGTTGATCTTGCAGAAGTTCCCAGAATGCAGTATGCTGATGCGATGCGTTTATATGGCTCTGATAAGCCTGATACCCGCTTCGACATGAAATTTGTGGAGCTAAAAAACACAAATTTACCTGCTTCAGAGGCTCCTCTCCTTTGGAGAGGCGGGGGTGAGGCCACTTTTCCTGTTTTTGAAAACGCAGAACTTGTTATAGGCATCAATGCAAAAGCTTGTGCAGAGTATACCAGAAAACAACTTGACGAACTGACAGATTTTATTAAACGTCCGCAAATTGGCGCTACCGGCCTGATTTATATGCGTCATGGCACAGATGGAAGCTTGAAATCATCAGTTGACAAATTCTATAACGAGGATGATTTGAAGAAATGGTCCGAAGCATTTAATTCTGAACCAGGTGATATGATTCTAATCATGGCAGGGCAAACCGATAAAGTTCGTAAGCAATTAAGTGAACTTCGCCTCGAAATGGGAAATCGTTTAGGTTTGCGTGATAAAGATAAATTTGCTCCGCTATGGGTGCTGGACTTTCCTCTTTTAGAGTGGGACGAAGAGAGCGGCAGATATCATGCAATGCATCATCCATTTACCTCACCAAAACCTGAAGATATTGCGATGCTGGATACCAATCCAGGACAAGTTCGTGCGAATGCTTATGATATGGTAGTAAACGGTACAGAGATCGGTGGTGGTTCAATACGTATACACGACAGAGAGTTACAGTCGCTGATGTTCAAACACCTTGGTTTCAGTGTGGAGGAGGCTCAAAAGCAATTTGGATTTTTACTGGATGCTTTTGAATATGGTGCTCCACCTCATGGCGGGATTGCCTTTGGATTTGACAGGCTGGTTTCAATCTTCGCCGGACTGGATTCTATCCGGGATGTTATCGCCTTCCCTAAAAATAACTCGGGAAGGGATGTTATGATAGATTCCCCTTCAACGATTGCTGATGAGCAATTAAAAGAGTTGAAAATTAGTACAACGGTATAGCCCGGTGCTTTAGCTCCGGGTGAAGATTCAGTTTCCGGATTGGGCTAAAGCCCAATGTAATTTTCCTCACATGTTGCTGAATAATGGGCTGAAGCCCGCCCGGATGAACTCCGTCCGGACTGGCCCCGAAAACGAACAAACTCGTTAACCCCAGC
>CAYHGN010000172.1:0-5809 GCA_964356005.1 uncultured Sphingobacterium sp.
TAATCGATGGAAACTCTACGGATTGCTTGTAGCATTTTGTCTGAACTATGATTTTTTTGATTAGCTTGATTGAAATGATTCATAATAATCAAATAAATCATCTGAATCATAGTTCAGACAACAGCATAGGTGGGACTCTTCAACATTCTACAATCCGTAGGAGGCGCGGCGCTAAAACTGTACAACAGCTAATTAATGTTGTGTTAAAAGATCAATTTTGATAATCGATGGAAACTCTACGGATTGCTTGTAGCATTTTGTCTGAACTATGATTTTTTTGATTAGCTTGATTGAAATGATTCATAATAATCAAATAAATCATCTGAATCATAGTTCAGACAACAGCATAGGTGGGACTCTTCAACATTCTACAATCCGTAGGAGGCACTGCGCTTAAATTTTACAGATAGTGGGTAGATAAAATCCTTAAATAATGAAATTGCATCTTTGGGATCAAGCGTTACTTTCTTTGAAGATGGAGCTTCCCTGTCTGAACAGCTTAGTACGGAATCAGGCAACTGAATCCCCGGAATTTCCAAACACCCCCTAAAAGATTGTCCTCAATTATAAATACAATATAGAACCATTATATTAGGGATATTAAAAATTCAAACAAGCTAATTACCTGTTAGAAAAATTTCAAATTAGCATGAAGGCCTAACATGAAAAAAAACTATATCCCCTGGTTAGTTTTAGCATTATTGTTCGTCGCTACGGGTTTAAGTTTCTTAGACCGGCAGGTTTTATCGATGACCATCATAAAAATTCAGGCTGAATTCAAGTTTTCAGATGTTGAATATGGTTTCGTAAATACCGCTTTTTTAATAAGTTATGCCCTGATGTTTACCGTTGGTGGGAGATTAATCGATACCTGGGGCAGCAAATTAGGTTTGGCGGTGGCTGTTGGTATTTGGTCTGTAGCCTGTGGCCTGCATGGGGTGATGACTGGTTTTTATCAATTGGTTGCGTTCAGGTTCTTATTGGGCATAGGAGAGGGAGCTTGTTTCCCCGGAGCAGCAAAAACGGTTTATGAATGGTTTGATGAAAAGAAGCGTGGATTAGCCAATGGTATTGCAATAGGCGGAGCTGCTATGGGTGCCGTAATAGCTCCACCCTTGATCATACTGATTTCAAGTCATTTTGGTTGGAGATGGAGTTTTATCATTCCGGGAATAGCCGGTATTATTTGGGTTATCATCTGGCTTTATATTCCCTGGGGGGAAAATAGTCATGCGAAAAAAAACCTAAGCATTGTCAAACAATCCGTTATACCTTTTCTTACTATCCTGAAGAACAGGGCAGCCTGTACCTTCATTCTGATCCGCTTTCTGCTTGACCCTGTCATGTATTTTATAATGTTTTGGGTTCCAAAATATCTTCATGCCGAGCGAAATGTTTCTTTCGAACAAATTGGGAATCTCTTCTGGATTCCTTTCCTTGCTTTAGGAATCTCCAATATTATCGGGGGATGGTTTTCAGATAGACTTGTAAAAAATAATTTTTCAGTTAATCGTGCCAGAAAAACAGTCATGGGTATTGCGGCTTTACTTACTATTGTCGCTCCCTTTATTGCATGGGTTTCAACAGTAGAAATGGCTGTTGCCTTAATGGCCGTCATCATGTTTGCACATGGTTTTTGGATCACTAATTACATAACAGCCATTTCAGATATTTTTGGTAAAAATGGTACATCAACTGTCGTCGGGCTTTCAGGTACAGCCGGTGCAATTTCAGGTTTAATTATCAATCCATTAATTGGATTAATTGTTCAAAATTATTCTTTCACCCCAATTTGGATCGCATCCGGCATTTTGTACCCATTGGCTTTTATTCTTCTTATTGTTTTTATCCGGAAGATTCAGCCAATTAACTTTGAGATAAAACAGGTAATAATTAGTCAAAATAACATTTAGATTATCCTTAATAAAATGAATAAAAACTTAAAAAATGAGCCGAAAATAAACTCGCAACCACATATTGTGCGGAGAAAGCAGACCGTTGCAAAAATTGGGGTTTTTGGGGTTGGATATTATAAATACTGGAACCAGTTTGAAGGTTTACTCGATGCCCTGAAAGCCAAACAGGATGTCTTCCTTGATAAGTTAAAAAAACATGAGGTTGACGTAATAGATTTTGGGATCGTAGATAATGTAAAAAGTGCCTATGATCTGGTGCCGGTATTGAAGGCAGCTAACCTAGATCTGATCTTTTGCGATATGCTTACTTATGCTACTTCCAGCACCTTTGGAACTATTATCCGAAGCATCAATGTGCCAATTGTAATGGTGGCTCTTCAACCGGATAAAGCTTTGGATTACGCCAATGCATCGACTTACATGCAATTATATAACGATGATATTTGCTCTTTACCGGAATTTGCAGGGGTGGCAGTCAGGATGGGGAAAATGGTTCCTGAAATGATTATCGGGACTTTGCATGATGATCCACAGTCGGAAGTGGAAATAGAAGAATATTGCCGGATTGCTAAGGTTTTGCATGACCTTAAAACAGCAAGGATAGGTCATATTGGGCATCCCATAGAAGCAATGCTTGATATGCATACCGATGCAACGATGGTAACTGCTCATTTTGGCGCACACATTATTCAATGTGAGGCGCATGAAATAGTTTCGCAGTACCTTAAGGTTAGCGATGGCGAAATTAAAGCAGCGAAAGAACGAATCCTTGATTTTTTCGATACTCCGGATCCCGTTTCAGACCCGATATCAGAAAAATTAAAAGAGGAAGATTTAGTAACTGCCGCCAAAGTCACAATTGCTCTGGAAAAATTTGTAGACGAAAAGCAATTGGATGGTTTGGCTTATTATTATGAAGCTGAGGATAACAGTACCACGCGATTGGTCATGTCTAACCTGACTGTAGGTAATTCTCTGCTAACCGGTTCGGGATTTCCGATGTGTGGCGAATCAGATATTAAAACCTGTCTTGCGATGCTGATTATGGATCGCCTGAATATTGGAGGTAGTTTTGCGGAGTTTCATCCGGTAGATTTTATAGACGATTTTGTATTGGTTGGTCATGATGGTCCTCATAATGTTGCCATTGCTGAAGGCAGACCTGTATTACGCAGTCTGAAAAAGTATCATGGCAAACCCGGATTTGGTGCTGGGGTAGAGTTCAAGATAAAAGAAGGGCCAATTACTATATTGAGTATCAATTCTACGTTTGAGGGGAAATTTAAGTTTGTTATTGCTGAAGGAGAATCTGTTAAAGGTCCGATTCCTGCAACCGGCAACACGAATACCCGGGGCTATTTTAAGGAGAATGTAAGGGTTTTTATTCGCCGCTGGACTATGGAAGGACCTACTCATCATTTTGCTCTTGGAATTGGTCATCATGCCGGCACCATTCAGAAAATTGCCAATTATCTGAATATCGAATGTGTAATTATCGACTAGGGAGTAATGGTTAGGTGGAGGATTTTGTGTTATTCAATTCAATATTTGTCAAGTATCGATGATTAAGTATCGAACAATGAAGCCGGATGATATCGCAGATAGCTTAAAGCTATGTCGTAAAGCCAAATGGAACCAATTGGAACCGGATTGGCAGATATTTTTGCAGCATAGTCCGGAAGCTTGTATGGTTGCCACTTTTCAGGATCAAATTGTGGGAACTGTTACTACGATCAGATATGGACATTCATTTAGCTGGGTAGGCATGGTATTGGTTGACCCTGAATTCCGGCGGCAGGGGATAGGAAAGCAATTACTTCAGGAAGCCCTTCAGATTTTGCAAACCGAAGAAACTGTGAAATTGGATGCTACACCTCAGGGTCGGGAAGTTTATCTTAAATTGAATTTTGTTGATGAGTACCCCCTGAGCCGGATGAATATGGTGCTTGCAAAGGACTTATTTTATCCTACAAATGCCAGAGCAATTCAGAAGGAAGATTTGCCGGGGTTGATTGAATTTGACAGCAAAATCTTTGGTGCAAACCGTTCATCATTGTTGCTGTGGATGAGTGAAAAAGCACCGGAATTTTCCTTTCTGATTGAAGAGAAAAATAAAATCAAGGGATATTCTATGGGCAGATACGGGAATGATTTTATTCATATCGGCCCGATTATAGCAGAAAGCAGCAGCATTGCAAAGGAACTTTTATTTGCTGCCTTAAGTAAGTGTGCAGGGTCTCCTGTTATTATGGATGTTTTGCATTTTGAGCCGGAATGGATAGCATGGCTCAAAGAGATTGGTTTTACAGAGCAACGTAGTTTTATAAGGATGTTTCGGGGGACTAATCGTTTTCGGGGCATACCAGAGAATCAATTTGCGATTATTGGACCGGAGTTTGGGTAGGAGGGATCTTTATTATAGATAGCTTTTGCAAAAATGATAGGTGAGAAAGTTATGAAGCACGCCCCACAGGCGCGCGCTAGAGAGATAGCAGAGAGGAGTCAGGAGAACCTCATCATTGAAAAATCCGAAGATTCGCTACCTTAACTTGACTGACAGTGGGGATTGTTATCAGAAAAGCTAAGATTGTTCTTTAATCGGCTTTAATTCTGCTTTCTTTCCACGACATCCGATTTAGTGGGTCCTGCTCCATTTGCAGTTCGAAACGTAAAAACATTAGGCCTGTCAGTGCCAATGGGCTTTCCATCCCGGTTTAACACCTGGATGCTCCAGGCATATTTTTTACCCGCAGGAAACCGTGCATTTACGGTCAATGCTTTGATGCTGTCCTTTTCAAAATGTGGTTTATTGGTTCTGAAAAAAAGGGTACTATCCTTTTCGAAAATTGGTTTATTTCCCCTGAATGCTTGCTCTGGTGACTGGTCGCCAAGAATTTCAACAATTTTGAGTTTGTGTATTTGATCGCCTTCCGCCGGCCTTGGTGGAATCCAGCTAAATAACATTCGCTGATTTGGATTCACTGTGTTGCCGTTAAGTGGAGCGGTTAGTCTGAGCCCTGAAGTCTGTGGTGTGGCTTCAATGGCAACTAGAATAAGCAGGAGGCTTAAAAGTCTTTTCAACATGATATAGCGGTTTATTAGTCATCATAAATATAAAAAAATATTTATAATTTCCTTATAGTCATATAGTTGGATTCTATTAGGTAGAATAATCATGAGATGCTTTGTGCCTCATAAAATGTATTACAAAACGAATTAACCAGTCAATTAGTTAACAATGGGTTTCATTGTGCTCATCAAATAAATAAACGGTGACAGTAGAACAATATTCGACCGTAGCTCCTTTTCATATTGCCACATTCCAAAGTCGACCCCGCTTGGATTTCCTCTGATCACCATAACAGGAAGGATCAAAGTTTTCTTGCGATACTTAAAAGCTGTCAAGCCGGCTTTATCCGCCCGGTGGAATGTCCTATCAATGTCCTTTAACAAAATACTATCAATGTTAAGGCTAGGCTCATAACTTATAATTACACCTTTCGAATCAGTTTTCATCCTATAGAATGGAGTGAAAATCCGGCCGTAAACCGCTCGCGTGGAGGGCTAAATTTGAAGTGCTTCATAAATGAATTGTAAAAGGTATTGTCCGAAATATCCTGCGCATTTGTATAAAACGGAATATATAGTAAAAAGATGAATAGATATTTCATAGACTTATTCTTTGATATAAAAAACCGAAATAGATACCCCAATACTTAAGCATGATAGGGTGCCAATGGAAATAATAGCTTAAATAATGACATTCGGCGCGCACTAGTTCTGCGCTGTCAAGAATATTTATAAACTCAATAAATCAAAACTACGAGTGTATTTCAAGGTCAGGCTCCGGGTATCCAACAGGTCAAGCAAATCTTTATCTTTTACGATATTGA
>CAYHGN010000173.1:0-5725 GCA_964356005.1 uncultured Sphingobacterium sp.
CCGGGAAATAACAGAACGGAGCTTCTCAATAAATACAACATTTATGAAGAGTTCGGGGTTAAGGAATATTGGGTTGTCAGTCCCGGAGACAAGACTTTGCTAAAGTATACCCTGGACGTGGATGGGAAATACAGGCCATCTAAACTCTTTACATTAAGCGAAAAAGTGTATTCGGAAGTTCTTCCCGGATTCGAACTGGATCTGGATGCGGTTTTTGAGGATTGATAAATTTATTCAGAATTGAATTACTGCCGGAAAGATCGGAAAATGGAAAAGGAATAACAATTATATCTCCTTTTACAAACTTTTCCATATTTCATCTTCTTCGGGAGTCAGCCAGCTTTCAGACAAAACATTTTCGGAGGCATAATGTGTAAGAGGTTCACCTGCAATATCAGTTTCCAAAGTATCGTCAATTGTGAATGCTAATATTTCCACCTGCTTACCAACAAAACTTTCGGGTAAGCTGATAGTAACATCCTGATGTTTTGGCTTTAAAACTGTCCTGATCATATTCAAATATATGGAATTGTGGTGTTCATGCAGATGAAATTCACTCAGGCAATAATTTGCCGAATTCTTCTTTTAAATAAAATGGTTAATTTTAGAAAAAGAAAAAAATATGATTGAGGAACTCAAAGATGTGATCATCAAAATAGAGCAACTTGAAGTTGAAGATCAAAGGCAAATTGCAAAAATGCTTACTGACGAGATAAGGTGGAAAACTACTTTAAAAAATAGTGGAGGAAAATTAGATTTTCTGGCGAAGGAGGCTATTGATGAGTATAGTAGTGGAAAAACCAAAAAAACTGACTGGTAGTTGGAATCGGTAACAACAGCAAGATTCCGAAAAGCCTTTGCCAGGCTTCCAAAAAGCGTTCAGGAAAGAGCAAAAAACTCCTATAAATTATGGAAGCTAAACAACAATCATCCCGGCTTGCACTTTAAGCAAATTCATGATAAGCAACCAATTTATTCTGTCAGAGTAGGTTTGTCTTACAGAGCTTTAGGTGTTATTGAAAAAGATACAATTATTTGGTTCTGGATTGGCTCTCATGAAGATTATACTAATTTGTTAGCTCAATTATAACCTCTTACCTGATAAATCGGCTATTACAAATGCAGGTCTGCGTTTGCTGCCCGAAAGATCGGAAAAGGGGAAAGGAAGAACAATTACATCTCCTTTTATAAATTTTTCCATGCTTCATCTTCTTCGGGAGTCAGCCAGCTTTCAGACAAAACTTTTTCGGAGGCATAATGTGTAAGAGGTTCACCTGCAATATCAGTTTCCAAAGTATCGTCAATTGTGAATGCTAATATTTCCACCTGCTTACCGACAAAACTTTCGGGTAAGCTGATAGTAACTTGCTGATGTTTTGGCTTTAAAACTGTCCTGATCATATTCAAATATACGGAATTGTGGTATTATTCCCCTAAAGATGTCATTTGATTTGATCAGGATCGTAAACTTAGCCGGGTATTCCCGGAACAATATTCGGGGTGTTATTTTAAGATTTTCTTGAAGCCTTTTAGTTTGATATTGCATTAAAGGTTTATTCTAAAGAATGAATTGCAAGATTAGTGAAGAAAAGCAAAGCGTAGAAGAAGCGAATATAGAATAGTATAAAAACCAGAATGAAAATGCAAGAGCCAATGATAGATGGAATAAAAACTTGAAACAGGAGGAGCGTCACGCGTTTCCGCCGTTCCTTGCACTGCCCTTACCAATCTAAACCGGATTGCAGCGGGTACCGGCCTGGGCGCGCAAGGCCTGCAGGCGTATGAGCGGAAAGCCGGACTGATTTTAATACGGAGTGCAGGCCTTGCTTTCCAAAAAATTATCAACGTTTGATGAGATCCCTCCTGTGTCGGGATGACAGCCCGTGGGAAGTTTAGGATTGAGAATAAATAGCTATTCATTGCAACCTGATCAACAATGAAGCAAGATCATTCAGCTCTCTCTCCTTTGGAGAGGGCTGGGGTGAGGCACTACTGTCCGTAGTTTTAAGCGAAGCGTGACTACCGGATTGCCAAATAAAACAGGATTTCCAATCCATTCATATCAGAATCATTCCGTTTAAGCATTGTCTAATAAAAAATCCCCACTAATACCCAGCTTGGAATGAACAGCTTTCAAAAACCGAACATCAGGTGGGCGTTTCCCTTTCAATATTTGAGATAGTTTAGGTTTCCCTACCTCTAACATTTCTGCAAGTTTAGCCTGGGTAATATTTAATTCATTGATCTTGTTTTGCACTACGGAGTTAATAGTAACCGGCAAGGGCATTACTTTTAAAATAGTATCTTCATATTGCTCAGCCAATAAGCTAATACGGCTTAATTCGTCAGTGTCTGTTTGAGAAAGTGAATGGAAGCCCCCACCTTCAGTTGCCTTCTTAATAAAGGTTTCTATTAAAGCCATTACTTGATTGTATTGTGTCTCGTTTCTAATTTTATCAATCATCTCTCTTCAGTTATATAGTTGAACAATCAATTTTATCATACTCATTATGTGTACCAATGAACCTGATATATATGGTACGTTTATCAAAAAATACCATTACAACAAGCCGGTAATCATTTCCATTGATATTAAAAACATATCGGTCATTGCCAACATAATCCACATTATTAAATGCTTCTTTAATATCAGCCAACCTCCCCCAATTAGCTTTCCTCGCAATTTCATACCAATGATTCAGTGGCTCTGCTGATGTTGGATGTTTCTTTGCAAATTCTGCAAGGCTTCTTTTTATCAGTATGACCATTAAGCGAATATACTATTTAAATTTCAAAAAATGAAATAAATTTCAATATATTAAATGTGTTTTGTTTTTTGATCAACTGGTCATTCGGCATACCAGAACGGTACTCAAATAGCAGCACAGCCCTCCCAACCCTAAACCCGATATACATGGAAAGCCTTAAAGCAGCAGCCGCTTTCATAAAGTAGCAACATTCCCTTTAAGCTTGGAACATTAGCGGGACTGCCGGAACATTGATGCTCCAGCCATATTTTTCAAATAAACATCTAATAAATCCTTCTATTAATAATAAGTTCCTTCAGTCGCAAAGGGCGAATCAGGATGACATGGTGCTTAGGCAATCAGCCATGTGCCTTGAAAGTGTGTATGACCGTTTTAAATTCATGGTTCTCTTTCCATGCTGGCCCAAGCGTGTCGCTTGTGACTCTCGCTGCCTCCACTGTTCCCTGCAAGCCCTGACCGAAATAAACCGGATTGCAGCGGCAGCTTTTGGCTTACCAAAAATCTATGGCGAAATTAAACATGATAAGCCAAAACTATTGTCCTTCCTGTCGTCAGGATAAACTCCAGGCCGGACTGACAATAATATACAGTACAGACCCTGCTTTCCATATCAGTTATTCAGTTATCAGTTATTCAGTTATTCAGTTATCAGTTGTCAACCACAGACATCATACCTCATACCTCAGTCCTCATACCTCAGACCTCAGTCCTCAAATTCAACCCCGAATAAATTCTTCCCCCAACCCATTGAAAATCAAAATAAACTTCCTACTTTTGCAATCCCTAAATGAAAGCTGTAAAAAGCGGTATGCGGGGATTAAAAAAATATAAACACTAAAAGGAAAAAATGCCTACTATCCAACAATTAGTTAGAAAAGGTAGAGTAGCTCTGGTCGACAAGAGTAAGTCGCCAGCGTTGGACAGCTGTCCACAGCGAAGAGGAGTGTGCACACGTGTGTATACCACTACCCCTAAAAAACCAAACTCAGCAATGCGTAAAGTTGCACGTGTGCGCTTAACCAACGGAAAAGAAGTGAATGCTTATATTCCCGGAGAAGGCCATAACCTGCAGGAACACTCTATCGTGTTAATCCGCGGTGGTCGTGTGAAAGATTTACCGGGTGTACGTTATCACATCATTCGTGGAGCTTTAGATACTTCCGGTGTAGCCGGTCGTAACCAACGTCGTTCTAAATACGGAACTAAGAAACCAAAACCAGGTCAGGCAGCTGCCGCACCTGCAAAAGGGAAAAAGAAATAATTAAACGGAGGAAAGCAACATGAGAAAGTCAAAACCAAAAAAGAGAATCTTACTGCCTGATCCAAAGTTTAACGACATAATGGTGACCAGGTTTGTAAATAATATGATGTATGACGGTAAAAAATCTATCGCATACTCTATTTTCTACGATGCAGTTGAATTAGTAGAGAAAAAAACAAGCGAAAACGGATTAGAATCCTGGAAAAAAGCTTTGAATAATGTAATGCCAGCGGTAGAGGTTAAATCCCGTCGTGTTGGTGGTGCAAACTTCCAGGTTCCTACAGAGGTTCGTCCTGAACGTAAAATCGCCTTGGGAATGAAATGGCTTATTAATTATTCACGTAAGCGTGGTGAGAAGACCATGACCGAGAAATTAGCCGGAGAAATCATTTCAGCTTCAAAGGGTGAAGGTGCTGCAGTTAAGAAGAAAGAAGATACTCACAAAATGGCAGAAGCTAACAAAGCATTCTCTCATTTCAGATTCTAACAGGATAAAATAATGTCAAGAGATTTAAGATACACAAGAAATATCGGAATTGCAGCCCATATTGATGCGGGTAAAACCACAACAACTGAGCGAATTCTTTACTACTCGGGTGTGAGCCATAAGATTGGTGAAGTGCATGATGGTGCCGCAACGATGGACTGGATGGCACAGGAGCAGGAGCGTGGGATTACTATTACTTCAGCAGCAACTACTGTTGACTGGAAATACAGAGATCAAACTTACCATATTAATATTATCGATACGCCGGGACACGTAGATTTTACCGTAGAGGTAAACCGTTCATTACGTGTATTGGATGGATTGGTATTCCTTTTTTCAGCTGTTGATGGTGTTGAGCCACAATCAGAAACAAACTGGCGTTTAGCAAATAATTATAACGTTGCCCGTATAGGTTTCGTAAATAAGATGGACCGTTCAGGTGCTGATTTCCTAAAAGTTGTTAAGCAGGTTAAGGATATGCTTGGAAGCAATGCGGTTCCTTTGCAATTACCAATAGGTGCTGAAGATAGCTTTAAAGGAGTGGTTGATCTGATCAACTTCCGTGGTATCGTTTGGAATGAGCACGATAAAGGCATGACTTTTACTGAGGTTCCAATTCCTGATGATATGGTCGCTGAAGCTACTGAGTGGAGAGAGAAATTGCTCGAATCTGTAGCCGAATACGACGAAGGTTTGATGGAAAAATTCTTTGATGCACCCGAGACCATCACCGAGCGTGAAGTTTTGGACGCATTACGTAAGGCTGTTCTTGATGCTAAGATCGTACCGATGGTATGTGGTTCATCTTTCAAAAATAAAGGTGTACAAACCATGCTTGATTATGTGATGGAATTATTGCCATCACCAATGGATGTTGAAGGTATTGTTGGAACTAATCCTGAAACAGGCGAAGAAATTGTTCGTAAGCCAAGTGAAAAAGAGCCATTCGCTGCATTAGCCTTCAAGATTGCAACCGACCCATTCGTAGGTCGTTTGTGTTTTATCCGTGTATATTCAGGTAACCTGGAAGCTGGTTCTTATGTGCACAATATGCGTTCTGACAATAAGGAGCGTATTTCACGTATTTTCCAGATGCATGCTAACAAGCAAAATCCTATTCCTAATGTTGGAGCAGGTGATATTGCTGCTGTAGTTGGATTTAAGGATATCAAAACAGGAGATACCATGTGTGCTGAAAATGCACCAATC
>CAYHGN010000174.1:0-5712 GCA_964356005.1 uncultured Sphingobacterium sp.
TTCCAGCGAAAGCTGGAACCTCATTTTGCTTATCCTATAATTTTGATAAAACAGGAGGGCATGCTTTTTAAAACGTAAATAAATTTTCGTTTTAAAGTCATAGATGGCACATTTGACTAAAAATTTAATTTTAATCGGACAACAATGATCCAAAATTATTTAAGATCTTTTTTGATCAGTACTTCCCGATATTCGGGAGTATTCTCAATCAGGTCTTTTGCAAAAGGACAAAGTGGCACGATTCTAATATTTTTTATTTTCGAATAATTAACTGCAGCCTCCACCAGACTGTTTCTAATGTTCTTTAATTTTAATTCAGATGAAACCCTGATTTGATCCAAAATCAGTTTATCTGCACCTGCAAAGCTGTAACTTAGTTCTGCAAGCACTTTATTATTTTCTTCAACGTAAAACGAGCCTTTATGGGCATTCTCACGATGTTTTATTTCCATTATTAGGGCTTTGCAGGGATATTTTTTTGTTTACTAATTCAGGACTACTTAATTACATTGAGTTTAAACTTATCTGCATCTTTCAGGAATGGAAATGACTTCCTTGCTGCAATGAGATCTTCTTTATTTATTGAAAAAGTATAAAGATCCTCGTCATTGGGTTTGTAATAAATCACTTTACCATTAGGATCAATGCACATGGAGTCGCCTGAATGGTAAATCTCATTGCCATCATGTCCCACCCGGTTTACCGCTATTACAAATGCCTGATTCTCTATGGCTCGTGCCGGAATGAGAGTACGCCAGTGCAATGAACGACGTTCAGGCCAGTTAGCTACAATCAGGAGCATGTCATATTCTTCGTTTTTATTTCGGAGCCACACAGGGAAACGAAGATCATAACAGATCATCGGACAAATCTTCCAGCCATTTAATTCAACAAATAGTTTTTTATTTCCGGAAGAATAGTGTTTGTCCTCTTCGCCCAAACCAAAGAGGTGCCTTTTGTCATAAAACTCATAGCTGCCATCAGGGCGCATCCAGATTAAGCGGTTAAAGTATTTTTTATCCTCTTTAATAATGATACTGCCTGTAAGCACACAATCAAACTTTTTTGCCTGCTGATGCATCCACTTCATCGTTTTACCATCCATTTCTTCCGCCAGAGGCTCAGGATTCATTGAAAAGCCGGTGCTAAACATTTCCGGCAAAACAATCAGGTCTGTTTTTTCACGAATTGAAGAAAGTCTCAGCCCGAGGTTTTGAAGGTTTTTCTCAATGTTCTCCCAGAAAAGGTAAGCCTGAAAGGTTGTGATTTTTAGCGTATCCATGCAAAGATATTCATACGTTAATGCCCAATTTAGGTTGCTGCTATATTTTAGCCAGCTTAATAACGGCCTTTTCGAGCGTTTCGTGCTTTTTAGCGAAGCAAAAGCGTAAAACCCTATGATCAGTACCTTTTCGATAAAATGCAGACACAGGTATGGAGGCCACACCATATTCCCGTATTATCCTTTTCGCAAGATCGGTATCTGCTTCATCGCTTATTCTGCTATACTGAACCGATTGAAAATATGAACCGTAACATGGAAGCAGGTCAAACCGTGTCTGTTGCATCAAGTTATAAAAAAAATCTTTCTTGTTCTGAAAAAAATCACTGATTTCCAAATAATTACGTTCATCTAACAAATAATCAGAAATGGCATGTTGTATAGCTGAATTAACACTAAAGATTTCAAACTGATGGACTTTTCGGAATTCTTTCATTAGCCATTCCGGTGCCAGACAATATCCTAATTTCCATCCGGTGGTATGTAATAGTTTTCCAAATGAAGCTGTTATAAAACTTCTTTCCATTAGTTCCGGATAGTGCGAAACACTCAGATGCTTTCTCCCATCATAAACCAAATGTTCGTACACTTCATCGCTAATTATCAAAATATTGCTATCTCTTGTAATACTGATCAGCTCTGCCATATCCTCTTCTGCCAAAGTTTTCGCAGTCGGATTATTGGGACTATTGATCATGATCATGCGCGTCTTTTCGTTGATCATTTGCCTGACTTCCTGCCAGTTAATGGTGTAATCAGGGGCATTTAGTTCAACAGATCTGACCAGGCCTCCGAACAGAATGACTGCAGGTGTATATGAATCATATGCAGGCTCGAAAATAATAACCTCATCACCAGGCCGAATTACACAGGCAATAGAAGTAAATAAGGCTTGGGTTCCACCTGCAGTAATGGTTATTTCTGTGTCAGGATTGTATTTTGCCTGATGTAGTTTTTCTTGTTTTTCAGCAATTCGCTCTCTTAATGAATGCAGGCCGGCCATTGGAGCATATTGATTATATCCAGCCTTCATGTAATTATTTACCAGCTCCACCAGTTGAGGTGAACATTCATAATCAGGAAATCCTTGTGATAAATTGATGGCTTTGTACTCTGAAGCCAGTTGAGACATTACTGTAAAAATGGTGGTACCTATATCAGGCAATTTGGATTTTAAATGCATATTAATTCTAAATTAGATATTTTTAATTCCCCTCATTTAGAATCTTTTATAATTTCCGGGATTAATTGTTATTTTAATTTAAAATTTTAAGCCATAAATGACATATAAAAGCAAAGAAAGTAGACTTCTGCTCATTCTGGGCACATTTCTTGTTGCAAATGCTATACTCGCTGAGTTTATCGGGGTTAAGATATTTACAGTAGAGGGTTCTCTGGGAATGGACAAATTCAATATTGATATGTTCGGTGTTCCTGACCTTTCCTTTAATATGTCAGCCGGAGTAGTTACCTGGCCGCTCATATTTATAATGACAGATATCATCAATGAGTACTTTGGGGTCAGGCAGGTTCGTTTTTTGTCTATACTGGCTGCAATTCTGATTAGCTATGCTTTTATAGTAGTAGGTTTTGCAATGGATCTGGTCCCATCAGATTTTTGGGTCAGTCAAAAAGTTGATGGGGTAGATGTGGATATGAATGCAGCTTTCAATGGAATTTTCGGACAGGGAATGTGGATTATTGCTGGTTCTATTATAGCATTTCTGATCGGACAAATGGCTGATGTTATTCTTTTTCATCACATCAAGAAGCTTACAGGTGAGAGGTTCCTATGGTTAAGAGCTACCGGTTCTACACTAGTGTCTCAAATGATCGACAGCTTTGTAGTTATCTTCATTGCCTTTTATCTAAATCCCCAGTATAATTGGAGTTGGCAAATGGTCGCTGCTATTGGATTGGTTAATTATACCTATAAATTTATAGTTGCTATCCTGATGACCCCATTGCTCTATGGAGTGCATAAACTGATTGATAAATTCCTTGGAAAGGATCTTTCTGCGAAACTTATTGCGGAAGCTGCAAAGGCTTAAGGATTTATTTTGATTGTAATTATTGCTTAGAAATTATCAAACTAAATTGAAAATCGAATGAAATCAAACCTTCTTTGTTTATCATTATTATTCCTGATATTATCAGGGATATCTACCTCATCATCTGCACAGGAAGTGCTCTGGAAAGAACAAAGCCCATGGGAAGGAGTTCCTGAATATTATCAAAAATGGAACTATCCTGATTTTCAATTTCCTTCCGCATTGCCTGCCTGGAAAAATGACAGGGCTCAGGTGGCTGCTACCCTTCAGCGATTATTGGGTGATATTCCTGCCCGTCCAAAGAATCTGAATGTAAAAACCGTTTTCAGAAAGCAGATGAACGGATATATACTCGAGAAATTTCTGATAGATAATGAAGTGGATGGTCTGATTCCCGGATACCTGGCTATTCCAACGAATGTAAAAGGGAAGGTGCCGGTAGTATTGGGAATGCATGGACATGGGAGTAGTAAAGACAATGTTTTCGGTTCGAATTCGGGTACTGCACAGGATGTTTTGTCTTTGCTGATTTCAAAAGGATATGCGGTAATGGCTATCGACAGTTATTTTAATGGAGAACGCCGTGGTACAGGTCCGGCCGGATCACCCGAGACCCAATCTAAAGGAGCTGATCAAGAGTCTTCGACTTTTAAGATCAATTTATGGTTTGGCCGCTCACTATGGGGGATGCAGATCCGTGATGAGCAAATTGCCCTGGATTATTTGAACACCCGCCCAGAAATCGATTCAGAAAAGATAGGTGTAGAGGGAATGAGCATGGGAAGTACCAGGGCATGGTGGCTGGCTGCGCTTGATGAACGAGTCAAGGTTGTGGTTGGAATAGCTTGCTTTACTCGCTACAAGGAACTTATTGAACAAAGAGAACTAAAAGCACACGGGATCTATTATTTCGTCCCTGGGATGCTGCAACACTTTGATACTGAAGCAGTAATGGGTCTTATTGCTCCAAGGCCCTTTTTGGCGCTTACCGGTGACAGCGATGCAGGTTCACCGCTAAGTGGTATGAAAACGCTTGAGAAAAAATTAGATACTGTTTATTCTCTTTACAAAGAGAAAGATAAGTTTAAAAGTATTATTTATCCCAATACAGGTCATGTATTCACTGATGATATGAAGATTGAAATGCTCGACTGGTTTGAAAAATATCTCAAATAGATGATGAAAACTTTATTTATCCGAATTGTTCTTATTCTGTTATGTCTTCCAATGCTTTATCAAAATTGTGATGCACAAGAAGTAAGTAAGGAATCAGCATGGCAGAAGATTGCACCATACTTCCCTACACCTGATCAGTTTAAAGATCAATATGGGGAATATCGTTCCCCTTTAAAATTTTATGATGGACGGCCTGTGAAAAATCCTGCAGACTGGAAGAAAAGGCGTGTTGAAATCCTTGATCGCTGGAATGGAATGATGGGTAAATGGCCTGCACTTATAACAGATCAGAAGCTGGAGTTTCTGGATTCTATTAAAAGGGATGGCTATACCCAATATAAGGTCCGCTTCAACTGGGTCCCCGGCCAGAAAACTAATGGCTACCTTATAGTTCCTGATGGCAAGGGTAAAATGCCGGCAGTTATTACTGTTTATTATGAACCTGAGACTGCTGCAGGTTTAGGTAGACCTGACCTTCCGGATCGTGATTTTGCTTATCAGCTTTGTAAAAGGGGATTTGTGACACTTTCTCTGGGTACAACAGAAAGTACCAATTCCAAAACTTACTCAATTTATTACCCCGGTATTCAAAATGCAAGTGTTCAGCCATTATCAATGCTGGCTTATGCTGCTGCAAACGCATGGAATGTGCTGGCGAAGGTTCAGAATGTTGATTCAAAACGGATCGGCATTATGGGTCATTCATACGGAGGGAAATGGGCAATGTTTGCTTCCTGTTTGTACGAGAAATTTGCCTGTGCCGTGTGGTCAGATCCGGGTATAGTTTTCGAGAATTCCCGTGAATCGATCAATTACTGGGAACCCTGGTATCTGGGATATCATCCCCAGCCCTGGCGCAAAAGAGGATTGATCACTAAAGACAATCCTGCAAAAGGTTTGTATCCTAAACTTGTTTCAGAAGGGTATAATCTTCAGGAATTGCATGCTCTGATGGCCCCCCGACCATTTCTGGTTTCGGGTGGTTCTGAAGATCCTGCAAATCGCTGGATTCCGCTTAATCATTCTGTAGCAGTGAATAATTTATTGGGCTATAAGAATCGTGTTGCGATGACAAATCGTCCCGAGCATACTCCGAATCCCGAGTCGAATGAAGTGGCGTATGGGTTTTTGGAGTACTATTTGAAGTATTGAGTAGTGAGTATTGAGTATTGAGTATTGAGTATTGAGTATTGAGTATTGAGA
>CAYHGN010000175.1:0-5623 GCA_964356005.1 uncultured Sphingobacterium sp.
CGCATGTATTTCATTCTGTTGGATAGTTTAGGTTAATCATTACGGACAATCATAAAGAATTATCCACAAATTTCTCAAATGTTGGGTCAAATTACTCAAATCAATTCTAAGAATTATAAATCCCACCGGAATTAAAGCTCTCAAGAGTATGAATTAACCCTTCCCTTGATGTAAATGGTAGGTGGGTAACACCAAGAGCTTTCCTAAGCTTCTGGTTTGAAACAACATACGAATCAGTGAGCTTTTTCAAACTTTCGGTGTTAAGAGGAAAGTGAGTGATATCACCGAGTTTAGCAGCTAACTGAATAAAACCTTGAGGAATTTTCCAGATATGAGGCTTCTGGTTAAGCGATAATGCCATTATTTCGATCAGTTCACTAGTAGACAAGGGATCGTCATCAGCCACCTGGTATACACCGGGTTCAATGTCCTTATCAATTAGTTCCTTGATAATAAACATTAAATTGCCAATGGAGGTAAAAGAGCGAAAATTCTCGAAAGCACCAAGTGGCCAGGGAAGTCCCTTTTGTACGAGATTGTATAATAATTTAAGGCTACCTTTGTTGCCCGGACCATGTATCATACAAGGCCTAAGAATATAGACCTTTTTACCGACGGGTATCGTTTTAGATAAAATATATTGCTCAGCAGCCAATTTCGACATTCCGTATGGTGTTTTAGGGTTAGGTTTATCATCCTCGGTAAGCTGATCGCCAATTAAGGTATCTGCTATAGCTTTGACAGAACTAAAAAAAAAGAACTTTTGGGCATTTGAACGCAAGAAGTGATCAAATATTCTTTGAGTTAGACCAAGGTTTATTTTTGTATATTCCTCGGTCTTTGAAACATCGCTTGTATCTTGTGACTTTCCTGCTAAATGAATTATACAGTCAATTTCAGGAACTATTCCAATATTTTCCCAGTCGAAATGCTGATGAACTGATTGTCCTGGCAATAAATCAACTCCAATAAGATTGTATTCTGTAAAAACAGAAGTAATAGCGGACCCAACGAACCCGTTATACCCTGTGATTAATATCTTCCTCATTATTTCTTAAAATTCTTTCAAATCGATCAATAAGCATTTCTTTGGCAAAATTAGTTTTGTAATATTCATAACCGTTCTTACCTAAAACAGCAAGCTCATTGTCTGGCATTTCATAAGCTTTAATTATATTACTGGCTAATCCCTTGTAATCCCCCGCACTACACGTAAATCCGCAGTTTGCCTTCATAACGACTTCGTAGCCTTCTCCATTTATCATAGCGACAATTGGTTTACCAAAAGCCATATAAGATTGCACTTTCCCAGGCAGAGTTAATGAGAATATTTCTTCGTCTTTCAATGAAAACAACATAATATTAGCATGGACGAAAAAGCTTGGCATCTCAAATAAAGGGTATCTACCCAATAAAAAAACTGATTCACTTAAACATCGACTATCTATTTCTTTTTTTAATTCTTCACGCTTTCGACCATCCCCTATTATAACCCATTTGATGTCCCTTATCTTTTGAGTTAATTCAGCAGCTTTCAGAATTGAGTCGAAATCTTGAGCTTCACCAATATTTCCGGCAAACATGATGATAAAGCCGTCCGGAATAATAGACAAATATTTTTGTTCATCAACCAAAGAAAGATCCTCGAAAATAGCCTCCGCCCAATTTGGCATATAAACTACTTTATTTTCGTTAACCCCCTTTTCCTTGATGGATTTACCAAATCCTTCTGAAGAAATTAGTATTTTATCCGATTTGTCGTAAATCGACTTGACCATTCTTAATAATAACTTATCGACTATACTCCATTTAAGTTTACCCGCACTTCTGACACTTTCCGGCCATAAATCAAAAACCCACAGATACATGACAGTATCATGCAGCATTTTATAAATAACAGCAGGATATACGGCAGTTATTGGTGAATAATTAAGGGCAATAATTGCTTCATATTTTCTGGATAAAAAAAATGACCAAATTGTACCAATAGTCATGAAAGAGAAATAATTTAAAAACAACATCATTCCACTTGCGCTTCCTCGAGGTATTATAGGTACTCTGATTATCTTAATCCCTCCGAAAAACTCAGTTTTCTTTGAAAACAGTTCGTACCCTTTAAAGAATTTTCCTTCTGGGTAATTTGGCATTCCTGTAAGAACCGTAATATTATGCCCCCTTTCCTTTAATGCAAAAGCAAGATCATTAATCTTAAAACTCTCAGGCCAAAAATATTGACTTACAATTAAAATTTCCATAGTTCAACAAAAGCTGTGTCGCTGCTGTCCTTATACATTATTGAAATAAGTATCCGGGTCATTAGGATCATAAAACTCATTAATCCAGAAAATAGTATACAGATCTTCCTCCCCAATATTTGTAATATGGTGCGTATGCCATATAGGTATATCCACAAAAGAAGGCCGTTCCCCGTCCAAGGCAAAAGAAATTATTCTTTCCGTCCCTATTCGACGAAGATCAACCTTTGCTTGACCTTTAATCACAACGAAGCGTTCTGCCTTACGTGTATGAAAATGATTGCCTCGGGTGATACTCGGTGCTGTTGTTGAAAAGGAAACTTGACCGCCACCCTTTGTCTTAATCATTTCCACATAATCCCCACGATTATCAGTATTAAGTTGCAGAAAAAATGGGAAATGCGAATCATGATTAATATAGCAAAGAAAAGTATTAAATAAGTTTCGTGTGAAATTATCGTTCAAATCAGGAATTATTCCATTTGTCATGTAATCATTTCTAAATCCCACCAACTTATTTAGAAGAACAGAAACCTTAACCTCAACCGTGTGATTGATTGTAATCCTTTTAATAATAGCATCTTGACGTGATTCATAATGCCCCAGGTTAATATGATCTATGACTTCCCTGACCAACTCATCAACATAAATCAATTTAACTTCAATATCTTTAATAATTTGAGGTTTTTCATTATGGGTAAGCTGATGACAAAAAGTTGCAACCACGGAATTGTAATAAGGGTTACCAAAGGGCCCATAAACATTTGGAATTACAAACCCGGTGAATCTAGCTTTATTGCGTTCTGCCCATTGCTCAAACAACAACCTTCCCGCTTTTTTAGATTTGCCATAAATGTTATCATATTCTTCTTGTGAGCTTGATGAAAATATTATATGTGGTCTTGATTCAGTCTCCTCACAAGCCGAGATAAGTTGCTTAACCAGTCCAATATTTGTCTTGTAGATTATCGCTGAATCGGCATGACGATTCACTGCAGCTAAATGAACAATTGAATCGCAGTCTCTTACAAAAGACAACATCCTATCCTGATTCGAAAAATACGAATCTTCAAAAGGAATACAGACAAACCTATCCTTAAATAATCCCAGTGTATTAAATAAATGTGTGCCAATAAAACCCGATTGGCCGGTAATGCCGATTTTGATCATAACAAAAAGCTCTAAAGTGGTCAGTCTGGATAATGATCCAATATCTCTCCAAGAATATCCTCCCGGATTAATGGAAGTTTAAGTAACAAATGCTTAATATCTTCGACTTTTAAACGATTAGTGTTATGCGAATTATATTCTTCAATTTTGGAAACCTCCTCTTCTCCATGAATGAAGTAATTATCATAATTTAAATCCCGTATGTCAGCAGGAACGCGATAGTAATTACCCAAATCGATAGCTTTAGCCATTTCTTCGCGATTTACTAAAGTTTCGTATAACTTCTCTCCGTGCCGTGTTCCTATTATTCGTGCTTTGCTTTTGGAATTATACATCTCTAGTAAGGCCTTAGCTAAATCCCCTATTGTTGAAGCCGACGCCTTTTGAATAAACATGTCTCCATTTTTACCGTGCTCGAAAGCAAAAAGAACTAAATCAACAGCTTCTTCCAACGTCATCATAAACCTTGTCATATCAGGATCTGTAACTGTAAGGTCCTTGTGAGCTTTTATTTGACCAATGAATAATGGAATTATAGAACCTCTCGAAGCCATCACATTTCCATAACGAGTACCACATAAAACTGTTGAGGTTATGTTACCTAAAGAACGTGCTTTAGAAATCATAACTTTTTCCATCATGGCTTTTGAAATGCCCATAGCATTAACTGGATATACAGCCTTATCTGTACTAAGAACTACAACTCGATTAACCTTGTGTTCAAGGGCAGAATCCAAAACATTTTCAGTCCCAAGGATATTGGTATTTACTGCTTCAATTGGAAAGAATTCACATGAGGGGACTTGTTTAAGAGCCGCCGCGTGAAACACAATATTTACATCTCGCATTGCAAAGTCAACGCTTTTTCTACTACGCACATCTCCGATGTAAAACTTTATCTTGGGATTATTCAGGCGGTGGCGCATGTCATCCTGCTTCTTCTCGTCACGAGAAAAAATGCGGATCTCTTTAATGTCTGTATTTAAAAATCGGTTGAGAACGGCATTGCCGAAAGAGCCAGTGCCGCCTGTGATAAGTAAAATCTTTTCTTTGAACATATAACTCAAATTTACTAGTTGATCCTTATAAAATCCTATTTTGGATGACTCTGGAGGTTTCTGCACAAAACGGAACCAATATTCCAGTCCGAAAAATCAAAAATCTAATGAAGACAAAAATAATATCTCGTTGCCGGGCCATCCATTTCTTCATATTATAAGCTGCGGCAGCTAAAAAGGTGTTCGTTTTATCTCCCAGCGCACCTTTCAGGTAATTCCGGAGCATCCGGTGGTCCAGTTTAAGATGTGATATCAGCGCTTCGATTCCGGAACGTGAACGGCATCTTTCTTCTCGTTTCTTTTTCTGGTAACGGCTCTCCCTTTTCAAGTTCTTTGGCATGACCACATTGGTGTCTCCAATTTGATTCTGTCCACGGTAACCCCGGTCAACTATGGCATATCTCGGCGTAAACCAGGTAAGTTCCTCCACCTGTGCCAGCTGTGGCTCCAATGTGTGCCCATCAAAAGGGTTGTCTTCAAAAGCGATGGCACCAACAATAATACCTCCCCGACGGGTGTAGGCAAAACCACTCTTATTGCCGAACTCATATTTTTTGTGCTCCTTGCCCTTGGCAATACAATGGACCTCTGGCTCATGTAAACTGTAAACTTTATTGCTATCGTTACGCTGTTGCATCAGAATCCGATACATCACATCAAACTGCTCATCAAAAGCTTCTGTGCTGGCTTGCACTTTATCCAGGCAATCATTATAAATTTCAACTGCGATATTGTAAAAACGCTTCTCCAGCTTCAGCTTCTTTTTATGGCTGCGGGGATGGTTTCTAAACCGCAAATTATTGCGCAGTTTCCGGATCTCTCAAGGGTAGGTGCGCTTCAGGGTTATACCTTCATTTTCAGCAATTCGAAGGCAGCTGAAAATCACCATTTCGTAAAGTTTATGATCTGTAGGGAACGTAATGTTTTTCTCCTGAACCGTTGCATCAATGCGGACTTCCTTCATTTCCTGTTTCAGTTCTTCCTTCGAAAACAAATGGATACTTTCCTGGAAAATCCGCTTCATTCCCACTTCTCCTATTCGCTTCCGAAAGTGAACAAAATCACTCGGGTCAAAAGAGTGTCGGTACTGAAAGTAAATCTCACCGCAGAAGTGCTGCCAGTAGAGATTTTCTAACTACC
>CAYHGN010000176.1:0-5588 GCA_964356005.1 uncultured Sphingobacterium sp.
GTTTTTGAGTTAAATGTTACTTCAAAAACGGTCAAGCTATTTCAGGCAACCACAGCCTATTATCCGTCATCCCGACGCAGGAGGGATCTCATGGCTGAAGCAGAATTTTGATCCTGCAGAGCGATATCCCTCAGCTGCTTAAGGCGCTAGCATGTGCAAAACACATGAAGTCAGGACGGAAGAGACAAAGACCCTGTTTTCTAAAACAAGAGAAAATCTTCAATCTAAATTTGCCCCAGCATGATTTTATATCGAACTCACCTTAAATATTCAGATCTTTTTTAAGCTTCATTAGAGATTAGCGTTTTTTTTACTGATTTTGCACCCATCAAATTCCAGTTTAGAAAAAAAGAAAAGAAACTCACATTGCTCATGGATAGTATAATCAGTTACGTTAATGATTTAGTTTGGAGTAATGCACTCATCGTTTTATGTATGGGTGCCGGAATTTATTTTTCGGTAGTTACCCGCTTTGTACAGCTCAGGTATTTTAAGCACATGATCCAGCTGCTTTTTCATGGTAAATCTTCAGATAAAGGAGTTAGTTCATTTCAGGCTTTTGCCATCGCTATATCAGGACGTGTAGGTACTGGAAATATTCGGAGTAGCTACCGCAATAGCCATGGGCGGGCCAGGGGCCATATTCTGGATGTGGTTAATCGCTTTTCTGGGAAGTGCTTCTGCCTTTATTGAGGCTACACTTGGACAAATTTATAAGCAGGTAAATAACGGACAGTACCGTGGAGGTCCGTCTTTTTACATTGAGAAGGGCTTGGGTATCAGATGGTATGCCATTGTTTTTTCTGTGGCCACCATATTAAGTACAGCCTTCTTTTTACCAGGTGTTCAGAGTAATAGTATTGCCCTGAGTATGCAAAATGCATTTGATATGCCCGTTGCTTATACCGGGATTATTATTGTAGTTCTGCTGGGTCTGATTATTTTTGGTGGTGTCAAGCGTATTGGGAAGGTGGCCGAGATCGTAGTTCCATTTATGGCGGGCGCCTATATTCTGGTTGCGATTATCATTATTGGCTTTAATATTGAAAAAGTGCCTGGAATGTTCTCCCTGATTTTTAGCTCAGCTTTTGGTTTAGAGCCTCTCTTCGGGGGGGTATTTGGTTTAGCAATAGCCTGGGGAGTTAAACGTGGAATTTATTCAAATGAAGCGGGGCAGGGTACGGCACCACATGCTGCAGCTGCTGCAGAGGCAAAACATCCGGTTACTCAGGGTCTTGTGCAGGCTTTTTCAGTTTATGTAGATACACTTTTTGTTTGTAGTGCTACTGCCTTTATGATACTGATTACCGGACAATACAATGTTATAAATCCGTAGGGAGGTTTTCTGATGGAAAATATTCCGGGTGCACAAATTGGTGCCGAATTTACCCAGAGTGCAGTAAACACCGAATTCCCTACTTTGGGAGCCGGTTTTGTAGCTTTTTCACTGTTGTTCTTTGCCTTTACCACCATTATGGCCTATTATTATATTGCTGAAACCAATTTAAGCTATTTGGATAAAAAAGGCAGAAAATGGGGCTTATGGGCACTTCGTTTATTGCTGCTTATCGCTACTTTCTATGGAACGATTAAAACTGCAGAATCTGCCTGGACACTCGGAGATATCGGGGTAGGTATTATGGCCTGGTTAAATGTGGTAGCAATCATCCTATTACGCAAGCCTGCATTTTTAGCATTGAAAGATTACCAGACACAACGGAAAAAAGGTGTTGAAGAGCCGGTATTTAATCCGAAATCTTTAGGAATCAAGAATACAGAAGTTTGGGAGTAGGTTGGTCTTATAGAATTATTGGAATAGAACGGCTGCTCAGAAGGTTAAAAGGAATTTACGTAAACGCATCAGGGCTTTTGAACTGCTTTACTGAGTTCTATATAATAGTCTAATTAGGTTTTGGAAATATGCTGTTGTGTATATTTTAATGTAAGTCCTGCTTTTCGCTCATACTCCACAGGCCTTATTCACAGGCCGGTATCCGCTCCAATCAGGTTTAAGTCCAGCTGACAGTGCTGTTAAAAATGGGCCTGTACCCTTTGGGTAAAAATATTTTAAAGCAGAATGTTAGGCTTAATGTTTTTCTCAATTATTTTTTGAGCAGAATAGAATCATTCCCAAAGACAGGCTTTCCCGGGTAATAGCAGGTCAATTCCTCCCAACAAAAAGGGCATCCCAATCATCTGGAGCACCCTCTTAGCTTTAATCTTTCAGCTTTACGCTTTCAGCTTTACGCTTTCAGCTTAGAACTACGCAACCTGTCATCCCGATCGTTCAATTTGTCATCCCGACGCAGGAGGGATCTTAGCCAGTTGAAGCAAAATTTTGATCCTTTAGCGCGAAGTTCCCTCCACTGCTGAAGGGCAGTGTTCGGGATGACACGTTTTCAATGGGACTTCACCCTCAAACAAAAAGGGCACCCCATTCATCCGGAGTACCCTCTTAGCTTTAATCTTTCAGCTTTAACCTTTCGGCTTAAGCTGCTTTCAGCTTAAATCGCAAAACTACTCAACCTCACAAATTGCTGTACCCTCGCCTGAATTTCTTCCTGACTTAAGTTTTTTATACGTTCAGTACCGAATTTCTCAACGCAGAAAGAAGCAAGGGCAGAACCGAAGATGATTGCGTTCTTCATATTGTGGAAATTGACTGTTCCTACCTGAGCAAGATAACCGATGAAACCACCGGCAAATGTATCTCCTGCTCCGGTTGGATCGAATACATCAGCAAGCGGTAAAGCAGGGGCAGAGAAGATCTGATCTTCGTGGAATAAAAGGGCACCATGCTCACCTTTTTTAATGATCAGGTATTTCGGACCCATTGCAAGGATTTTATTTGCGGCTTTAACCAATGAATACTCACCCGACAATTGTCTGGCTTCAGCATCATTGATAGTTAAAACATCCACATTTTTGATTACTGCTAAGAGGTCTTCAAGTGCGATATCCATCCAGAAGTTCATCGTATCCAGAACAATTAGCTCAGGACGCTTATTTAAACGGTTGATCACAGTCTGCTGAACCTGTGGAGTAAGGTTACCCAACATCAGGAACTGACAGTCCTGGTAGCTCGCCGGAATAATCGGATCAAAATCGCCAAGCACATTCAGTTCAGTGATTAAAGTATCGCGACTATTCATGTCGTTATGATATTTTCCGGACCAGAAAAAGGATTTTTCACCCTTTTTTATTTGAAGTCCTTCGGTATCGATGCCATGATCATTGAAATTTTTGATGTCTTCCTGATGAAAATCCTCACCAACCACGCCAACAATCTTTACATTCTCGTAGAAATAGGATGCGGCTAAACTCGCGTAGGTGGCTGCTCCGCCCACTATTTTATCTGTTTTCCCGAAGGGAGTTTCAATTGCATCGAAGGCAACCGAACCAATAATAACTAGACTCATATTTATTTTAAAAATTTTTGATGCAAATATTGCATTAATAATTTAAAATCCCGAATATTGCACTCCCGAAAGGGGAGAACTTTTAACAAGTTTTATAACCAGGAATTCCCGAATAGCTCAGCTGGTTAGAGCATCTGACTGTTAATCAGAGGGTCGCTGGTTCGAGCCCAGCTTCGGGAGCTTGTGTAACAACAAGTTAGCCTCACCATGTCCGGTGGGGCTTTTTTATATATATTCTTTTTGCATGCTTCCTAGCATTTACTGGATTAATCAGAGGGTCGCTGGTTCGTCCCGCACATGCGGGATCGGGAGCTTGATAAGCTCTCCAGTGAAAACTGGAGGGCTTTGTTGTTATTTGCCTGGGCGAGAAATTTACCCCGTAATTATACGGGGAGCCCAGCTTCGGGAGCAATAAAAAGCAGCCTTAACACGTTATAGGTGGCTTTCTTGTTTTTAGGGGAAATCTGCAAGGCTTTGAGATAGCTCATTTCTACTATATTTTTAATTCACTGTTAGTCATTAGTCAGCAGACTCCTCTTCATTTTAAAATCTACGGAGTCGCTGCGCTAAGAATGTACAGCAGCTGATTGATGTTGTGTTTAAAAATCATTTTGGTAATATCTGGAAACTCTACGGATTGCTTGTAGCATTTTGTCTGAACTATGATTTTTTTGATTAGCTTGATTGAAATGATTCATAATAATCAAATAAATCATGTGGATCATAGTTCAGACAACAACATAGGTGGGACTCTTCATCATTCTACAATTGGAGGAAGGCCCTGCACTAATCATAATTTATATCCAAAACTCCGCATTCTTTCTGCAAGCCCCGGATATAACCTTGCCGCATTTTTATAATAGATATTCTCAAGTACTTCTCTGGGCAGGTTAAGCCCCCTGGTAGGAGTAGATCCAAAAAAACCACCCTCAACTAAATCTTCCGTTTCAAGAATTTGAAATGACTTTGCACTCCGTGTGATCATTGCAGGTATCCCCGAAGTAGTATATCCTCCAACGTCGGTTCCATAGAGTAGCCGGTCAGAATATTCAATAAACAGGTCACGCAGGTTCTCCCGGTTAACAAGATGAAAGTATTGATCAGTTGCAGCAATGTCTACATAAAAATTAGGGTAGGTTTTAAACATATATCTCAGGTAGTCGAGCTGAGCATCCTGGCAAACCAGCCAGCAACCATGTGCTGCGACGATGACAAGCTTAGGATGAAGTTTTAGAACATTTTCCATACCCCTTATGGCCCGCCAATATTCTACAGGGTCCTTTGCCCAGTTTCCCCGGTTTCCAAAGGGACCATTAGGATCAGCCACATGAACTGAGGCTCCGATCATACCGGCATTTTCCATGGCAGCAAAAACCGGTTGATGAGCCGGATCATCCAGATATTTGATACCAGGTTCACCTTCCTTCAAAACCCTGTAATAAGGACCCTGCCAGATCTTATATCCAACATATCCTTGTTTTAGGTAGCCTGCAATATCCTCAGCTTTGTGTGTCAAACCCCTCTGAGGTCTAAAATCAACTATACCGGTCATTATTCTTCCTTTGCTCGACTTAGTGATGGTATCAATTGCTGCCTCGCCTCTTTGACCAATATTGATCCACATGGCTAAATCCATTTTACGCTCCTTCAGCATTTGTTCGCGAAAAGCAAGATATGCTTCAATTGCAGGATAGTTATTTCCGACATGTGTATGGACATCAACTCTTGGAATGTCGGGATATTTAGTAATGTACTGAGCCTTTGTGTAAAATGATAATAAAACAAAGGCAGCAATAAAAGTTAAAAGTTTCATATTTTTTCTTAGTTGAAATTAATACTTACCAATTCCCAATCCCTTCTGGAAAATAAGCGAATATTTCATCAAGTGAAAAAAAATTTCTGGCCATATTCATTTATAGCTGGTTAATCACAGTGTTCTACGGATTTTTAAATATTGAAGAGTCTTGAGACTTGTTTACAAGTGAAATAATCAGGTTCATTCATTTTTACTAAGCCATACAATTATCAATCTTGTAAATGAAGAAGTATTTTTTTATTCAATGTGGAGTCTGAAGACTCCTCATCATTGGGGAATCCGTAGAGGCGCTGCGCTAAAACTGTACAACAGCGATTTAATGTTGTAAAAAAACAATTTTGTTAACGGCAGGA
>CAYHGN010000177.1:0-5494 GCA_964356005.1 uncultured Sphingobacterium sp.
AAAAAACATCTAAAAGTTCTGGCTTCTGATAAATTTGAGGGCAGAGAAACCGGAAAACGTGGCGCTGAAATGGCCGCAGCTTATCTTGCACAGGAGTTTAAGAAAATGAAACTCATTGCCCCTGTTAATGGTTCCTATCTTCAGGATGTTGAGTTAATCGAAACATCCTTTGTTGTTAATTCATTTGTAGTAAATGGCATTAATCTACTATACGGAAGCGATTTTTCATTCAATGGAAGCGGAGAGGCAAAAATAATTAATGCTGATAAGGTCATTTTCATTGGAGCCGGGACTAAATCTGATCTAAAAAATACAAATATCGGAGACAAAGTTGTTTTACTAAAGCAAGAGGGAGAAGCATCTGAAATTACGAATAGACTGAATTTTGTAAAGAGTAAAAAACCAGCCCTGATCATTTCTGTAAATGTTACCAAAAGCAAGGCCAGGCATTCGCATTTATCTGATGTAAGTCTAAGTGTTAAAAATGGCATTAGGGAAAGTGTTCCGATGCGGGCAAATTCCCCGGGAGTAATACAAATCGGAACTGAAATTGCAGATAAAATCCTGAATAATTCCGGAAAAAAATTTGGAGAACTAAGTAACTCCAATGCATCACAGCTTATCAAAGCTGAAATAAAATTGAATTATCAGCCTGTGAAAAGAGAGCTTCATTCCTCCAATGTACTGGGTTATCTGGAAGGGACAGACCTGAAAGATGAACTACTGGTATATTCTGCCCATTACGACCATATCGGATTGAATCCGGATGGGGGAAAAGACAAAGTATTTAATGGTGCTGATGATGATGCTTCGGGTACTTCAGGAGTTCTGGCTATAGCAAGAGCCTTTGCAAAAGCAAAGGAAGAAGGGAATGGTCCAAGGAGAAGTATTTTGTTTCTGATGTTCACGGGTGAAGAGAAAAACCTGCTGGGTTCTGAATATTATACGCTCAACCCTGTCTTCCCGATGGCAAAAACGATCACTAACCTGAATATAGATATGATTGGACGCATTGGTGAAGAATATCAAAGCTCTGCAGATTCAACTAATTATTGCTTCCTGATAGGTGCAGATAAATTGAGCAGTGATCTTCATAAGATCAGTGAAAATGCGAATGATATTTATCTGAAAATGATTATCGATTACAGGCATAATGCTCCGAATTCCCCCTCACAGATTTATTATTGGTCAGACCATTACAACTTTGCTAAAAGCGGGGTTCCTGTTATCTTTTATTATAATGGCAAGCATGATGATTATCACAAGGGCAGTGACGAGATCAATAAGATCAATTTTGAGCTACTGAGTAAACGGGCAAAATTAGCCTACTATACCGGCTGGGATTTGGTAATGAGGGATAAAAGGCCGTTGGTGGATGTAATCCCTGTAAAAAGATAGGTTTTCATTGCTAATTCTTCACATACACCGGCAATTTTCTCGCCCTTAATTTTCCTTCAGAACTGATCCTCGAAACTGCTTCTGATTTGGAGGAATGATATAAAGAAAGAGTCATATCATTTTCACTCGCACGTGCCCCGGGGAGATAGTCTGTTGAAGAACCGCTATTTAGCACACCAGACAAAACTGAAACACCAACATTAATGCCGACCGCTTCTGACATGATACGCTTATTCTGTACCCGTGTACTAATGTGCATATCTGCACCAGAAACATCTCATTTTGAGCAAAAATCCATACAATAATCAGATTTTTAGTTCAAAATACCTAAATTCGCTTTATGAGTAATTTAGCAAACGATTTCGTACATACCTCTGATACAAAAGCCTTTGATCTCGATCATCGCCGTATCATAAATTATAATATTGGTAAATATGATGTTGCTGTGAAACGGGGTTTGTCAAAACTTGCCAATCTTGAAAATTCGAAGCGAAAAGCTCATACCATAAAATGGAAAGTGATGGAAAATCTTGACAAACTTCTTCCGGAGTTTGAGTCAAATTTCCAGAGAAAAGGAGGCAAAGTAATTTGGGCGAATGATATAGAAGAGGCTCAGAATGAAATCCTCCAGATCATCAAAAAAGCCGGGGCAAAAACTGTTATCAAATCCAAATCAATGGCTACCGAAGAAATTCATTTAAATGAGTTTCTTGAAAAAAATCATATTGAGGCCCTGGAAAGTGATCTTGGTGAATATATTGTTCAACTATTGGGTCAAAAGCCATATCATATTGTGACTCCTGCAATGCACTTGAGTAAGGAAGATATTGCAAAATTATTCAATGAGAAGTTCGGAACACCGATTGATTCTACTCCAGAACAGCTCACTATGAAAGCCAGAGAATTGTTGCGGGAGAAATACACAAGCTATGACGTCGGTATTAGCGGAGGAAATTTTCTGATTGCAGACAGCGGCAGCGTTGCACTAACAGAGAATGAAGGTAATGCAAGATTAACGACCACTTTCCCAAAAATCCATATCGCAATAGTCGGAATTGAAAAGGTAATTCCTACAATAAATGATCTGGATCTGTTTTGGCCAATATTATCAAGCCACGGCACCGGACAAAATCTGACAGTTTACAATACGATTCTGGGCGGTCCAAGGCAAGGAAATGAAAGTGACGGGCCAGAGGAAATGTATGTAATCCTTCTGGATAATGGTCGTACCAACCTGCTCGCCCAAAAAGAACAACGTCAGGCACTCTACTGCATACGATGTGGTGCTTGTTTGAATGCCTGTCCTGTTTATAAAAATATAGGAGGGCATACCTACGAAACCACCTACAGCGGCCCGATTGGATCAATCATCACTCCCCACATGGCCGGAATGAAAGAATTCAAGCATTTAAGTTACGCTTCAAGCCTTTGTGGAAAATGTACAGAAGTATGCCCGGTGAAGATCGATATCCATAAAATGCTTTTATTGAACAGAAGAGATTCAGTTCAGCAGGGTCTGAGTCCGTTTGCAGAAAACATCGGTTGGAAAGGATGGAAAACAGGAATGCTAAAGCGCAAAACGATGGATATGTTCGGAGGTAAATTCAAAAATTTAATGCTCCGGACCTTCTTTAAGAAAAGCTGGGGTAAACACCGTGAACTCCCTAAAGTAGCTGAAAAATCATTCAGTAAGCAGTGGAAAGACAAATTGGTTGGTTAGTTGATAGTTGTTAGTTGTTAGTTGGTTGGAGAAATACTACTAAATGTCAAATGAGTACTGTTTGTCCTGATTCTTGATACTCAATACTCAATACTCAATACTCAATACTCAATACTCCCCTCACGCACACTCAACCGAAGATCTTTTTGATATTACCAGCCATCTCCCTGTATTTCCTACCTGAGGGACATTGACATTTGATGTTTTGCGATATTCACTTGGCGTCATATTCTTGATTTTCCTGAATTGTCTGTTGAAATTGGCTAGGTTATTAAATCCGCATTTATAGGCAATTTCTACAACATTCTCATCCAGCTCACTTAATAACTTGCAGGCATGACCCACTCTTACTTTATTCAAATACTCCACAAAAGTAACCCGGTAATGCTCTTTGAAATAGTTGCAGAAGGTACTGACAGCCATATTCGCAACAGACGCGACCTCATTAAGGGTTATATCATGATCAAAGTTTCTCAGGATATAAGCATTAACTTTACTGAACTTATCAGAACAGTCCAACAGCCCATGCTTCAGATAGCCCGGGCTTGCCAGAAGTTCATATTCATTACTTGCGCAAAGAATATCAAAGATTGTAAGTAAGGAGGCAAGTCGTTTGATTCCACTCATTGTCTGCATTTCCTGCATTAAAGCAGCAATTTTATTCCTGGTATTTCCTCTTATTACCATCCCGTGTTTGGAAAGTTTTAAAAGGTTATTGATTGGCTCAATCTCAGGAAGGTTGTAAAATTCGTTTCCCAGAAAATTCTCAACGAAATGAATAACAGTTGCTTCGGCAGTTAAATTAGACCTGCCTTTAAAATATTGTGGATCATTGGTCCATAAATGCGGCAATGATGGCCCCATCAAAACGAGGTCTCCCTCCATAAAATATCCGATATGATCTCCTACCTGGCGAACACCAGTGCTTTTATTGACCAGGACTAATTCATATTCAGAGTGATAATGCCAGGGACAAGGAAAATAAGGGCCTTCTTCCTTAAATATTATGAACGATTTATCTAACTCTAAGGGGATGTGATACTGTAAAGCTTTCATGAAAAATCTGTTAAATGACCTAAACTAATTTAAACTATAAAATCAATAGAAATTGAATTAATAGAAGATAGTATCATAATTGTAAATAAAAGTAGCAGAAAAATGCTCTCAGGTAAGATAGTTTTGATAAATAGTCGGGAGGATAATACTTTATTATTGAAAATTCCTGATTAAGAAAAAGGATTTTCTTTGAAAATTATTAATCAAGAATAAATTTATCAGATAGAATTTATAATGCCTTTAAGTTTAATGATAAATGTTATTTTAGATAGTCGAATAAATAATTTTAAGTTAATATCTAATTAACAGAGAATCTTCCATAAAAACTAAATAAAAAAAAAGCCATGCAAGCACAACTCAAATCTAAACTAGCATTATTTATGTTTCTCCAATATTTCATCTGGGGCTCCTGGTATGTCAGTATGGGAACATACCTTAGCAAGACGCTTCAATTTGAGGGAGGACAGATTGGACTAGCCTATGGTGCCTTTGCCATTGGCGCAATGATTGCCCCATTTCTTGTTGGCTTACTTGCCGACCGGTATTTTGCTTCTGAGAAGCTCCTGGCATTTCTTGGAATTACGGGTGGATTGATGCTGTTCGCTCTTCCAATGATGACAACATTCAGCTCATTCTATCCGATGCTGATTCTTTATTGCTGTACCTTTGTCCCTACACTGGCTTTGGGGAATTCTCTCTCACTTCGCCATTTGGATAATCAAAAGCGTGATTTCCCGTTGGTTAAAACCCTTGCATCAATCGGATGGATCGCTGCCGGCATAACCCTAAGTGTGGTTTTTAAAGGTGAACAATCAGCAGTTCAATTTTATGTTGCAGGAACAACCTCAATTATTTTCGGACTATTCTCTCTCACTTTACCACACACTCCTCCAATGAAGACCGGCAAGGATGTGAGCATGAGTGAAATTTTGGGACTTGATGCACTGGCTCTACTTAAAAAGCCATCATTCGCCATTTTCATTTTATGTATGTTCCTGATCTGTATCCCACTATACTTTTACTTTGTGAACATGAATCAGTACGTAACTGAACTGGGATGGGAATTTAGTGCAGCTAAAATGTCATTAGCTCAGGTTTCGGATGTTGTTTTCCTGATTCTGCTGCCGGTAATGCTGAGCAGACTAGGCTATAAGAAGACCATCTTTATTGGTATTCTGGCTTGGGCTGCACGCTATTTCCTTTTAGCAGGAAGTGTAGACTCAGTTTCAATGCAAACAGCAATGGTCTTTGGTGCAATATTACTACATGGAGTTTGTTATGACTTTTTGTTCATAGCCGGACAACTTTATGTTGATGAAG
>CAYHGN010000178.1:0-5473 GCA_964356005.1 uncultured Sphingobacterium sp.
CCCATTTTCACGATTCCTTCCCAGTCGGATCAGTTCGTAACTTCCATTGAGATGGAGCACATGCACATTCAGACTTTCGCCTTCATAAAAATGCCGGCATTCATCACTTTTGATGCGGTGGAAAGTAGAAAATAAATCTTTTAATAGCAGAAAATATAGGGCAGTGCTGAAAGTCCGTTCAGCGGAAAATCTTAATGGTAATCCGCTGGCTGGAATATGTTCTTTTGATCGGTAGGTCTCTTTAAAATAACCACCTTCGGGATGGGCTTGTAAATTGTATTGATGGATGAGGTTTTGGATCATTTTTAAATAAATTTAGGTCTTGAGAGGCACTTATGCCGTTTCCAAGTTATTATTATTTTCTTCCATAAATTGACTCACATTTTCTTTTTGTTTCAACGCATATGATAAAGCTGTCTTAACAAATTCATTTAAAGTAATATTATGAATGGCTGCAAATGTTGATGCTTCCTGATGAAGTTGAGGAGAAACACGAACATTGAAACTGCCTTTATAGGTCTTTTGAGGTGTTTTGCCAATCCTTGAACAGGTCTGCAGATAGTCATCTACAGCCTCATTAAAAGCTTTTTTTAGTTCAGAAACAGAAGTCCCTTCGAAATTTATCAGATCGTTAATGCCTAAAACTTTGCCAGCAAATACCTCATCGACAGCACTGAAGTGTACCGATGCATAATATTCCTTATAATTTAAGATATCATTCATATTTAATATGCCCATTTATTTTTAGATGATTAATCACATCAGAGATAGCGTATTCTTTTAATATGTTGGATGGATGAGGCTTGTGAAGGGAGATGATATTGTTTTTAATGTCTTTGAATTTCCTTCTTGATCCACCCGTTTTTCCACCAGTAATTTCTTCATAACCAAAGGCAGATAAAATTTTAATTAGTTCTTCCCATGTGAAGTCCTTAGGTACTGATAAAAATCTTCTTTGTAGCTTTTCAATTCTCGACATGCTGGAACAGTTTATAAACTGAACCAATATATTTATAAGCAGTTACAGGTTATGTCATTGAATTATTAAACGGTTATTACAAATCTATAAAAGGTGATTTGAATTTGCAACTAAAATTTAGTTGCAATTGTATTTTGTTCATATTTTCCATTTGCATAGATTACAAGCCAGCTAATGGGTATAAAAAAAGGTGGCCCATTACCTGACCACCTTTTTTATTAAATTGTTTAGCTATTAAATCAGACCAGATCGAAGCGGTCAAGATTCATAACCTTTGTCCATGCTGCAACGAAATCCTGAACGAACTTATCTTTTGCATCTTCACATCCATAAACTTCGGCAATGGCACGAAGTTCGGAGTTTGATCCGAAAACCAGATCTGCGCGGGTAGCAGTCCATTTAATTTCACCTGTTGCACGGTCACGACCTTCAAATGCTTGCTGAGATTCGGAAATTGCTTTCCATGTTGTGTTTAAATCAAGCAGGTTCACAAAGAAGTCGTTGCTCAGCACTTCTGTATTTTTTGTGAAAACACCGTGCTGAGACTGATCGAAGTTTGTGTTTAAAACACGCATACCACCTACAAGAACTGTCATTTCTGGTGCAGTAAGTGTTAGTAATTGTGCTTTATCGATTAGCATTTCTTCTGTTGTAGAAGTTGTTCTGGACTTCTGGTAGTTGCGGAAACCATCTGCTTGAGGCTCCAAAACAGCGAATGATTCTACATCAGTTTGATCCTGTGAAGCATCACTTCTTCCCGGAGTAAATGGAACCGGCAAATGCTGGCCGGCATTTTGTGCTGCCTTCTCGATTGCTGTACATCCGGCAAGAACGATCAGATCTGCGAGGGAAACTGCCTTATTGTTAGACTGAGCACTATTGAATTCTTGTTGAATACTTTCCAGTTTATCAAGAACCTGGGCGAGTTGAGCCGGATTATTGACTTCCCAGTATTTTTGAGGAGCCAGACGAACACGTGCTCCATTTGCACCGCCCCGTTTATCAGAACCACGGAAGGTTGATGCTGAAGACCATGCTGTCGAAACCAGTTGGGAAATTGAAAGTCCTGAATCAAGTATTTTGGCCTTTAGGGCAGCAATATCATTATTGTCAATTAATTCATGTGAAGTTGTAGGAATTGGATCTTGCCAGATTAATACTTCAGCAGGAACTTCTTTTCCAAGGTAACGTGAAATTGGTCCCATATCACGGTGGGTAAGTTTATACCAGGCTTTGGCGAAAGCATCTGCAAACTCATCCGGGTTATCATGAAAATTTCTTGAAATTTTTTCGTAGGCCGGATCTAATCTTAATGCAAGGTCAGTAGTGAACATGATTGGTGTATGACGCTTTGAAGGGTCGTGTGCATCAGGTACTGTTCCCGCACCCATTCCATGTTTTGGAATCCATTGGTGTGCTCCAGCCGGACTTTTGGTTAATTCCCATTCATAGCCAAACAGATTCCAGAAATAGTTATTACTCCATTTGGTAGGCGTGGTTGTCCAGGCACCTTCCAAACCACTGCTGATTGTATCGGCTCCTTTGCCGCTGCCGTAGCTGTTTTTCCAACCCATACCCTGTTCTTCAATGCCTGCAGCTGCCGGTGCCACATCAATATATTGACCTGGATCAGCAGCTCCATGTGCCTTACCAAAGGTATGGCCTCCAGCAATCAGGGCAACAGTTTCGTAGTCATTCATTGCCATACGGCCAAAAGTATCGCGAATATCGCGTGCCGCTGCAATAGGATCCGGATTTCCGTTGGGTCCTTCGGGATTTACATATATAAGTCCCATTTGTACAGCTGCCAAAGGGTTTTCAAGTTCGCGGTCGCCTGTGTAGCGTTGATCGGCCAACCATTCCTTTTCAGAACCCCAGTAAATATCTTCTTCAGGCTCCCAAACATCTTCACGTCCGCCACCGAAACCAAAGGTTTTGAGACCCATTGATTCCAGAGCACAGTTGCCTGTTAGGATCATCAAGTCTGCCCAGGAAATTTTCCTGCCATATTTTTGTTTTATTGGCCAAAGCAGCAAACGAGCCTTGTCAAGACTCACATTATCAGGCCAGCTGTTCAGAGGTGCAAAACGCTGGGAACCCGAACCAGCTCCACCACGTCCATCCTGAATACGGTAAGTACCGGCACTATGCCATGCCATACGGATAAAAAACGGACCATAGTGTCCATAATCAGCCGGCCACCAGTCCTGAGAGGTGGTCATTAAATCGAAAATATCCTTTTTTACAGCATCCAGATCCAGACTTTTAAACTCCTCTGCATAATTGAATCTATCACCCATTGGGTTAGATAGTGTGGAGTTTTGACGCAGAATGTTCAGTTTTAACTGATTTGGCCACCAGTCGCGGTTGCTTGTGCCACCACCTGCGCTTGGTTTTAATGAACCATGACCAAATGGGCACTTGCCCTGGGATGTGTTATTTTCCATTTTATTAAAGTTTTTTTGATTATGTTGAATGTATAGGTTTTTAATTAAAATTACCTTACCAAAGCTACATCATTATGTATTATAAGTCTTATCGATTATGTTTATAGTCTTATAGATTTTGTCTATAAAGAATTGTCAATAAAACTGGTTTAGGAGGACAGAAATAGTAGGCATTTTTTTAATAAACCCGTTTGGATATAAAGAACATTAAAAGATAGGGGTATAATTATTCAGATAAGGCTTTGGAACAAAAAAAATTTGATTTTGGAAAGCAATACCTGTGTGTTATAGGTTAGTTCAGCCCTTTCCTCTGGGGTATTTCCGGCAAGAAATTTTTCTCAATTATCAACTGCATCTATTTTTTATAGTTTTTATACTAAATTGCGAACATAATTCTATTCAGCTAGGTTGTGTAAGTCCAGAGAACTATCAAATTATAAATTAAAGCAAGGAGTTGGGTAATGACTTCAAGAACTCTTGTTTTACTATTTTCTCTTTACAGCAGTGTTGAAGTTTTTGCTCAACCAAAGGACTCTTTGACTAAGCAATTTTCAGTTGACTTAGAACTTCGACCAAGAGTTGAATATAGACATAATCATATTCAACCCCCATATGACACAATCTCACCTTATTTGTTTGCTACACAGAGAAACAGGATTTCTCTTCAATACTCAAATAAAGACACTTGGCTTATAAAGGCAGATCTACAAGAAATACACGAATGGGATAGGGACAATTTGGCATCTAAGGTTTCGAGTATAAACTTCTATCAGCTTTACATAGAGCATATAACCAGCCGACTAAAATTCAGAATTGGTAGACAAGGAATATTGTTGGATAATGGAAGGATGTTTTCTGATGCTCCTTGGGCACAACAAAGCAGGGCACATGAAGGAGTGAGAATTACGGAATACTCATCAAAGCATTCCCAGGATTTATTTTTTTTATTTACTAGAAATTATGGAGAATTATTTGAGCAAAATTATTCGCCAGTTTCTTCTCATAAATATAATTATCTACTCGTCCATAACTTGAAAAGTAATTTTAAAAATGGTTTTTCAGTCAATACAATTAACTATTTAGAGTTTTTTGAAAATTCTATTTTTTCACCATCTGAAAAAGTTATTAGAGCTACAACAGGTGGCAGGCTAGAATTCCAGAACCAATTATTTTACACCACATTAAGCGGTTATTTCCAATTTGGTCAGAATGCACAAGGGCAGCGCATTAAAGCATATTATTTGCAACCCGAACTCAGATTTTTAATTTTAAAAAGTACCATAAGACTTGGAGCTGAAATAATAAGTGGTAGTCGTTTTCAACAACCGACTAATAATTCAGGTAGTTTTGATATCCGTTATGGGGTTGCCTGGAAATTTATGGGTAATATGAATTTATTCACACGATTTCCAATTGATGTTAACGATAGAGGCTTGATTAATCCATATTGGTTTGTAAGCCACCCTGTAACTAAGAAAGTTAGCCTACGCTCTGATGTTCATCTTTTCTCTCTCCAACATTCTTTACAAAATCCAAATGGATCTGATTCAGTTAAACTTCTTGGATTTGAAAATGATTTTTCTCTCAACTACAATGCAACTAAAAATATTGAGTTTAACTGTGGTTTTTCATTTTTTTATTCAAAACCAACAATGTCAAATTTGCCTAAAATTATTGATTCAGATAAAATCGCAAGCTGGAACTATCTAATGGTCTCGTATTCAATCAATGCAATTAATTCCAAGAATTCAAAATAACACCAGCCACAACATTACATAAGCAAGAGCTGTGTCAAATTGCTTACTTATGCATTTGTACATCTAATAAGCAAAATCCATTTGGTTAAATGGTTTTGACAAATGAGATTCTGAGAATCTGGTCTTTTTAATATTCTGATTTTTAGTATTACAAGCTTTGCTACTTTTATTTGGATATTTAGTTAAGCTGATCATCGCCTAACCTTTAAAGTGAATCAAAAGCCAGCTTCGCTACGCTCAGGCATTCTTCGCTGCATAAAAAAACCAAGCCTTATAGGACTTGGTTTTTT
>CAYHGN010000179.1:0-5457 GCA_964356005.1 uncultured Sphingobacterium sp.
GTTTGAAACGTGAGTTTAAAGTTGAAGTGAACCAGGGAGCGCCTCAGGTTTCTTATAAAGAAGCCATTACAGGTACTACCCAACACCGTGAAACCTATAAGAAACAAACCGGTGGTCGTGGTAAATTTGCTGATATTCAGATCATTATATCTCCAAACGATGAAGGTAAAACCGGCTTACAGTTTGTGAATGAAATTTCAGGTGGTTCTATTCCACGTGAATTTATTCCTTCTGTTGAGAAAGGTTTTGCTGCAGCCATGGTGAATGGTGTGCTTGCCGGATATCCTTTGCAGGATATGAAAGTTCGTTTGATTGATGGTTCATTCCACGCAGTCGATTCAGATGCACTGTCTTTCGAGATTTGTGCTAAATCTGCTTTCCGTGAAGCATTGCCTAAATGTAAGCCTGTATTGATGGAGCCTATCATGAAGATCGAAATCCTTACTCCTGAAGAGAATATGGGTGATGTGATTGGTGATATGAACCGTCGTCGTGGTCAACTGTTAGGAATGGATACACGTGCTGGTGCACAGGTAATTAAAGCGACTGTTCCACTTTCAGAAATGTTTGGTTATGTAACTCAGTTACGTACCATCACATCAGGACGTGCAACCTCTACAATGGAATTCGATCACTATGCTGAAGCTCCAAAGAACGTTCAGGAAGAGGTTGTAGCCAAGGTGAAGGGAAAGAAAGCAAACGCTTAAAAGAATCAAGTATCAAGAGCCAAGAATCAAGACTAAGGACTTATCGTCTTGAATCTTGGTTCCTGGTTCTTGTGTCAAATATTTTAACCGGTTACCGTTACTAATAGCTCTAACGTTAACCATAAACAAATAACAATGAGCCAAAGAATCAGAATTAAATTAAAATCATACGATTATAATCTCGTGGATAAATCTGCTGAGAAGATCGTTAAAACCGTTAAGCCTACGGGTGCGGTGGTAAGCGGACCGATTCCCTTGCCTACAGAGAAGAGAATATTTACAGTTTTGCGTTCACCGCACGTAAATAAGAAAGGTAGAGAGCAGTTTCAACTATGCGCTTACAAGCGTTTACTTGATATTTACAGCTCTAATTCAAAGACTGTTGATGCCTTAATGAAGCTTGAATTGCCAAGTGGTGTTGAGGTAGAAATCAAGGTTTAACGTTCATAAATTCATTAAAAAAAGCTGTCCGTTTGGAGGGCTTTTTTTGTTTAATCTGTCTCCATTTTTTGGAATTTTAAACTCGCAAAATCCTTCTTTCAAGAATGAATTCATGACTTAAAATTCTCCTGTTTTCATTTGAATTATTCTTGTAATTTCCTCAAAAAATCACCCAGAAAGAATTTTCCAATTACGATTATCTAAGCGCTTCCTGAAAAACAATATTGCCTCAGAAGATATAAAAACCTTATTTTCGTGGACAATATTCTACATAATGGGTATTATTATCTACACTTTTCTTGCTGTATTTTTTTAAAAAATAAAAAAATTATCGTTACAATTAAATAAATGTCGTTTTTACAAATCTAAAGCACGATATTAGTAGTAAATAGTCTTCAAACGAACTTTAGAGCCTGAAAATTTGCCGGTGGTATGATTATGGCTTTATAAGTATGATGGGTTTAATTACATACCCTTTTTGATTAATTATTTGAAGCATTGTGCATTTAAACAGAACATATAAACTATATATTTTATTTGCCCTTTTTGTTCTGCTTCCCTTTGTTTTGAGGGCACAGGAAATTGTGCAAATGACTGTTCACTCAGGAGAATCTTTTTATGTTCATCCCGAGGCGAATGTAACCGTTTTTTCTGATTTTAATAATGCAGGTTCTGTTGGATCTTACAACCAGTCTACAATTAATTTTCTCGGTCAGCGCTGGAACAACCTGAGTGGAAGTCGGATAGTCGATGAAAGCGTAGGTGGTCTAAGCGGTTTTGGTGGAAATATCAAATTTTCTGGAACAAATTCCCCTCAATTTATCAATACTTTAACTCCTGCCCAATCAAATACAGGTTTTCCAAACATTACGCTTGCCAACCCGCTGAATTTAACTCTTTTGGGCAATGATCTGCTTATCAGAAAAAGTTTCAATTTCCAGAGTGGAAGGGTAATTTTAAATAGCAGAAATGCTGTGATTCAAGCAGGGGCGAATATTTCTGGTTTTGATAACACTAAATATTTCGTTAGTGGCACAGCCACCAGTGGAGGTTACTTAATCAGGAAAACAAGTGGTTCACAGAATACTCAAATCATATTTCCGCTTGGATCAACTGTGGGTAGTTATACACCGGCTTCGATTGTTTACACCGGAATTGCTCAGGATTTGAAGCTGAGAGTATTCGATAATGTCTATGACAAAGCGACTTTTGGAAACCCGGATAATGTAAATTACGTAACTAAGACATGGAATTTATCATTTACAAATCTTGATCCAAATGCAATTCTTGTATTAAATGCCCAGCATAATTCAACTGAAGAAGGTTCGCAATTTGCTGCCATCAGGACAAAGAGTTTCATCAGCAGGTATCAATCAAATATTGAGAAGTGGGATTCTACAAATGGAACTGGACTTACTCCCGGAATAATTTCTTCAGGAAGTCCAATTCCGGGTTCATACATCAATACACGAACAATTAGGGGCGGTATGGGTTTAAACGAATATTTTTCAAAATCTGTTGTAAAAGAAAATGTGCTTGCAAATTACAGGGTTCCTGTTGGTATTTCACCTAACAATGATGGATTGAATGACAAATTTGTAATTGAGAATCTAAAAGCTACTGATAAAGTTAGAATTGAAATATTCAACAGGTGGCAAAGTCTTGTATTCAGGGATTCGGATTACAAAAACACTTTTGAGGGGATAGGAAATCAGCAAGGAATGGTTAATAATAACCTTCCGGATGGAACATATTATTATATTTTGTACTTTAATGACTCAAAACCTGTAACGGGCTATATCATCATTAACAGGTAGTTAAACTTATGTTTAAAAGAACAATTAGTTTATTATTTTACTTAATTATATCACTGACCGGATTGCAAAATCTGAAAGGTCAGCAATTGCCTCTTTTTTCTGAATACATGTTCAATACACTGGAAATTAATCCTGCCTATGCAGGCTTCAGAGATGCATTAAGCATCACAACAATGTTCCGGAAACAATATACAGGATTTAAAACAGCCCCTCAAAGTGCTTTTTTTGCCGCAGATATGCCAATATCCGGTAAACGGGTTGGAGTGGGAATAAAATTTCTTGACGACAGGGATGAAATTACAAAAACACTGGGCGCTCAGGGTGTTTACTCTTTCAAAATTCCTACTGGTCCTTATTCTAATATTTCACTTGGTTTACAAGGCGGAGTTTATAATTTCAGGACTGACTATACCAAGGTTGACGTGATAGATCCGAATGATCCGTCTTTCAGTCAGAACATTAATTCTTTGAAACTGAATTTTGGTACCGGAGTTTTTTTCAATACAGAAACTTTCTATGTAGGCCTTTCATCACCCAATTTGATCCGTAATAGTTTCAATAAAGAAAACAATACAGGTGCTTTTACCGAAATGAAGCAAGAAATGCATATTTATTTTAACACCGGATATGTTTTTGCGCTTAGCGATGATCTTCACATTAAGCCCTCTGTCTTAGTCCGGGGCGTAGCCGGAAGTCCACTTTCCTATGATATCAATACAAATTTCTGGATATCTGATATGCTGGGTCTTGGCATTTCGTATCGAAATAAAACTGCAATGGTAGGAATAATTGATCTCAAACTGGTCCCTGAACTTCATTTGGGATATGCATATGATCACAGTATATCAGAATATAATATAATTTCAAAAGGTTCTCATGAAGTGATTTTGAGATATGAGTTCTCATTTAATAGAACGGCCCTTTCACCAAGATATTTTTAGATTATGAAAAATAGATTTCCCCAAAATATTATTCAGAATAAGAGCCCAATGACCGCTCTTTTTGTCGTTTTATGCATTTTCTGCGTAAATCTAAGTCAGGCACAGGTAAAGATTGGTACTAATCCTGATCAGATTCAGCGTGCTTCCATTCTCGAACTGGAAAGTGATACCAAGGGTTTATTATTACCCCGACTGAGCGATACTGTTGCAATAAATGCATTGAATCCACTCGATGGTATGCTTATTTACCTCTCAAAAGAACCCAAACAGGGACTTTATGTCCGTAAAGGAGGAGTGTGGAGTTTTCTAAGTGGGGTATCCAGCACGGTGACCAACACTAATATCAACAACAATGTCAATGTTGATGAGACTAAGTTAAACATTGGTAATATGGCAGGAAAAATTAACCCTGGTACCCAGATTGCAGCTGCCCCCGGCACAGTTTCTGGTCAGGTATTAACCTGGAATGGATCAGCCTGGGAACCAAAGTCGATTCTACAGGTTTCGACTACTATTATTGAAAAAGCCAAGGAATTTAATACCACTTCAGGAGGGAATGTGATTATCGAACCTAACAGTACAAACGTAATCAAAGTGGCAGTTTCAGGTGCAGTTCCGGGGGATATAGTCTTTGTCGCATTGATTGGTGATACTCCAGATTTTTCAGTATACAGTGCTTGGGTCAGTGCTACAAATGAAGTAAGCATTCGTTTTGCAAATTATCAGTCGGATCCCGTAACTATTATCGGAACGCAATACAAGGTTTTACTAATGAAATAAATTATTGTGAAGCAGGAAATCTGCAGCACAAAATATTATAGGTTTTTTATCGGATTATAATGAAATACTCAATGAAACGATTTATCCGTTTAGCCTGTTTTACAGGCGTTTTGCTAGGAGCAATAAGTACGGTACAGGGGCAATCAAGACAGATTAAGCTTGGTGACAATTTGGGTGACCATATGGCAGCCAAGGACCTGGATATGAACAGTAAGCAAATACTGAACGCTCAGGGAATTGCTATCGGATCAGCTACCATTACCAACCAGAATGTTGCCTTTCAGATTGATGGAACTAATAAAGCTATCCTGATGCCCCGCATCACTGCGCTTACTGCGATTGCCTCTCCGGTCAATGGCATGTTGGTTTATAATTCTACTGATAATAAGTTCTATGTCAGGGAAAATGGGGTATGGGTAGCTTTTGCAACTATCGCCGATTTGAACAATAAGACTACGGCTGTTACGGTTGACAATATTTCGATTATCAAGGATAATACCGGTGCTCTTGCGGCGAATGTCAATTCTGCTATTTGGAATGCAAACCGACTTCAAGGTAATCCGGTATCAGCAACAGCACCAATTAACGGCCAGATATTGAGCTGGAACGGAACTGCATGGGTTCCTGCTAATGCGACTTCTGTTACTGCACAAACTGTTACTGCGGCAGCTCAGCCTGCCATTACTTCTGTTGGTACATTAACCGGTCTTTCTGTTACTAACCCGATTGCGGGTAGTATTACCGGTAATGCTGCTACCGCGACAAGTGCTA
>CAYHGN010000180.1:0-5381 GCA_964356005.1 uncultured Sphingobacterium sp.
TACTGAAAGTAAATCTCACCGCAGAAGTGCTGCCAGTAGAGATTTTCTAACTACCGCTCCATGACGGTCTCATCACCCAGATTATAGATTTGCTTTAAAAGCAATAAGCCCACAATCGTTCTGACAGGAACAGCCAGACGACAAACTGGTAAGTAAAAGGAACCCAAGTCCTTTTCCAATTTCTCCCAATCTATTTTTCGGGCTAATTGGCACAACTCATGCTCCATGTTCATGAAGCTTACCAGGATGGTTTTATACATCTCCAGCTGTGGATGCCTTGGTAATTTTTTTATCATTATTTGCAGGTATTTGATCTAATTTAATCATTTTCTGCAAAATAAATTCAATTAAAATGCATTAATTTATTAACAATCAATATGTTAATATTTATAAGGATCCACAATTTAACTCTCTTCTACAAAATAAATGTCCTAATTTATTAATAATCAAAGCGCTAATATTGTTAAGAATCACCTAAGTAGCGGCATGAATTTCAGGTGTATAATTATGGCCCTTTCTGTCTATTATGAAAAATCTGAAAGTACTTTGTAACCTAACTTATTGTTCGAATCTTATTGAGTATTTTAGGTTTATTTGAAATCTGATTCAGAAATTCGAATGTTTGGAATGAACATCTTTCCCAAGAAAAATCTTTTGCTCTTTCAAATGCACATTTCGCCTTTTCTTTTCTAAGAAATGGGGAATTAAATAATTCTCTGATGGAATTAGCTATTGATTCTGGATATTCCGGGTCGAAATACATACCTGCATCACCAAGAATATTGGGCATCGGTTCACGATTTGAACAGGCAATTGGCAAACCTGAAGCCATCCCTTCCAATAGAATTATTGACATATTTTCACAAGTTGATGCGAAAATAAATAAATCAAACTTCACTAATAATAAATCGACTTGATCATGAGGAACAGATCCTAAATACTGAATGAAATTACTATTAGGATCAAGTTTCTTTCTTATACGGTTAAGCTTCAGAAGTGCAGGTGAATAAGATGGCCCAATTAAGGTCAATGATATTGGTATTCCTTCGTTTCGAAGTTTAGATATAGCTTTTACAACCTGCCATTGATGTTTATACATATCAATGGTTGAAATATATATAACACGAAATGGATCAACAAAAGAATAATAATTAATTAATTTTTGATAACGAGGAATTCGAAAAAAATTATCATGAATTCCATGGGGTATAATTGCAGTAATACCATTAATTTTGCCGATCTTGGCTGAGACTTTGGCTTCAGCGTAAGCAGTTAAAAAAATAACCCCATCTGCATTTTTAAAACTCATCGATTGAGATAACCTAATAAAGAGGAGTTTTAAAAACATCCATGACATTTTGTATCTGATTAACTCACTTTTCTCAAATGGAAGCATATTTTGACATAAAGCAACCACTGGTCTAAAACTACAAAAATATGTTCCCCCAGGAACAAATAGAATATCACATCCTGATATTTTTGCATTCCTGGATAAATAAAACCTTTGCCAATAAACGCGACTGATCAAATTCCCGTTCAATAAGTGGTCGCTCATTTTAATGAGCCAGGGGTAATTGTCAATTTTATCAAGTGTGCTATCACAACTCCATATTATAACTTTCAGAAAACCATGTTGCAACGGGTTAGCTGCTCTTAATAACTCTCTTAAATGTACGATACCTCCTCCTGAAGAAATATTTGATGCATCAATACCCAAAATTGAACTACCATTACCAATCTTAACTTCAATAATATCAGGGAAAAATATTCGCCTAATTATTCTTGAATACCATGTAATCCAATAATTGAATCGATTCTTAAAATTTTCTTCTTTTGGTATAATTCTATTGAATTGGTGTTTAATCAAAGATTGAATATAAGGGAAATATATCTTTTCAAGAATGATTCGAGAAGTTCTAACGTATACTCGACTAAGGTCACTGGAGAATAAATTCTCCGAAAGTTGTTTTAAACTCGCAAAATGATAAAAAATCAATTTCTCAGTATCAACAATAACTTCCTTATCAATATAACTCAACTTATAATTCCCAATATTCCAAATAGCAAGATTAGCCCCAATATTTTTAAGAATTTTTACATTGCTATATTCAGCCACCCATTTGTCGAGATATTTCTGGTCAGCATATTTACCATCCTCCAAACGCTGATAGCACCATTCAATGCAATTGTTCAGCCAACCAGTCAAGCATTCCAAACCACACTTGTCTTTTCTAAAATTAATCCAACCAACATTAAAATTACCGTAAACCCTGCTCCTTTTTGAACTCCAATGAAAACGATGTTCAATAATTCCGACTGATGCGTCTGCCAGCTCAGAAAATAATGGTTCTGGAGAACTAAAAAAGAAAAGATCAGCATCCAGATAGGTAATTAAATCAACCTTTCTAAAATTTTTTAAAACATAAAAGCAAATGGCAGGGCTACACGTGTAAAAATATTCAACTCTATTCCTATTTCTTTTTGCCATTTCAAGCTGTTGAATATCCATTTCGAGTTTCCAATAGGGGATAATAATTACATTGCTAAGATTTGATTTCTCGAGTTGCAGAAAACTTGTATCGTCCATGCAAAACATAAATAAGGTAAAATGCCCGGCATGCTTTACGAGTGAATCATATAAGGATAATGATTGGCCAATATAATTTATATCAAAATGGGTACAATAATATTTCATGAAACTATCGTTACGTTTTTTTTTTCTTTTTTAATTGAAAATATTTTTGATCCCTGACTTCTTTGAGTTTCTCATTAGCGTTCAAGGGACAGAGCAAAGATGATCATCAGAAAGATCTCACAAGCCGTGTAATACAGATTGAGCTGCTACTTGGCGGTGATGACGATGAATTAGTTAATCCTTATAAAAACCCGTTTTGGGTGACTCTGGAGATTTCTGCATAACCCAGGACCAATATTTCAGTCCGCAAAATCAAAAATCTAATGAAGACAAAAATAATATCTCGTTGCCGGGCCATCTATTTCTTCATATTTCATGCTGCAGCATCTAAAAAGGTGTTGGTTTTATCTCCCAGCGCACCTTTCAGGTAATTCCAGAGCATCCGGTGGTCCAGTTTAAGATGTGAAATCATCGCTTCAATTCCGGAACGTGAACGGCATCTTTCTTCTCGTTTCTTTTTCTGGTAATGGTTCTCCCTTTTCAAGTTCTTCGGTATAACCACGTTAATCTCTCCAATTTGATTCTGTCCTCGGTATCCCCGGTCAACTATGGCATATCTCGGCATAAACCCGGCAAGTTCCTCCACCTGTGCCAGCTGTGGCTCCAATGTGTGCCCATCAAAAGGGTTGTCTTCAAAAGCGATGACGCCAACAATAATACCTCCCCGACGGCTGTAGGCAAAACCACTCTTATTGCCAAACACATATCTTTTGTGCTCTTTGCCTTGGCAATACAATGGATCTCAGGTTCATCTAAGCTGTAAACCCTATTACTATCTTTGCTCTGCTGGGTCAAGATCCGGTATATCACATCAAATTGCTAATCATTAGCCTCTGTGCAGACTTCCACTTTATCCATGCAATCATTATAGATCTTAACTGCAATAAGGTGAAAACGTTTCTTCAACTTCAGCTTCTTCTATGGATCTTGGGATGGTTGCTAAACCGCAAATCATTGCGCAGCTTCTGGATCTCACGAAGGCAGGTCCGCTTTAAAGTTATTTCCTCCTTTTCAGTAATACGTAGACAACTGAAAATCTCTTTCTCATACAATTTCCGATCCGGAGGGAAAGTGATATATTTCTCCTGGACCGCAGTATCAATGAGGACTTCTTTCACTTCCTCCTTCAATTCTTCCTTCGAAATCAGATGGATACTCTACTCGAAAATACGCTTCATTCCTTCTTCTCCCATTCTCTTCCGGAAGTGAACAAAATCACTCGGGTCAAAAGGGTATCGGTACTGGAAGTAAATCTCCCCACAGAAGTGCTGCCAGTAGAGATTTTCTAACCACCTCTCCATGACGGTCTCATCACCCAGATTATAGATTTGCATTAAAAACAATAACCCCACGATCGTTCTGACAGGAACAGCCAGACGCCCAACTGGTGAGTAAAAGGAACCCAAGTCCTTTCCCAATTTCTCCCGATTTATTTTTTGGGGCTAATTGGTACTGCTCATGCTCCATGTTTATGAAGCTTGCCAGAATCGTTTTATACATCTCCAGCTAAGGTTGCTTTGGTAATTTCTTTATCAATATTTTCAGGTTTTTGATCTAATTTAATCATGTTCTGCAAAAATAAATCAAATAAATACATTTATTTATATGATTGTCCGTAATGATTAACCTAAACTATCCAACAGAATGAAATACATGCGATTAACAGTCTTCCAAATAATTTTTCCCCAAAGTATCGTCTATTGAGCCGGTAGGTAAATTCATCCAGGTAGTTTTGCAAATAGGTGTCATCAACATGGTGAAAATTATTCAAAAGGTTTCTCTTAGCATTGCTGATGGCAATGTGAACCCAAGGCAGTTCTATTCCTGCCTGTTCGGGAGGTATCACTTTGGAAACGTGTTGATTAATAACCTCATTAAGCTTTTTATAACTCGAAAAGCTATCAGTCTTAACTTCGGTCTCCGGGCTCAAACTTTCCTTGACCAGCATGTTGATGGTGTTCGATTCAAGATTCGGCATTACTCTCATTTTGAAAAACTTACACCGAGAATGTTGCTTATGATTCTTCGGGTTCTCGATATATTCGGTCTGCGCCATGACCAACACAGGAGTTTGTTTTTCGCTACCCCGTCCCCGTTTCAATTTCTTGTTTTTTTCGCCCACGGTAGCCGATTCAACCGTTGTAAAGTATCCCTCATCCATTTCTGTAAATCCGGAAAGTTCATAGCGTTCATCCCGGGCACCCATGGCCACTCTGATCTTTTGCATCATAAACCATATGGGTTCGTATCTCTTAAACCCAAGCTGTCGTTGCATTTCCTTTGCAGAAATGCCTTTCTTGGTAGCAGTCATCAAGTGCATTGCAGTGAACCAATCGCTGAAGGAAAGGTTCGAAGATTCCATTACCGTTCCACTTCGGAGGGTGGTACGTGTTCTGCATGTTTTGCACTGAAATTGTTCAATCGTTTTCATCCAGTAATGGGTAGTCCCTTTACAATTCCTACAAGTAATGCCCTCTTTCTGACGTTGTTCCCGAAAATAATCTATGCAAGATTGCTCGTCCGGGAACTGTTTGGAAAAATCTATAAGCTTCATATTCTTTATTTTGATACGAAGCTACTTCGGTCGAACGTAACCTATTTACGCTTTGGTTAATCATTACGGACAATCATATTTTTAATAAAAAACGTCATGAAAACTTTTGAGAAAATCTTCGTCGGTAAAGGA
>CAYHGN010000181.1:0-5369 GCA_964356005.1 uncultured Sphingobacterium sp.
GCGGGGCGTTCAGCAAATAGGCAGGGAACTTACCGAAGTTCGGTTTTTGCTCTAATTTGTAACGATATTCGTTTGTCATTTGCTAAGAATTAACCCCAATTCTATTACACAAATAAAAAGATTTACCCCGATTCTATTACAAAATATAAGAGAATTTACCCCAATTCTGTGACATGTTCAATAGGTTAATCCTCAAAGAATTAGAAACATGGGCGGTTAAAAGCAATAAATCGGTCACCGGGTTTGAACCGGGTCGGTTTCATATCAAATATTTAAGATTTTTCTGTGTCCCTTCTTTTTCAGTATTAGAGATCCCGGAATGGCGGAGATTCGGGAAATATGTTTTTAAAACGTATAAATTAACCAGGATTAAATTAATTCATCTTATATTTGAATATAAGCAATAGCGTTATTTGGTCGAATTTGCAGGTGCCCTATTCGGTGCCCTCTAAAGGCTTAAAAAATATAAAATGCTGATTGTGAGGTTATGATTTAAAATAAATTGTTTCCTCTCTCTCCGCAAAGAAATGCTGTCCGCCATAGGCGGGCGGCATTTCTTATTTCTAGTGTTGCGAGCCATAGCTCGTAAATGCTGGAGGGAAAAATGCCGATAGCGAAGTGCAACGTAGCGGCAGCGTTTCTTTGCTAGTTCCCCCATTGTGGATCAATGAAATTAATCCCTCTCCAAACACAATATAATAGTAGAGACCAAAAACTTGTTTATACCTAAATTAATAAAATCAAAACTCTGCGATTACGAATATCTTATAAATAGAAAAACCCGAAATCTAAATTCCGGGCTTTTTAAAATTCATTGAATTAAAAAAGATTACTCAACATAGAATGTACCTTTCATCAGTGCTGAGTGTCCCGGGAAAGTACAAATAAATTCATAAACACCTATTGCAGGAGCTACAAACTCGATAGTATCAGACTCACCGCCACCAATCAGTTTGGTATGCACAATCACCTCTGTAGCGCCAGCAGGAATATAATCTGTATCTTTTGCCTGCATTGCTTTAGCTGCAAAGTCAGAAACAATAGTTCCCTGAGCTAATAATGCCCAATTATGACCCATAGCTGCCTTTGCTAACTTACCAGTGTGCACTAAAGTTAATTTAACAGTTTGACCTTCCTTAACCTTAATTTCTGCGAGATCATATTTCATATCATCTCCTGCATTAATTGTGATTAAAACTTCTTTTTCAACAGGTGCCACCACAGTTTCCTGGTTCATGGTATCTGTACTTGTACTCTCAGATTTCTCTGTGTTACTGTTGCATGCTGTAAATGCGAATAATGCCATAATGGCAAGCAGACTTAACTTTTTCATATAATTTATCTGTAGTTAATAATTTGATTTGTGCGACAAAACTAAGTGCTATTTAATTAGCTTTAATCTGTTGAATGTCAATTTAATTTTTACTAAAAATTGATAATTTAATCTGCTAAGCTGATTCAAAAATCAAAATGAATTTCATTTTCATTTCCGGATTAAGCTAAGTAATACTCTGTATCATTGTGGATTAACTCAAGAAAATCGTAAAAAACGGTTCATTTTTTTTCACAATCCATCGGCACAAACCTAAACCTTGCAATTACAAAGTCAATCGGTTTATTCTTTACAAAATATGACCGCCCTAAATGTGTCTCAATTTGACCCACACCAAGGACCATATTTTCTCCTACTTTCAAAAATGCCAGTGGATTTTTAAATCCTTTTTTATTGATTGAACCACTGGTATGTGTATAATCTACAAATAGAGTGTCCCCGCTGAATTCACCTGCTATCGTGCCTACATTGGTGACCTTCTCAAGCGAATTAGCTTGAACTTCACCATAGTTTATTGTCAGGTCGCCGGTAATCTTGCCGCTCGTATCGGTTTGAGTCTTGAGGAGGGCCGTATCTTTTTCAAATACAGCGATATAACAGTTATTAACTAATGCTACAGTATCTGCAGATACTGCCTGATCCTTTTTAGCACCCTGATTACAACTGTAAATAAACAGAGAAACAATACTAGCGAATAAAATAGAGGTCTTCTTCATAGGTAAAGGATTAAATTATTGTGTGTTAACAGGAGTTAAAAGATTATTTCAGAGAATCCTGATTAATTTAAATATACGCTTTAAATACCAAATATGCCTGTTAACGATTTGTTAATGATTAGTTTATGCCTCATTTGCTACATTGCTGGCGAAATCAACAGAACAACAATAAATAAATTTATAAACTCATATATTTTCAAAATGAAACACCTGACACTTGTATTTATAATGCTTAACTCAGTATTGAATATGTTTTCAGTCAATGTTATTGGCTCATTAACTATGTCAGTAGCCGCTAAGGACAGTATAATTTATGATTACAAACTCACTGAGACTATTCAATGTGAAGGCCTTTACTCTATGCATTTACAGGGTATCAGCAAAGATAAAAAAAACAACATCTACTGGAGCTTTACAAATGAGTTGGTCAGAACAAATTTTAAAGGCAAAGTACTTGATCGAATTAAGGTTTTAAATCATCATGGAGATCTGTGCTTCGAGGGAGGGAAAGTTTATGTTGCAGTTAACCTCGGTAAATTTAACGAATTGGCAGGTCAGGAAGATTCCTGGGTTTTTGTCTATGATTCCGCAAATCTAAAAGAACTGAATAGGTATAAGGTGCCCGAATTGGTCCACGGTGCAGGGGGTATTTCATTTAGTAAAGGGAAATTCTTTGTTGTTGGGGGCTTGCCTCAAGGATTTACGGAAAATTACATCTATGAATACGATACCACTTTTAAATTCATAAAACGACATATAATTCAGAGTGGCTACACTTATAAGGGAATTCAAACTGCTGAATTTCATGAAGGTCAATGGTGGTTTGGTTGTTAGGGTAATCCCAAACTGATTATAACTGACACAAAATTTCAAATTCTTTATTGTATATTTTCTGGTCTTTGATCAACATTTTTCATATAGGTTATTAGCATTAAAATATTATATAATTCGATATAAATCATTCATTATCAGCATATTAAATTTAATTATTTTGTTCGTTTGCTCTTAAAACAATTAAAAGCAATTTGTTTAAATACTTTTTCTTTTAAAAAAAAACATAAAATAGTGTAACCTATTGTACAAGTAATCCGTAGTAGTACTATAAACAAATACAAGTGATATGAAAACTACAGTAATTATCGCAGTATTAACTCTCTCAAGTATATTAATAATCAATAATTCTGCTGAAGCTCAAATTTCAGGATCTTCAAACTACATGGCAGTTCTTACCTCTGATTCAGGTTTGAATATCGGCTTACTTGATCCCGGGAATACCGGTTCTAGTGTTAAGAGAAATGAATCTTCTGGTATTCTGAACAGAAAAGCAATGTATATGGTATCTGAGCAATTTGTGTTTGACAATCTAAGTTTGTTGAAGAAAGATTTCGCGATAGCTGATATTTATTTCGATCTGGATGATGCTAGTATTAGACCTGATGCAATTCCGGTTTTAAATAACTTAGTAATCCTGATGAAAGAAAATCCTGCAATTAGCGTAGCCACTACCGCCTATTCTGATAGCAGAATGACTAAATACAATGAAAAACTTGCGATAAATAGAGCTCAATCAGCAATAAACTATTTGGCTTCTCAGGGAATATCTGCTGATCGATTACTAATTGAAAAACATGGCAGACCAGATATGGGAAATCCATGCAATAATGATCCTTCCTGCTCATTGGCAACACAACAATTAAACAGAAGAACAGAATTTAATATCGTTTATAATGGCATTAATCTTGGACACGTCAATTGAAGGAGATGTGAGATGTGAGATATGAGATGTGAGATATGAATAGATATTACTAAAAAATGAAAAAGCCCTGGGAATTCCGGGGCTTTTTTTATTAAATTATATGAGCCTGGGCATAATCATTTAATTCCTTTAGCCTATATCTCAGTCTATTATAGAACTACTTGAAAATATGTTCAAATTATTTTGAGAAATATTTGTCACAAATGCCGAAAAGTCTATCTTTGCAATCCCTTAACAGGCGAAACGCTTAGGCAATCTTGTTAAATGTTCGGGGTGTAGCGTAGCCCGGTATCGCGCCTGGTTTGGGACCAGGAGGTCGTAGGTTCGAATCCTGCCACCCCGACAAAGAAGCCAATCAGTAATGATTGGCTTTTCTTGTTTCTACTCAAAACCTTTCTTCTGAATGCTCTACATGGTATTCCTTATAGAAGAGAAGAGATTCTCCTAGAGCACTTTCAGCTTTGCACCTTCCTTGAGGACACCTATCAGGATACCTATTTCAGTATAATACTCTCCTATTCATGCCTTTTAATCATAATGCTATGAGTACAGAGTCATTTCATGTATCCTTTAATATCAAACGAGAAAAAGTTGATGCTAAAGGCCTTGTTCCAATTTATACAAGGGTGACAATCGATGGACAAAGAACTTTTCTTAGTACAAAAAGAAAGGTTTCTGAAGCTCATTGGGATAAGATTAAAGGAAGAGCGTTTCCATTGAATGGTAATCTTAATTCACTGAACAAACATTTAGAGGTTGTAACCACAACTATTTACAATGCATACACTGAACTAATAATTAAAAAGAAAAGGATAACAATTGATAACTTAAGAAGGGAACTGTCCGGAGATAAAGAAGAATCTCATACTATTTTATCTCTTATACGACAACATAATAAAGAATTTGAATCTCTCATTGGAGTAAGATACAGCTTTGGTTCATATAAAAATTACAAGACAACACTGAAATTTATAGAGTACTTCATCCAAAAGTGTTATTCAAAAAAAGATTTACATATTGAAGAACTGACCTACAGTTTTGCTAATGGCTATTATAACTATTTAGTCTCAAGAGATATTTGCAATAATAATGGTGCAATAAAACATATTCAAAGATTAAAGAAGATTGCATTTTATGCTTATAAACTAGGCATAATAACAAATAAGCCCCTTGAAAATATGCGTTTAAAATTCCATCCATATTCACGTAAGATATTAGACTGGAATGACCTAACGAAAATTATAGAGCTTGAGATAGCAAATCCGACGACTAATATGGTAAGAAATGTCTTTATTCTCCAATGCTATACAGGACTAGCGTATTCTGATATTAAGAAGTTAAGCAATAATCATATCTCAACTGGAGTGGATGGTAAACTTTGGATATTCTTAGAGAGAACCAAAACTAAAATTAAATCAACAATTCCATTATTACCACAAGCAGCTGATATCATTAATCATTTTGTTTTTAATAAAGTTACGGTAGATGACCAACCAATCATTGCTGTACTATCAAATCAAAAGATGAACATACACCTTAAAACAATCGCAGAAATGGCTCTAAT
>CAYHGN010000182.1:0-5301 GCA_964356005.1 uncultured Sphingobacterium sp.
AGCGAAAAAATGCTACAATGGCTACCACCAATGGGCGGTAGCCATTAAATACTCCGATTGAAGCTATTCCTTTATCTCCAAAAGCTGTGCCTCCAAAGCCACTTTTTCCTTTACGAATCCCACGAAAAACACCAATGCGGCCATTTTCCCAGTTTCCTACAACCACATCGGCATCAACTGTAGTTGTACGACTAACAGTTTTACATCCTGTTCCCCCTAACACAGTGTACAGAGATTCAACGGCATGAATACCATCCCAAAACAGATCGGCATGCGATTTCTGTAAGGGAGCCGGACCATAGGTACTTGCACCCAAAACCTTCCCTACCACTTTTCGCTCTCGGATTTCCTGTGCTTCTTTGACGTAGCGGAGTGGTGAACAGGAAAACATCGGCACATTATATTTTTTAGACACTTTGAATATAGCCAACACATCCGTAAGGCTTGCAGCAAGCGGTTTATCTACATAAACCGGTTTCCCCGCTTTCAATACCGGAATGATCTCTTTCAAATGAGGTCGCCCGTCATTCGTCAATAACATAACCGCATCAACCTTTCTAAGCAATTTCTTCATGGAATTTACAAACTCCACACCTTGTCCTTTAATCATGTCAGTGAAGCTCTGCAGCTGTTTTTCAGAAAACTCCACATCCGGATTAGCCTTAGGATGAAAAATCGCTACAACTCTGCAGCCAGTAAACTCAGGACTCGAGGCCCCGGAATTAATGATTTCTGTATAGGCAGCACTATGGACTGAGAGACCGATAAGTCCAATTTTAATCTCCTCCCGGCGAATGGCCTCTGCAAAGGCTGAAGCATGAATTCCTATACCTGCCCCTATTCCCAGAAACTTCTTAAGAGGATTATGTTGTTTACTTTTGCCCATTTTTGAATTCGAATTCATTGCAGCCCGAGATCTGTATTTTTTTAATGGTTTAATGCCGGATACCTTTATTGACAATTATTTTACCACCTTCATAATGCCACGCATTGTAAAGGAGTGACCCGGAAATGTACAAACGAATGGATAATCCCCAGCTACAGATGGAGCCGTAAATTTGATGGTTTCCTTGCCGCCACCCATTAAAAGCTTAGTTGCATGAAGTACCATTTCACCATCAGGGACATAATTCTTTGCCATACCTTTGTCTCCTAACTCTATAGCCTTTAGCGCAACATCATCAGCTGTTCCTGGTTTAGTAATCAGAAGATTATGAGGCATTAATCCCTGGTTATCCACTGTTAATTCCACAGGTTGTGCTGCTTTAACACTAAACTGCGCCAAAAGCTGTCCCTTAAATTTGAAGCGTAATTCATCGGTAGCCTCTATGGTCAGGACTGCAATTTTTTCATTTTGCAATTCCGGGCCCTTAGCATTTACAGCTGCTGAACTTGCAGATGCTGCAGGCTTTGGAGTTGTTGTTTTATGATCCTGATGGTTTATACTTGGATCCATAGATCCCGGAACTTTCCAAAATTTCTCGTAACCAGTTCTATTTTGCATCCCGGTAACACTAGCTTCAGATTTAGCAGGTTTGAATGTGTCCTTGCCACTCCAGAAGAAGTTTACCCTTTGAGCTGCCAGTCTTGCCTGATACTCAGGTGAACTAAGTACTTTAACAAGCAATGGTCTGTTTATTACATTGTGCTGTTGATGCAACCATAGAATTTCAAGCATCGGCAATGCATCTTCCTTTTTCTTAGGGTCCAGTTTTGCTACCCATTCCTGTGCTTTCTGAATCACCTCATCTGTATTTCTGGCACTCAACTCCACGCGTACTGCATGTCGTATTCCATCAACAGGATGTCTGAACAGCTCCAAAAGACTTTCAATGGGCTCGCCGTAAATTGATACCGGTTTTTGCAATGGTCGATCAACTGCTACCATACGATAGATACGTCCATGCTCATGGTCACGGCTTAAATCTCGCAGATTATATGGCGAATGTGTAATAACTGCCTGGTGCCAATCTCCAAAGTAAAGAGCTCCATCAAATCCCACGACACCATCACTTGGACGGAAATTAGGATCTCCAGTATAATTCTTATCAACAACTCTTGGAGTAGCTTCTGAACTTGGAGCAAATACCGGGCTGCTGCCGGTGAAAATTAAATCACCTGCTTCTTCACCCTCTATAACTCCTTCATCCAGGTAATTCAATTTATACCTCTTAATCCCCTGAAATCCAATTACATTGTAAACCAATAAATTATTTTGGTATTCTTCAGGAAAGTTTCCACTGGATAATATCTGACTTGAAGTATATGGTCTGATGGTTTGTTTAAATAAGGGACGCTTTTCAAAATCGCCTTTGTCAGTGGTAGAAGTCACCGTACGTTTGAAATATACCTGAAAAGCCTTGCCTGTGGTTCCGTCAGTGATAAATTGGTTACCCCATTTATCAAAACTGATTCCATGTGGATTAGGGCTGTTATCCACAACAAGTGAGAAATCAAAAGTGCGTGGGTTAAATCGATATAGACCCGACTCACCTGACTCTGCACTTTTACGCCATGGGGTTTCAATATTTTCAAGAATGAAAATACCTCTCTGGTAGTAAATATTACCATCAGGACCGTAAATCAGATTATTTGCAGTATGATGGGTATCATCAGAGCCTAAACCACCTAACATACGGTACCGTACATCAGCTACACCATCTCCGTCAGTATCCTTTAGGAATAAAATATCAGGAGCAGAAACCACGATCGCACCACCATTCCATAATTCAAAACCTGTTGGATTTGAAACGTATGCAAAGGTTGTAGCTTTATCTGCAACTCCATCTCCGTTCTCGTCCTTCAAAGTTACTATACGATCTCTCATTGGTTTCATTGGTTCCCATTTAGGATAATCAGCCCATGATGCGACCCAGATCTGCCCTTTTGTGTCAATCTGCATCGCCACAGGATTAGCGATCTCAGGGAATTTTTCTTCCGAAGCAAAAACGGTAACCTTCATTCCCTGTGGTATTGTCATTCTCGAGATCGCCTCTTCTGCACCCAAATACTTCACATCCCGGGTAATATGTGTACCTACTGGATATGGCTCAGGGACTTTACTATCATCAACTTTGATGTCCTTACCTTGGGCTCTTGCCCAAATACGTACATCGCGATTCGCGGTCATTGCCTCTAACATTCTTAACTCGTTTTGTAAGGTAACATGGTTACCATCCTGGATAGTACGTGTTCCCCAAACATCATTGCCACTGGTTGCACGATAACGGCTAAACCAATGCCAGTTTTTATCTGCAACAGAACTTCTTAAGGAATCCAGGCCAACTTTTGCCATAATAACTTTTTTACCGAACAAGTTTTCAGTAATAAAAAGCCCCAGTCTTCTATTTCCTTCATTATTCAGGTGAATACCATTGATTGTTAAAGGCTCAGTTGTGCTGTCATACATTTTCTGTGTAGCATTAAACAAATCCAGGAATGGAACACCCTTTTCTTTCGCAACCTGTGACATTGCGATTGTATAGGCCGCTAAACGCCGATTGTTCTCTTTACCATCCGGGAAATTTTTGGAGTTCAGATTTTCATGCGCTATCGGCGAAAACAAAACCAAACGCGGAGCAGCTTTTTTATCATACTTCTGCTTCCTGGTATAGTCAATAAAAGCGACTAATTGCTTTTTGAATTCTGCTGGTTTGTCTTCAAAAGACTCATTATATCCGAAAAAAGCGAAAATAACGTTAGCCCCAACACTTGTTAAATGTGTGTCGCTATCTCCAAAACCTTCATGTGCCCTGGGGCGATAGTGAACCTGGTCGCCTGTATATCCCAGATCCCTGAAAACTAATTTTCCATTCGGATATACAGATTGCACATAGGTTTCCAGCCATCCATCATGCTGCATACGATCGGCAAGTCCATTACCAATAATTGCAATTTTATCACCTGCTCTGAGTTCAAACTTTGGACTTTGTGTCCAGCTCGCCATAAAAATTATCAAAGGGATTAAGAGCGCCGGCGCAACCAGTTTTAAAACATTACTGCCATTAAGAAAAATAGGTCGCACCAATAATTTTCTTAGTTCTTTGAGTTGATTCATCTTGTGTTTGTTAAACGTTATTTCTTAAGCTAGATTACTGCATTTTTTTTAGTGCATTTCAACTGAACAGGTACCCAATCCTGATCTCAGAAAGCTGAACTGAACATTTGGATGATCTGCAAGGACAGACATAGGAACAGATACATCAGGAATATTGTTTGAAATCATATAAGTCGTTAACCTTTGTCCAAAAGGATTGTCATGTGCTCCGGCATGCCAGATTGAAACTTTGTCTGCCTGCCAGGTTTCCTTAGGGCCTACTGATACCGCCTGGGTTGGGATTGTTGGAGCATTTCCTCCGCAATGTAATCTTGAGTTTTGTGCAATAGTTATTGGATGCAAATCAAGAACACGGGTTGTAAGTTGTTTGTATTCCTCAACTGTTGGTGGATTATCAATGTATTTCCCCTCACGCATAGGAGGTTCGTTAAATGCCCAATGTTTAACATCACCCTGTCCACCCTGCATAATAGCACATTTAGCTTTTGTCCAGCTATTGATATACTCGGCAGTATCTGCCTGGGCGAAATGTACATTCTCATCAGGCATCACTAAATCCTTACGAATTCTGTTCAGACATAATGATTTGAATGCTCTCTTAAATGATAATGGATGACTTTCTGATACTTCCTTCCCATCAATTACCCACTCATCCATGCACCAGAAATGTGCATGTTTAAGCGACAAGCCCATTTCATTGACCAGCATGGCAACCAGAGGTAACTGCTCTGTCGGACCAATAGGACCGCAAATTCCCACCGGATTAGAAGCTGTTGCTGATTTCCATGAACTGATAAACTCAAGGGCTTCAGCCAGATAAAACTCTTCAACTGTATCATAAAAGACTACTTTGAAACCCGGTCTTGACATTGCAATCATTTCTTCAGGTGTCAAGGCTGCAATTTTATCTGTTACTTTCTGACCTAAATCCAAAGTGGTATAATCCCACCAACCCGGAGCAATAGAACTTTTCTTACGCATAATATTCTTTTAAAATTGTTATAGTATTTTGTTGTTTAATGTTTTTACTGATTATTCGAATTTGTAATCTTCATTTATTAAATAGCATGCTCCCAGTTCTTTCAAAGGATCAAAACCATGTTCAGAGAAGCCAAAGTGCAGGTGTCTCCTCCATCCTTCAGCATGTTCAAAGCGATTGGACATGCTTCCAACGGTTAAAGAGAAATTCTCCATTGCCTGGATATAGGAATTCATTTTCTGACTGTCTTCCAACCAATTCTGCT
>CAYHGN010000183.1:0-5292 GCA_964356005.1 uncultured Sphingobacterium sp.
TCCTCTATACCCGGATCTTTAGGTTGCAACCTTAATTTTCGCCCCTGAGGTCCATAAAATCCGGATGCTGTTGCTGTTATTCCGGATATCATCCCTTTACTAAGAATATTGATAAGTCTCTCAGATCCTTTACAGATATAAGGTGTTGAAAGTTCTTTACTCAATTTCAGATGCTGTCCGATTTTTTTAATCAGAAGAAGTTCAAGCTCATCAAATTCGTAATTATAATAATGGATCAGCCCATCAAACCCAAGTCCGAATTCAGAGATCACATATGAACCAACAGGGATATCTGATTGTAAAGCACCTGAAGTTCCGATACGTATGATATTTAACTTCCTTTTTGCCGGCCTCACCTGCCGGGTTTTCGGATCAATATTGATCGCAGCATCCAACTCATTAACTACGATATCAATATTATCTGTACCAATCCCTGTAGATAAAACAGTTATGCGGTCTTTCCCTACCCGTCCGGTATGGGTAAGGAATTCGCGATTTTGAATCTTGAACTCAAGTTTGTCGAAGTGCTTACTGATCTGCTCAACACGGTTCTGGTCGCCAACAACAATTACATGATCAGCAATATGTTCATCACGAATATGTAAATGGTAGGCACTGCCATCGCTATTCAGGATCAAATCTGTTTCAGAAAGTTTGGTGTCGGGCATATGTGTTTGTTATTTGAACTAATGTAGTTTATCTTGCAGATAAAATCAAGTACTATGAGCCCTCATATTGGTGCTAAACCTAATGAAATTGCTGAAACAGTATTAATTTCAGGAGATCCGCTTCGTGCAAAATATGTTGCCGAAAAAATGCTTTCGGATGTATTCTGCTACAATGAAGTGCGAGGTATGCTGGGGTATACAGGAATGTATAATGGAAAACGTGTGTCGGTGCAAGGAACCGGTATGGGCATACCTTCTACTGCAATTTATGTTCATGAATTGATCCATAATTATGGAGTAAAAAAAATTATCAGGATCGGAACATGCGGAGCACTACAAGCTTCACTTAAAGTTGGCCAGTTAATCCTCGCAGATGCAGCCTATACAGATTCTTATACCCAAATGATGCATTATCACCTGATGGATTTTGCACCAAAAGCCGATGAAAACTTACTGAAGCAGGCAAGAGAAACCGCTTTCAAGCATGGGATATCAGCCATTGAGGGTACTGTTTTCAGCACAGACGCATTTTACAGTGAAGATGCTAATCGCTGGGATACCTGGATAAAGCGGGGTATTTTGGGCGTAGAGATGGAATCAAGCATATTGTATACTTTAGCATTCAAAAATAAAGTGCAGGCGCTTTCAATACTGACTATAAGCGATAACCTCATTACTGAAGAGTTTGCTTCCGCAAAAGAGCGTGAACATGCGAGTATGGAAATGATGAAACTGGCTTTGGAGATTTCTTAATAACAAAGCCTCTGCAAAAAAATCAGTTTCCAATATGACGTGGTTTATGCAAGGGAACAATAATGGTGTTGAGACCCTACATCCCGAAAATCACCAGGAAGATTATAAAATGCTTCAGCGATAACCTTAGGTGTCTTAAGGCATGGGTAAGCTGATTTTCTACCGTTCGTTTGGAAATATCCAGTCGTGTGGCAATTTCATCATTGCTTAATTGTTGCATACGACTCAGGGTGAATATTTCCCTGCAACGACTTGGCAACACTTCCAGCTCCTCTTCTACTTTCTTTTCCAGCTCACGATATCGAATATTGTTTTCACCATCATTAACAGCCACCCGATTACCATAGTCTAGCTCTTCCCTATATTCCATTGATTTCTTCTTGATTTGTTTTACACGGCGGTAAACCTGATAACGGGCAGAAGCAGCTATGTATCCTTTAAAAAATTCAATCTGAAGCTTTTCCCGCTTTAACCACAGATTCAGAAAAATATCATGAACAATTTCAGAACACACCTCCTGATCAGGGCAAATAGAAAAAACCGTAGCATATAACTTTGCCCAATACCTTTCAAATAAAATATTAAATGAATCCAGATCGCCAGTCTTGATTTGATTTAATAGGTCAACGTCAGAGGGAAGGTTTGCCGGCATTTGATGAGTGAAGATTATATCCTATAAAGTGTTGCCAAATTTACTTTCAAAATATTATGATACCATAAATTTACTATTAATAAATAGAAATAAAAATATCAGAATTTCTTAATTATTGAGACTGAGCAGTGAATTAGGCAATCTAGAATGCAATTTCCTATAAAATTACAAAATAGATAATAGGGCATACTCATCAACCCTGCAATCATCCAGTTAAAACATATTTAATTATTTTCTTCATCTATGTGTGTTGAACATCTAAAATGACACTATATATCAAAGCCTCAGAATGACCAGAGAAGAATATATTACGCTTTACGAAAAATACCTCACTGGCAATTGTACCAGCGAGGAAAGGGAAGCAATAGAAAACTATCAGGATAGTATTGATCTGGATAGACATCATTGGATTAAGGACCAAATGGGTGAGCAGGAAGTTGTTAAGGAAACTATCCATGCTGAACTTTTAGCTAGTATTGCGAGACAGAAACGCAGACAAATACTTAAGGCCAGAACCTGGTATGCTGCAGCAGCGGTAATCCTTCTAATTCTGTCATCAGGACTATATTTCAACAGCCTTAAAAATAAGACCCCCGTAATTGTACAAACAGAATCCCCACGCTTTAAGAATGATGTCCTACCGGGTGAAAACCGGGCTATCCTTACACTTGACGATGGTTCACAAATCAATTTGGATGATGCCCAAAATGGTGTTCTGGCAAGTGAAGACAATACAGATATCCGGAAAACCGGATCCGGGCAGCTGGAATATTCAGCAGGCGATAAAATCATTGAAACTTTAAAATATAACACTTTGAGTACTCCAATGGGCGGTCAGTATCAGCTTTCACTACCAGATGGAAGCAAAGTATGGCTTAACTCCGGCTCAAGCATTCGTTTCCCTACCGCTTTTATCGGAAAAGAAAGGGTTATTGAATTAAAAGGTGAAGCCTTTTTTGACATCAAAGAGAACAAGAAAATGCCCTTTATTGTACGTACGAACAACTCTATGGATATCAGAGTCCTGGGCACCCAGTTCAATGTAATGGCTTATGATGATGAGAAAAGCATCAATACGACACTGCTTGAAGGTTCAGTACAAATATTGAAAGAGTCAGGAACAGCATTTCTTGAACCTGGTCAGGCAGCAATACTAAACAAAGGTACCGGAAAGATCAAAGTCGCGATTGCAGATATTGATGAGGCCGTGGCCTGGAAAAACGGGTACTTCATTTTCTCAAATGAAAATATAGAAAGCATCATGCGCAAGGTCTCCAGATGGTACAATGTAGAGGTAGACTATCAGGGCAATTTGAGCAATAAGGATTTCGTGGGAACAATCTCACGCGATAAAAACATTTCTGAAATATTAAAAATGCTGGAATTAACAGGTGCAATCCACTTTAGAATTGAAGGAAGGAGGATAACTGTTATGCCTTGACCAATAGTTTTATTTGGCGGCAAAAAAACCGGAAGCGCTGCGAACGCCTCCGGCAGAATTTGGTGCTAAAAATAACCGATCGTTAAACCAATAATTTAAATAAAACCAAACTCACAAATGTATGAAACTTTACATGTTGTTTAAATGCAAGGAACCTTGCATCTCATTAAAATTTATCAGGGTTATGAAACTCGTAATTATTTTATGTCTTAGCTCTCTGTTGCAGGTTAATGCTAACACCTATGCACAGAAGATAAGTCTTACTGTCAAAAATGCTCCAATGGAGAAGGCTTTGAGAGAAATTCAGAAGCAGGTTAAATATAGCTTCCTTTACAATACACAAATGTTACGCTCGGCAAAACCAGTAACTTTCAGCGTAAACAATTCCTCTTTGGAAGATGTTTTAAAGCAATGTTTTGCTGATCAGCCACTCACCTATTCAATTGTTGATGAAACGATTATTGTTTCAAAAAAGCAAATAAAGCTTGATGCAAATGTAATAGAAGTAGAAGAAGCTGCTCCGCCTCAGGAAATAAGAGGTAAGGTAACTGACTCCAAAGGAGTGCCGCTTCCAGGAGTAAGTGTGAAATTGAAAAGCACAACAATTGGGGCAAGTACCGATATCAACGGTAATTTCACAGTAAATATTCCTGATGCTGGTATTTTGGAATTCACCTACATTGGTTTTGTAACTCAGGCAATTTCTACCTCCGGTAGAAGCATAATCAATGTAGTATTGCTTGAAGATCAGCAGGCTTTGGGTGAAGTTGTTGTTATTGGTTACGGAACACAAAGCAAGAAGGATGTTTCGAGTGCAATCGGTTCTCTTTCGGTGGGAAATAAGAAACTCGCAGATCTTCCAATCACAAGTCCGGAGCAACTATTACAAGGTAGAGTTGGAGGTGTAAATGTTACACAGGATACAGGTACTCCGGGTGGCCGTTCAACTGTCAGAATCAGGGGAGCTAGCTCTATTACAGGTGGAAACGATCCATTGTACGTTGTAGATGGTGTGCCTGTTAATACAGGGAATTATAATGGTGCAGCAGGGGGTTCTGTTCCGCAAAACCCGCTTTCAAATATCAGTCCGAATGATATTGAGTCAGTTGACATCTTAAAAGATGCATCAGCTGCAGCAATTTATGGATCAAGAGCTTCAAATGGTGTAATCGTTATTACAACCAAAAGAGGTAAACAAGATCAGACAAAAATCAGCTATAATTCTTATTTCGGATTCCAGGAAGTGGCCAAAAGAATTCCACTTTTAGGTGGTCCTGAGTGGGGTGAATTAATCAATGAAGCTAACGTAAATGTTGGAAGAACGCCGCCAATTGCAAATCCGGCTGCCTTAACCACTACTGATTGGCAGGATGAAATATTCAGGAGAGCCCCAATTTCGAATAATGAAATTTCATTATCCGGGGGAACTCAAAAAACGCAATACTTCCTATCCGGAAGTTACCTGAACCAAACCGGTGTTGTTATCGGTAGCGGATTCAGCAGAGGAAATTTTAGATTTAATTTTGACCAGAAAATCAATGACAGACTAAAAGCGGGTATCAACATGAGTATGAACCGGGCAAAAACTGATAGGGTAAGTGCAGGTGACCGTGATGGAATTGTTGCTGTCGCAATCGTAAAATCACCTGCTGTTCCGGCAAGGAATGCTGATGGTTCATTAAATCCGAACGATCCGTATATCAGCAATATTGATAACCCATTGATCATTGCAGATCAGGTTAGAAACGATGCATTCAACAACAGAGCTTTGGGTAATG
>CAYHGN010000184.1:0-5219 GCA_964356005.1 uncultured Sphingobacterium sp.
AAACTTTCCGAAAAGATAGGTTGGTTTGTTTCCGGGCAAAGAAATTTCCTCTAATTGATTCATCGGAATTAAATCATTCGTATGAATCTCATGCAATACTTTTTTTGCAAAAGATTCATCAAACTTATTCCCTAGTAAAATCCTCCCTGCACGCAATAACATCACATTATGTAATGCGGTTTTATCTCCCAATGCAAATTTTAAAAGCGCGACGGGATGGTTAAGAAATCCCATACGCGAAAACTGAACAATCATATTGAATTATTTTTAAATTAGGCAGAAAGACCTTCAGAATTGATGGCTAATTTCATTTTTCTATTGGCAAGATAACCAAACAGTACAAGATTCAACAAATTGATCACAAGCAGAACCAAGGACATCCCCGTTGCCTGAAGCGAAGGTACAAAGAGAATACTCAAGGTCACCCCCGCCAGAATAGTTACAACATATATTCCTAATCGTTCTTTTATTAAACCAAGGCTGAGTACTAGTGGTAACATCCAAAAAGTCACTGACGCGGTAGTTGCACCAACAATGAAGAATTGAAATGGACCGGAAGCTGCTAGATATTCAACTCCATAAACCAAGGTGATAATACTCTGACTGAAAGCGATAGCAAGGATCATAAAAATTGCAGCAGGAATAACAACCAGCATACTGATACGGAATATCATCTTTCTGGTTTCGCGAAACTTTTTTTCAGCAAGAAGTCGTGAAAACTGTGGAAAGACAGATTGAACCAAGGGATCAGATAGAGTAAGCACTGCATAAGCCAGTTTTTTAGCAACATTATACAAACCAACCTGCTCCGCTGAAGTCAAGGCACGCAGCAAAACTACGTCACCTTGTGAAATGATAGTTTTTAATGAATTCCCTAAAGAGTTTCCAAGTATATATTGCCTCAGGTCACTCAGATCACCTTTAATCAAAGCAACCGGAGAATCCTGTTGATAACCGATTTCCTTTCTCAATTCCCAAAAGGCAAGTGCATTACAAATTAATCCATTTAGGAAACGTGTGATGATGACGGCTACAAAAAAGACATTGAGATCTTTTGGATAAAATATTACAGCGATTGCAATAGCAAGCGTTTCAATAACATCCATAATCATCTGGATTATTGAACTAAGGCGAAATTTATAATAGAGACGAAGCAATCCCCTACCCACTGAATTTACATAGGTAATACTTGCCGCGGCTGCATAGGCAATAATAAACCACTCAAGTCCTGGTTCTGAAATAAATGTTGAGTAAGAAACACGGCTAAGCAAAGCGATTACGAGAATCGAGACAAATGCCATCACAAAACTAAAAAACAAACTGACCTTTACAAGTGCCATCAGCTTATCCTTTCGGCCTTCTGCATGATACACCGCACCATACCGGATTAATGCGATGCCCAAATTCAGATTTAAAAACTCTTGAATCAAGCCCACAAAAGCAACGACAACGACATAAGTTCCATAAATGCTTACACCGAGACCTCTTGCAATCAATATAGAACGAAGAAATGCCAGTCCGGTACTGAAAAAATTAGAAAAGAAAACCCATGAACTGTTTTTAAAGAGCTTTTTGCTCTCAGGATCGAGTTTTTTCTTAAGAAAATTAATCATTTTAAAATCAGTCAGGCATAGAAGTGCATAAAGAATTCATCTATGACTGAATTCTGTCAGGTCTTGTTTTTATTCCCGGAACCGTTTTCTTCCCTGCTCTTATCTTTCTTCTTCCAGAATCTTTTTCTTTTCTTTCCCTGATCCTCCTCATAATAGCCATAACCCGTTCCGTAGCCATATCCGTAGCCATATCCATAACCGTATCCATAACCATAGCCATATGGGAGGCTACCTGCTTTTACCGCGTTCAGGACTATACTGAGGTTCTTAATCTTTCCCTCCCGGTATAATTTATTTATGATGTCAAGGTGGTGCTTGCGGGTTACATTCTGTCGTACAACATATACTGTTGCATTCGCATACCTGGTAAGCATCATGGCATCCGTAATTAATGCCATTGGTGGTGAGTCCAGGATGATATAATCATAATTAGCTTTTAAATGATCCATCAGATCCTCCATCCTGTCACTTAATAAAAGTTCAGATGGGTTTGGAGGTTTGGGGCCGGACAAAACAAAATCGAGATCCTTAATACCTGATTTCTGAATGATCTCAGTAATACCTGAAGCACCGATTAAATAATTACTCACACCGGTTTCGTTTTTCAAATTAAAACGCTCAGGAGCTTTGGGTTTACGTAAATCAAAACCAACCAATACAGTTCGTTTCCCGGACATGGCAATAATTCCTGCGAGATTCAAAGCGCAATAACTCTTCCCTTCCGCACTAATAGAAGACGTCACAAGGATTACAGAAGTTTTATCGGTTGGCGGATTAAAATATTGCAAATTTGTTCTGAGTGATCGAAAGGCTTCCGCAATATAACCGCGGGGATTCTCCTTTACGACAAGCTCAGTTTCAACATTACTATAACCAACAATACCCAGCAGAGGAATACGGGTAGATTTTTCAAGAGTTGTTCTGTCACGAATTTTATCATTCATGATATCTCTGAAGTATACAAATCCTGCAGGTAATACAAGACCAACGAGCAATGCGATAGCAAAAATTTCTGTTTTGACCGGACGAACAGGACGATAAGAAGCATTTGCACGATCAACAAGTTTATTATCTGAGATTGTAGATGCGAGAATAATTGACGTCTCAGCACGTTTCTGCATAAGATATGTATAAAGGCCGGCCTTAACTTCCCGTTGACGTTCAATATTCACCATAATTCGTTGTGAACCCGGAAGCAATTTGATTTTCCCTTCGACACGACTTAACTGAGCTGTTGCTTCAGTTTGAGAAACCTGAAGCCCTGCACGGATACTCTTAACGTTCTCCAGTAAATCATTTTTTGTATTTTGAATGGCCAAGGTCAATTCAACCATTCGTGGATTGTCAGGCGTGGCACTATTTGACAACAAACTTCGTTGTGCTTCGAGATCATTTAACAATGAGATCAGCTTTTGTAAGAGAGCATCATCAATGCCTAAACTTGAAGGAGAAAGTCCTTTAAGATTTTTCCCTTCCTTCACATAATTCTCGAGGTAATTTAAAAAACTAAGTTTGAGATCCAGTTCAGAAATCTTGGCATCATAATTTTTTGCACTTTCCAGATAAGTTTGTGCCTCTGCCGTGACATTCGTAATCCCTTTCTCTGACCTGAACAGCTCATACTCCTCCTCCACCGCATTTAAATCCTTAGAAATAAGTGCAAGTTGTTCATCGATGAACATCAGGGAATTCTTTGCCAGTTCATTTTTTTCATCAATATTACTTTTCAACCAAACTTCAACCAGTGTGTTAATAAAATCGATGGCCTTTTCCGGAACAGGATCCTCGAGTGCCAGACGAAGTATGGATGATTGTTTATTTGTGATTGAAATATCAATAGCTTTCTGGTAGCGGTTAATCAAACCATCAAGGGTATTATATCGTACTATGTATGCACGCTTCTCGTAATTTGGATTATCAAATGCTTTATCGTTAAAAAAATCCTTCTTCTCCAAACGAAATGAACCCAATGCATTTGTCACTTGCTCTCCGAATCTGTGCGTCATTTTTACTTCCCGATCTTCTGCGGGACTGTAAAAAACAATATCATACTTAGAACTATTAAGCACCTTTATTTTTATCGGAACCGAAAAAGAAAAATATCGCAAAGAGTCATCAATAATCTCAAAGGGACATGTATTGTATAACTCAGTCGTTTTAATACTTCCTTTTAGAAAATAAGTCACATCAAAGCCGAGCTTATGTACAGTGCGGCCTATTAATGTTCTTGATTTTAAAACTTCAATTTCATTTTGAATATTACGATCCGTTGTGAAATCATTCAACTGCTTTAGGATATCGGCTGCATCAGTACTGCTTTTTGGTTGCTTTACCATTACTGTTCCGGATGCGGAATATACCGGTGTTGCATACCATGTATAATAATAAGCAATAAGCATAGCGAGTACCAGACTGATTATATACAAGTACCAGTACCTGATAACATAATTAAAGAAAAAACCTTTCAGATCAAGCCCGGTTTCTTCCGGTTCCATATTCTCCTGAGGCTGTACGATGTTCTGCTCCATAATTAAATCAATTCGTAATAGCTATTTCGTTAATTGAAAAACAGCTACCATTGCTGCAAATCCGCCAAAAATAACGGGCAGAACCCGGTAGTAAGTTTGTGTCAGAAAGCGTTTATTCTTTGTTGGCTCAACATAAATTATATCGTTACAGTGCAGATAGTAATAGGGGGAATTAAATAAATCTCTTGAAGTCAGATCAAGTACCGAAAATTCTTTGTGACCTTTTAACTCTCTAATAATTTTAATGTTTTCTCTGTTACTATAAATAGTCAGATCTCCGGCCAAAGCCAAGGCTTCAGGTAGAGTTAATCGCTCATTAGATACAGAAAACACCCCCGGATGCGCTACTTCACCAAGAACGGTTACACGATAATTCCTGATGCTTAATTTAACGGATGGATTAATAATATATTTTTCGAGACGCTTGGTGATTGTATCTCTGGCAGCAGCTGAAGTCAAACCGGCTAGTCTTAGAACACCTACCAGAGGCATTTGAATATCCCCATAAGAATCGACCAAATATCCACTTGCCATCGAATTATCATCGTTCGGGTTGTCTGAATAATTAAAGTATTGACTGGCTTCAGCACTTATACTGGCAACATATATATTAAGAATGTCGTTCGGTTGAATTAAAGCCACATATCCGGTATCCTTAAATGTCATTACGGAATCAGCACCCTCCTGAGCTTGAAAATAAATGATCTTTTTCTGCGATGCACACGAGAAAAAGGCTATAGTCAAAATAAAATAAAACGCTTTTTTAATCATTTTCAAGCTTTCTAAAGAAATTTCCAGACAATATGGTACAAAATTTCCATGAATAAATGGTGTACTCCTTCAGACCTAAATTGTTTCAATAGATCACTATTGCGATAAAAAAAAATCCCCTGCCTGATAAGGCAAGGGATTTAAAAAAAGTGGTTAAAATGATTTACTGAACAATTAGCGGGAATTTATTGATACCTGTTCTCGGACTTTCAAGGAGAACAAGATATATGCCGGCCGTCAGGTTGTTTATTTCGACCGGAATCAGATTTTCTCCGATGGCAGACTCTGCTGAGATTTCTCTCACCAC
>CAYHGN010000185.1:0-4923 GCA_964356005.1 uncultured Sphingobacterium sp.
ATCGGTGAATATTGAATTTGAGAATGATTTTGATCTTAATGAGGTTCGTTCGCTGCTTGAAAAAGAAGAAGGAATTATTGTTGTTGATGATCCGGCCAACTTAAAATATCCAATGCCCATGGATGCCCACGAAAAGGATGAGGTTTTTGTAGGCAGAATTCGCAGGGATGAATCCCAGGATAAAACATTAAATCTCTGGATCGTTGCCGACAATCTGCGTAAGGGTGCCGCAACCAATGCAGTACAGATAGCAGAATATCTTCGTGATAAAAAACTGATCTGATCATTATCGGATCTGATAAGGCCCGGCAAATATTGCCGGGCCTTTTTTTTATGACATTTGCTTCCCTTCTTCAGCCTGGCTGAATGAATCAGATGCAGAAATTTCTGATTAAGGGGTTCAATCTGCCTATTTAAATTTGATTTGTCTCTTAAATAAAAAGGTAATGTAAAGACTTCATTGATAAACTATTGCAAAATGCTTAAAATTTCTCATAATTGTATTCCGGGTCAAAAGAACATTGATTGGTAAAATAATTTTTGGCATATTTAAAATGGATTTAGTCCTTATAATTTGATTTGTTTGTGAAAAAAGCGCAGATTTCTGATTTTGAACTGATTTCCCTCATCAAAGAGGGGGATGAATCTGCATTTCGCATTGTTTTTGAATTATATTCCAGTAAACTCTATTATTTCAGTTTTCGTTTCTTGAAAGAGAAGGAGCAATGCCAGGAGGTTGTACAGGAAGTTTTTTTGAGCCTTTGGATAAACCGCGCCAAACTTGATTGTCAATACCCCATTGCTCCCTATCTCTATATTATTACCCGCAGGCTAACATTAAATGTTTTACGACAGGTTGCCAATACGCAGTCTGCAATTGATAAAATGTGGTCAAATACCCAGAAAGTAAGTAACGAAACCGAAGAACATGTTTTTCTGGATGATCTTGCCCGGTTTACCGAACAGGTTTTGACTAAACTTCCTAAACAACAGCAATTGGTATTCCGGATGAGCAGGCAACAGGAACTTAGCTATGATGAAATAGCTGCGGAGTTGAATATATCCAGGAATACCGTAAAAAACCATTTGGTAGCAGCTCTTAAAACAATTCGGACCCAGTTTCACAAAGCATTTGCTATCCTTTTTATCTTAATTGAATCGTTTCCGGGCAATTTTTTCTAAATTATTTCAGGAATAACTAGTCCTCTTCCTCCATTGGGGTGTATTAGTATATTATAACTATTCTGCCACAAAGCATAAGGATGATGAATCAGAATAAATTAGAAGAACTTTTAAGTCTTTTTGTTGAAGGAGAGATCAGCAGGTTTGAGTATGATCGCTTATTAGAGTATATCAGATCAAATCCTGAAGATGAGGATTTAAACAGAGCGATTGATCATGTATTCAGTGAGATGAAAAGCTATGGCACCCTGAGTACTGAAGAAAAAGAGCTTATTTATCAGAATATTATCACGGATAAGCGTTTTGAACAGAATGAGGAAGTAAAAACTGAAAAATTTACAAGACGGATATTTAGTTTAGGATACCAGGTTAGGATTGCAGCTAGTATCCTGCTTTTGATTTCCATCGGACTGTATTTTTATTCAAACAGAAACTCTGCTGGTATATTTGCAGTTATTGCACCCCTAAAGAAGCAGGAAATAATTACTCCGGGGGGTGATAAGGCTGTATTAACTCTCTCTGATGGTTCAAAAATCATATTAGACCATGCAAAGAACGGAGTATTAGCTAAACAGGCAGGAGTTAGTATTCAAAAAACCTCTGATGGTAAATTACTTTATGCATTTTCCAATTCGGATAATTTAAATTCTTCAGAAATACCGGAGAAGATAGTTTACAATAAAATAGAAACTCCGGTTGGAGGCAAATACCAGGTGAATTTGCCCGATGGTAGTAAGGTTTGGCTGAATTCTGCTTCATCACTTCGTTTTCCGGCACTCTTTACAGGTAATACACGTGAGGTTGAATTGAACGGTGAAGCCTATTTTGATGTGGCTAAAAATAAACATAAGCCCTTTAAGGTGATCACCAAAGATCAGATCGTAGAGGTATTGGGTACCCAATTTAATATTAATTCCTATTCTGACGAGAAAACTTTTAAAACTACATTGATAGAGGGCTCTGTAAAAATCATTTATAAAGACAAGGTTGTTTTATTGGAGCCCGGACAGCAATTTCAGCCAAATGCTGCAAATGTAAAAGTTGTTGAAGCAGTTACTGAGGAGGTCATTGCATGGAAGAATGGATATTTTTTATTTAAGGATGAAGATATTGAAAGTATTATGAGAAAGGTTGCCCGTTGGTATAATGTAGAGATCAGCTATAGCGGCGATATCCCTCATGTAGGTTTTGGCGGGAAGATTTCAAGATCCAAAAATATTGCCGAAGTACTTGATGTACTTCAGCTTACTAATGCCGTCCATTTTAAAGTTGAAGGAAGGAGGATTACCGTTATGCGATGAAACAGACAAAATGAAGCAAAATGGTAATCAAAAAAAACCAAGAGCGGTTGCAACGCTCCTGGCTTAATTCGGGTTACTAATTTAAATAGTTGTGAACAAGTATAAACTAAACCCAAACGCGCAAAGATATGAAATTCTATTCATTAACCATATGTAGGCCATCTGATTACATAATAAAACTATTGTTGATGATAAAACTAACTTTTGTTTTATTGATCACAGCCCTACTTCAAGTAAGCAGTGCTGCTTCATATTCTCAGACAGTAAGTATAAAGTTTAAGAATGCTAAACTTGAGACTGTACTGAAGGAGATTGGCACTCAAACAGGCTATGATCTGGTGTATATTACACCCTTAATCAATGAGGCTAAGCCCGTGAGTATTCACGTAAATAATGCATCTCTCAGAGATGTGCTTGAAAAATCATTTTCCAATCAATCCTTAACATATACGATCAGTAATAATACGATCATTGTTCAAAGGAAATCTACAAATTTATTACCGGTTCCACTCATAGATATAAAGGGACTGACTGAAAAGGCACCTCCAACCGAAATTAAAGGCCAGGTAACTGATGCAAAAGGAGAAGCTTTGATTGGTGTTAGTATCAAGGTCAAAGGAACCGCTATCGGGGTAAGTTCCGATGTAAGTGGTCGTTATTCAATTACCGTTCCGGATGGTTCAACTGTTTTAGTTTTTACCTATGTGGGTTATACTACAAAGGAAGTATCAATTTCCGGTCGTACAAGCCTCAATGTTCAGTTAGAACAAAGTTCAGAATCGCTTCAGGAGGTAGTCGTTGTAGGTTATGGAACTCAAAAGAAAAGTGATCTGACCGGTTCTGTTGTTTCAGTAACCTCGAAAGATATTAAGGATCAGGCATTTTCCAATATTAATCAGGCCCTTCAGGGAAAAGTTGCCGGGGTAAGCTTTACAAGTACTTCAGGAGACCCGGGAGAGGGTGTGAATGTCAGGATCAGAGGGCTCAATACCTTTGGTGGTTCCGGTCCATTATATGTGGTTGATGGAATGCCAATGGAGGCAGCAGATATCAACACTATTAACCCGAATGATATTGAATCCACTACGGTCTTAAAGGATGGATCTGCCGCAGCGATTTATGGTTCCAGGTCTGCAAATGGTGTAATCCTACTCACTACCAAGAGTGGTGCAAATCGTGCTCCTTCAATCAGCTTTAATTCTTACTATGGTATTCAGTCCTTCAATAAATTCATTCCCTTACTGAATTCTCAGCAAATGGCTGATGTGATCAATGAAGCTCACGTTAACGGGAATTTCTACCCATTACAACCGGCGATGAATGATCCTAATAACCTTAAAACCAATACAGACTGGCAGGATGCAGCCATTAATCCGGCTCCTATCCAGGATCACTCACTTACAGTTTCGGGAGGTACTCCGGATGCTAAATATTCAATTTCAGGCGGTGTTTTTGACCAGGAAAGTGTGTTGGCGTTCCGTACCTATAAGCGGTATTATTCAAGGGTAAAAACTGAGTTTAAGATCGGAAAGTTAACCATTGGGCAATCATTGATTGCGAGTAAAGATGAGGGTCTGAATTTGAATTTCGGTAATAACCTGGATTTAGCTTACATGATGGGTGCGGCACCAACCATGCCTATTTATGATCCTAATAATAATAGCGGTTATGCCGGTCCGCAACCAGCCACAACCGGCGTGAATAACAGGGATAATATCCTCGGCCGTCGCGATATGAACAGGGCATATACCTTTAACAATAAAATAATTGGTAGTGCATATGCTTCATTTAAGATTCTTCCTGATCTGGAATATAAGTTGAATGGAGGTTTGAACATGGGTCAAAGAAGATTCAAAAATTATGTACCTCAGTTTCAAATGAATAACAGGGGAAGTAATACCAGATCTTTAAACACAAGTTTGAATGAGTCCTACGAATATCTTGTTGAAAATACCCTGACATACAATAAGGTAATAAAAGAAAATTACAGGATTAATTTACTTGGTGGTTTCACTCAGCAGAATTATTTCGGTAATGGTATTAATGGTTCCAGAAGAGATTTTCCAAGTAATGATATTCAGGTATTGAGTGCAGGTACAGGGGTGTTTACCGTTGGTGGAACTGAAAATGAGTGGGCCTTGAGATCATTCCTGGGTAGAGCAAATATTACCTTGTTCGACAGATATCTGATTACTGCCACTATCCGTCGTGATGGTTCATCAAGATTTGGTGCCAGCAATCGTTATGGAAATTTCCCTTCATTGGCTGTTGGATGGAACATCGATCAGGAAAATTTCCTAAAGGATTCCAAATTGATCAGCGGTTTAAAAGTAAGAGCTAGCTGGGGACAGTTGGGTAATCAGGATATAGGTAACTATAGAAATCAAACAGTAGTATCAACCAATGCCAGTTATTTCTTTGGTGCTGACCAATTAGATCC
>CAYHGN010000186.1:0-4887 GCA_964356005.1 uncultured Sphingobacterium sp.
CCTATTGAGCGACTCTACTAGTTTCATGTCTTAAATACTTTGTCGAACAAGTTTGAGTAGTAAAAAAGCTCCAAATATAATGGCGGTTTCACTGTTTGGATCAAAGGGAGAAATTATTGTAATAATCATTTTATTCTTAGATAATACTAACCTCTCATAAATGAAGCAACACAATTTACATAGAATTGTAATTTTATAAGTATAAAAGTACTTTAATACTTTTATTTATATTATATTTGATCCATAAACAAATTCAACATATTATGGAAATCCTTGAAAACAACTTCATCAATGTTACCCTGATCGAACCCAAACTAAAACACCCAACAATATTCAGGGTATTTGATGGTTTAAAAGGCGGAGAAAGCCTTACAATACATAATGATCATGATCCAAAGCCTGTATACTATCAGTTACTTGGAGAGCGTGGGGACATTTTTACCTGGGAATACCTTGAGGAAGGCCCTGAATGGTGGGATGTAAAAGTTACAAAACGTGAAGACGGACAGGAAACCATTGGGGAGATAGCAGTTAAGGATCTTCGCAAAGTAGAAGTTTTTAAGAAGTATGGCATCGATTTTTGCTGCGGTGGCAAAAAGACAATAGCTGAAGTTTGTGCCGAGAAAAATATTGATGCCACAAAAGTTCAAACGGAATTAAGACAGATTGAAACGGAGAATAAAGCTAGTAATATCTCCTATAACGACTGGAACATAGATTTCCTGGCAGATTATATTGTCAATACTCATCATAGTTATGTAAAGAAGTATTTACCTGAACTGGTGACTTATGCTTCTAAAGTTGCACAGGTTCACGGAGACCATCATCCCGAACTTTTACCAATTCAAAAACTGGTTGAAGAGATTAATCAGGAACTTACTGAGCATCTGGCTGAGGAAGAAAATGTATTGTTTACCTATATTAAAAAGATTGTTGAAGCCCGAAAAGGCAGTCTTCCTTTAGTCAAAAAGGAAAAAGATTTAGCCGCATTAATAGAAGATCTCGAAAAAGAGCATGACTTTGTGGGAAGGGCATTTGATAAGATACGTGACCTGAGTAAAGAATATGCTATCCCTTCAGATGCTTGTGCCAGCTATAAATTGCTGTTCAAGATGCTTCAGGAATTTGAAGATGATTTGCACCTGCATATACATTTGGAAAACAATATATTGTTCCCAAAGGCCATTGAAATGGAGAAGGTGTGAGATGTGAGATGTGAGATGCGGGAGGCAAATTATTTGTTCAAATTCGGATTTATGATACCATCTGAATATAGATTAACCATTAATTAACTTATTTTTTGATATACTTAAACTTCGCGAGAATCCATGAAATCCAAAAACATAGTATTCATAATGTTCGTTTTCACATTTTTTGCCTGTAACAATACTAGTTCACCGGGTAATGAAATTAAAGACAATATTGCTGAAAAAGAGCAACATAAAGAAGACGTAAAAGCATTGTCCCTTAACAATGGAGAGAAATGGCAAAGTGATGAAAGTACCCGAAACCATGTAATGAAACTCTCTAAAACATTCAAGGAATTAGGGGCTAAGGGCAGATCGGAGATTTCTGACTATCAATTGCTGGCTTCTGAAGCCCAGGGAGAATTGGAGGGACTAATCAGGGACTGTAAAATGAGTGAACCTAATCATGATGCACTTCATCTCTGGCTTGAGCCTATATTACAATCAACCGCTGATCTTAAAAATGCTAAATCGTTGGATGAAGCAGAAGTGATAAGCGGAGCAATTATTCAGGACATTGATAAATTCAGCACATATTTCAAATGATACAGATCAATTCCCAAACTAAAATTGCGGCCTTACTAAAAGGTCATCCGGATGCACTGGAAGCAATAATTTGCTTAAGTCCTGATTTTAAGAAACTACGAAATCCGGTCTTAAGGAAACTAATGGCTGGTAGGACCAGCATAGCTATGGCTTCAAAGATTGGTGGGTGCAAACCAGAGGACTTCTTTGAAATATTGAAACCTCTGGGATTTGTTTCTGACAATTCCGTTCAGGAACAGGAAGTTCTGCTCCAGAAATCATTGAAAGAATTTGTAAAGGATATTGAAAGCGCACATATCATTCCATTGGATGTTAGGGCGATGCTTGCAGAGGGCAATGATCCCTTAAAACTGATTCAGAAACATATCAAAGAGCTTAAGGAAGGTCAGGTTTTGAAAATTATTAACACATTCGAACCTACTCCTCTGATCAAATTATTAGAAAAGCAAGGTTTTGAATCCTATGTTGATCTGATTGAAAATAACTTGATTGAAACCTATTTCTACAGAAATAAGCCGGCTGAAAAAATAGAACAAATAGCCTCTGAAGCAATAGATAGTGACTGGAATCAGCTTTTAAAGATCTACGAAGACAGGATGATTGAAGTTGATGTCAGGCATCTGGAAATGCCTGGCCCGATGATGACTATTCTGGAGGAGCTTGAAAAACTGGAACAAGGCAAAGCATTATATGTTCATCATAAACGTATTCCGGTATTTCTATTGAGTGAACTAAAAGACAGAAACTTCGAATATCGAATCAATGAAATCAGCGAAACTGAAGTGTTTCTTATGATATTTAAGAAATAATATGCCAGCAAGCAATTTGGCTTCCGGATTACAACAAACAACTTCTTACAGGGTTGTGCTCCCTTTCTATTTTTTTGCGGCAATATCCTTTTTAACATCATGCACCCTACTGCTGTTCAATACAGATATTATTCAGCAACATTATTTTAACCCTAAAACGCTCGCTATCACGCACCTGATGGCACTGGGTTGGGGAACCATGATCATTCTTGGTGCCAGTCACCAATTGCTCCCAGTACTGATTGAAGGAAAGTTAGACAGCAATTCACTCGCCTTGTTATCTTTTATTTTTGCTGCAGTTGGTATACCGCTTCTTGTAACCGGATTTTATCTGTTCAATACCGGATTGATTCTGCAAAGCGGTGCTATTTTGGTCAACGCTTCGGTGATCTGTTATTTTTTGAACGTTATCGGAAGTATCGTAGAAAGCAAAAAATACAATATTCATGCCTTTTTTATTGCAGCATCCTCTCTTTGGTTATTCACAACCACCTTTTTCGGGCTACTGTTGGTTTATAATTTCAGCCGTTCATGGTTGCCAGAGAATTCTGTTGAATACCTATCCATACACGCTCATATGGGTCTTGCGGGGTGGTTTTTATTATTGATTATCGGGGTAGCCTCACGACTAATTCCTATGTTCCTGATTTCAAAATACTCAAGTCCGTTAACCTTGTGGTGGATTTTTGCCCTAATCAATATCGCCCTCCTTATTTTTATATTTTTAAAAACTACCGGGGCTTATCCCAACTTATATTACAGCCCGTTTATTCTTGTACTCATTGCACTGGTCCTTTTTGGGAATTACAACTACAAAGCTTATAAAGAAAGGATCAGGAAACATGTAGATGAGCAAATGAAAATTTCCCTAATATCAGTTGCGATGTTGATCCTGCCCTTACTAAGTTTATTGGGTGTTATTTATTTCATCAAAGAAGACTCAAAACCGAACATTGTGTTATTGTATGGATTTTGCATTTTCTTTGGCTGGATAACTGCATTAATTATGGGTATGACCTTTAAAACTTTGCCTTTCATTATCTGGAACAAGATTTATCATACAAGGGCTCTGGGAAAAACCCCGGCGCCAAAAGAATTATTCAGCGAAAATCTATTCAATATCATGGGCTTGCTTTATCTTATTGGCTTTATAATTTTCGTCGCGGGTATACTTTTATTAAATGATTTGATTTTGAAAGCAGGAGCAGCAACGTTGCTGGCTGCGGCTATTTTCTATGTTATTAATGCAATAAAAACGATGTTTCATCAAATCAAAGAATAATGGAAGTGTTGAGCAATAATAATCTTTACTGCAGCGCAGCCCTTGCCGGACTTTACGAAGTTTTTGATCCGGAGATTGGTTTGAATGTAGTAGATCTCGGACTAATCTACCGGATAGATTTTAATGATGCAGAAAAAACAATAGTTGTGACAATGACCCTGACCACACAATTTTGCCCGATGGGAGAAAGCATATCTGCTGATGTACAACAATCAGTAAATAATGCATTCAAGGACTATCTGGTCAGTATTAATCTTGTATTTGATCCTGCCTGGAGTCAGGATAATATATCACCGGAAGGCAAAGAATATTTAGACCACTAAAAATGCTAAGTTACACTTGTAAAACAGCGATCAAGGCCGTTATTTATCTTGCATCAAAAGGTGAGGAGAATGATAAAGCGGGTATGGTAGAAATTGCAAATCACATTCAAGCAAGCGAACATACTGTTGGAAAAATTCTGCAAACATTAGCTCGCCAGGGTTTAATAAATAGCACTAAGGGTCCATCTGGAGGCTTTTTTATCAATGAATCTCAACGTAATCAGCCAATAAGCAATATTGTTGAATCTATTGAAGGGGATCAGGTATTTAACAGTTGCGGCCTTGGTTTAAGTAAATGTTCAGCCTCACACCCATGCCCTATTCACGATGAATATAAAGTTGCTCGTGATCTGATCGAAAAATTATTCAGGGAGAAAAAAGTAAAAGATCTTTGTGATCCTGTAAGCAATGGGCTTGCGTTTTTGATTGGATAATCTGTCCAGCGAAAATTATTTTTCAATATAATTTCCATTTATGTATTTCGTAAATAGTATTTCCTGGCCGATTTACAAATGAGGTCCCCTGTTTCATAGACTATTAAGGTTGATTCGATGATGCTAATCATGACATAAAGGATTTTAATCTACCCAGATGATTGCAATCTTGGCTGGATTTTTTTTCTGATGACCCAGAAAGGGTTAAATGATTATGGCATTAAATTAACGTGAGTTCGATATAAG
>CAYHGN010000187.1:0-4781 GCA_964356005.1 uncultured Sphingobacterium sp.
TCTCTTAATTACGGTTTAATGGTTGTAGGATTTTGCGCTGCATGCGGATGTTCTGAACCTGCATAAACAAACAGGTTTTTGTACAATGCACGGCCCAAACTGTTTTTAGGTAACATACCACGTACAGCCTTCTCTACCACTCGGGTAGGATGCTTTTCCATTAACTCTTTTGGAGAAATGAATTTCTGCCCACCAGGATAACCGGTGTAGGAAACATACTGCTTTTCAGCAAATTTATTTCCTGTGAGTTTTACTTTGTCTGCGTTGATAACGATAACATTATCTCCGCAATCTACGTGTGGGGTGAATGATGGCTTGTTTTTTCCTCTGATGATCATTGCAATCTTAGAAGACAAGCGCCCCAAAATCTCTCCTTGAGCGTCAACAACTACCCATTCTTTGCTGACGGTCGCTTTGTTGGCAGAGACAGTTTTGTAACTTAACGTATTCACTTGCTTGAATTTAAATTATGTATTAATTATTTTTTGCCCTAAAATTAGGGACTGCAAAGATAGGAGAATTTCATTAAAGAGCAAATAGTTGGAGTGAAAATGTGATCCTTTAGGAAGGAGTTGATAGTTGATAGTTGATAATTGATAGTTGAGCACTGCGAAAGAGTGAAAGTTGACTTTGTATTGTTAAACGAATTACGTCGACCCCGAAGCGGGTCGCATGTTTATAGCAATAAGAAAATGTTTAGTCCCGACCCCGAAGGGTGACGCATGTGTGACCATCGGTTCGAATTGGACTGGATTAATTTGGTGGAGAGGATGGAGGAAGGAGCTGAAATCTTACCGCTGTAGCATTTTAATTATTTGGAAAGCGGAGACAGAATTCCACAGGTTCCGGCAGTCCTGCTATTCCCGTCCGAACGGCATCAGCCGGGCGGGTGCTGCATACCTCGCCTATAATAAGGGTAGTTAACTGTTAATTTGTCTGGCTCCGGGCTTTACGCTGCCATCAGGTTTAGATTGTAAGGCATTGATGCTTAGGGAACAGATCATCCTTGTTAGTTTGGAATGAGTGGCAAAATGATAAGAACTTTTTAATCAGACTACCCCAATTGCAGAATTGAAGTCTTTATTTATGGAAAGGCCAGAAATGATTATTTTTTTTCTGATTGTTTTTTAAGTCTGCCAGCCTTTTTTAAACTATTGCTCAGAATCCACTCAATTTGTCCATTGACGCTTCTAAATTCATCCGCAGCCCATTTCTCAATTGCTTTCATTGTTTCGGAATCTATCCTTAATGCAAATGGTTTTTTTTCACTCATTTTATTGATGCAGAGTTCCGGTATTGACAACAGGTTGAGTATCCTTATCTCCGCAAAGGACTACAAGTAAATTGCTTACCATTGCAGCTTTTTTCTCTTCATCAAGCATAATAATCTCCTTCTCGGAAAGAAGAGCCAGTGCACTTTCAACCATACCTACGGCCCCTTCAACAATCTTGTGCCGGGCTGCAACAATCGCTGAGGCCTGTTGCCTTCTAAGCATGGAATGTGCGATTTCAGGAGCATAAGCGAGATATGCGATACGTGATTCAATAACTTCAATACCAGCTATTTCCATTCTCTCTATGATTTCTTCCTCGAGTGCTTTATTAACATCATCGAAATTAGTGCTGAGTGCAATGGTGGCAGTTTCATCCCCAAAATGATTGTAGGGAAAGCTTCCTGCAAGTTTTCTTACAGCCGAATCTGTTTGAACTTTTATGAAATGTTCATAGTTATCTACCTCAAAGGAAGATTTAAATGTATCATTTACACGCCATACAAGTATTACACTAATGAGTATAGGATTACCGAGCTTATCATTTACTTTAATTTTCTCACTCTCGAAATTCCTGGCACGAAGGGATATTGTTGTTTTTTTAAAGAAGGGATTAACCCAATATAAACCATTCTGATTAATGCTCCCTTTATACTCGCCAAATAACAAGAGAATTTTGGCATTATTTGGGCTTACAATCGTCAGTCCTATGGATAGGAAACTAAAGAGTACAATCATTGCAGCTCCTGCCTCTTCTTTCTCATTTAAAAAAAAGTAAAGAGCCATAATTAATATGACTAAAAGTATGGGCAAAACAATGTACCCACTAACAGGTCTTGTAATTTTTTCAGTTTTCATAATACTATTTTGATATTAAAATGATATCAAATTTAATATTATTTTTTTTAATTCCAAATAGTTTCTGATTAATTTTTGGAGGAAGCAAAACGATCAGCTTTTTTACAAGCCTGGTATTAATACAAATCTAAGAAGGCAATTTATTTCTGGGATTGGACCTCTTAATTTCAATTCCACCGATTAATTAGATGGGCTTGATTTATTTGATAAATGGGTGGTACTTTTACAATTTTTCAGGAAATCTGATACAGTGCTAAATCTGTAATTCTTTCGTTTTAGATCACCTATGAATATATCCATCCGTTCAATCATTTTTTTACCAGAATTCCTGCTTACATATCCGGGAAAGCCGAAACGTTCTTTATTGTTGAGTTCGGTGAATTCCCAGGGATGGAAATAGATATTGAGATAACCGTCCTTTTTGTAGGTTCTTTCAGCCAGCCATTGATAAACACTTACAGGTAGATTATGGAAGGATAACCAGAAAAGAGGAAATCGTAAAAGCGGACTAACGGAGGCTGGTATCTGCCATGTTCCCGCTTCTTTATAGAATTTTCTTGGTTTTGATAAATTATTATATCTACCCGGTAACCAGGTTGGGTTAATTGAGCTATTGTAGAAATAGCCTGCTTTAGTAATCTCATTTTCATCAACAGGTTTCATTCTTGCCATGCGATAACCTTTTATTTCCTGCCCCGAAATCTCCTGAAGCGCTAGTTTAGAAGAAGCCAGGTGAGCATTTTCAAAGCTGGAATGATAATAACCATGAGATGCCAGTTCATGACCGCTTTCGACGATTCGACTTATCACATCCGGAGCGTTCCGGGCAAAAATTACTGTGCTGAAAAAAGTAGCTTTTACCTCATGTTTTTCAAGTAATTTCAGGATATGGTTCGTGCCTGTAATAGAAATGTCCATCTGATCTTCAAAAGATATGTCCTTTCCATACTCCAAAGGCATATCAAACTCCTCTATATCAAAACTGAGTAATATCAATCTTCTTAGGTATTAAGGTTAGTTGATCGTATAACATAATTAGGACGTTCTTTAACTTGCATAAACATCTTCCCAACATAAATTCCTATGATCCCTAATATCATGAGTTGTAAACCTCCAAAAAATACTATGGTTATCAGGAGTGATGCCCAACCTGAAACTTCTTTACCACTGTACAGTGCATATAAAATATAGGGTAAATATAGGATTGAGAACATAGTAAACGTAAAACCAAGATAAATGGCAGCATACAACGGTCTGACTGAGAATGAAGTCACTCCTTGCATAGCGAAACTGAACATGCTTTTAAAATTGTACTTGCTTTTGCCAAGAGTTCTCTGATTCGGATAATATTCCATAGAATACTGTCTGAATCCAATCCATTTTATTAGTCCCCGGAGGAAAGGTTCATTTTCATGAAAATTTTTCATGACCCGGACTACTTTTTTATCAAGCAACCTGAAATCAGCAGTGCCTGGTTCGATTTCTACATCCGAAAGTCTATTAATTGTGCTGTAAAACAGTTTTGAAGTTAAACGCTTACTTATTGGAAGTTTTTTGTCCTCCATACGTGCAGTGTAAACTACTTCATACCCTAATTCCCATTTAGCAAGCATTTCCGGAATTATTTCAGGTGGATGCTGCAAGTCACAGTCAAGACTGATTACACAATCGCCGTTTGCATGATCTAATCCAGCTTTTAATGCATTCTGATGACCAAAATTTCTTGAAAATTCAATAAAGAAAATGTGCTCGTTCGTTTTAACGAGTTCTTGAATTTTTTCCATTGTATCATCAGTGCAACCATCGGCAACCATAATAATTTCATACCTATATTGAAGCGGCTCCAAAACATTTTCTATTGCTGTAGCAATCTTGAAAATATTCTCAGATTCATTAAATGCTGGAATTACAATAGAGATTAACTTATCACGCATGGGTATTTATTTTAAAATCTATTTTAGCATTGGTAAATAATGAAAATCCAAACCACAACACAGGGGAATGCTTTGTTAATATGGTTTGATTGGCAGATTACAAATCTCTTATCCAGTAAATGCCCAATAATCTTTTTAATTTTTCCTGAATTCAACCTGTAAAAACACTAATCTGTAAAATTTTAATTTTTAATAAAATCAAAAGGTTTAATTGTAATTAAAATATTACAATTTTAAAATTAACAATATTTTCAAGAATGTTTGGATTAAAAGCTTTATACAGTTTTTTAGAAGAAATAATTGTTTGTAACCTAATGTTTATCAAGCTTTTGGAAGATACAATCGCAAAGGTTTCTTGTCAATTTATGTTCTAATTGTTTTTATGAGAGCAAGGGACAATACAGGGCTAAACTATTGAGAAAAACTTTAACAGGGATTTACTAAACCTCATATCTGAATTCCAGGTGGTCTTTAAATTATTGATTACAATCGATTCCATCCAGCATATGTGACAGAATGGGCTCACATTTTTCTTTACAACAGGAGTAGTAATTTTTATGTTTCCATTGAGCTGATTTTGGGGATTGGCCCCACCAAAATTCTGCAATTGCAAGTGGTTTCATTTGATGTTGAAAAGCATACTGTAAGAGTTTCGGTCCTGCATGTGTATTCCGCTGATGTTGACCAGTATTCCGGGATGTTGACCACCCCTCTGTAA
>CAYHGN010000188.1:0-4717 GCA_964356005.1 uncultured Sphingobacterium sp.
ATTGGGCCTGTGATTTGGGGTGAATTTGCCATCATCCAGGAAATTGTGAATGATCATTGCGCTGGAATTAAAGGTTTGCAATTCGTTAGTCCCGACCGAGCTGGTCTCGGTAACAGGTAATCGGATTTAAGCACAATCATAAATGAGGCGGGCTTACACAAGGGTTGCCTTTAGATAAAGGCAACCTATAATTAATTTATATGGTCCTTTAAATTTCATCCCTACCATTGGGGAGGCAAGAATTTTATCAGTAGAAAATTAATAATTAACAGGTGATTGGGACCCATACTTTTTAAAAATTCTGATGATCAATGCAACCAAAATTATTACGAAGGCTGCGTAAGCCGCATTAATCACATCTTCATATAATTGAGCATCTACTTGTTTCCGTTTCAGAATGATGCCATACAAGGCCCAAAGGACAACTAATCCGAAAGGTATATTTCTTCTGACCAGAACAATAAATAAGGAGAGAAGAGTTGCTACACCTATCAGAATGATAGCCCAATAGCTTTCAGTAATCCCCATTCCATTCCAGGCTGATGAATTTAGCCAAACGCTGATATTGGCAATACTTGCAATACAGATCCATGCAAAATAAATGCTCAGTGGGAATTGTGTAAATATCTTTGTCTGAACTGATCGATCAGGATTTGAAATGTGAGCCTTAATACTGATTCTAATCAATGTAAAAAGCTGGATCAATATCAAAATAACAGATATTAACAGCTGTTCATTTACCCATGCAATCAACCATAGCCCTGTAGCGATGCTGTTCAGAACAAATAGCCATCCAATGTTATTGGTATCCTGATTAGTTTGACAGCTTGATGTTTTTGCAAATGATTTATAGAGATGAAATATACAAAATGCCAACAGGGAAGTATAAATAAGTCCCCAAATAGCAAAGGTAATCGCAGCCGGAGCGAAAACAGTATCATATTTGGTAGAAACCTGTCCAACATCCTGAGAAGAAAATGATTTTATTTGAACCAGATACGACATCAGTAATTGAAAACCAAGAGTTATCAAATTCATTATTGCCAATAATCTTGTTTTCATGATGTTTTTGATTAATAAAAAATATGTTTAGAAAATGGTCTTAATACAATACAAAAGTCCAAATTATTTAAGTTTAATTCAGGAATTAAATTCAATAAGTCCAACAATCTGAGAAAGATATACTGCATCTGTTTCATCAAAACTATTTAATTCTGTGCTGTCAACATCCAGAACACCGATTACCCTTTCATTTCTGATTATTGGTATTACAATTTCAGACTTTGAAGCGGAACTGCAAGCTATATGTCCCGGGAATGCCTCAACATCAGACACAATCAGCGTTTGTTCCTGCATCCATGAAGCACCGCACACCCCCTTACCCTTTTTAATTCGGGTACAGGCAACCGGGCCCTGAAATGGTCCTAAGACCAATTCGTCGCCTTTTACCATATAAAAACCAACCCAAAAAAAGTTAAATTGTTCTTTCAATGCAGCACACACATTTGCCACATTAGCAATTTGATCAGGTTCACCTTCGAGCAAAGCAGAAATCTGTGGCAACAATGAAAGATATTGTTTCGCTTTGCTACCTGCTACAATTTTTAAATCTTCAGCCATGCTACAAAATTACAATTGAAATAAGATTCAGCAATATTATAATAATTTATCTTCATCATAACTTCATGATCATTAACAAACTTTGTATTGAAAGATAAGATAATATCAAAATATTGAACTGTAGATTAGTTTTAAGGTAGTATAATATACTAAGTTTTATCCTATTTACCGACACTAAAATAATTAGCTATGAAAAAATTAATTATCCTGACAATCCTCTTTGCAGCATGGGGGATAACCGATACAAAGGCTCAATACCGACAGGAGCAGGCAGTTTGGGGTCAAAATGATCAAAATATTTATAGAGATAATCGTGACGAATACCATTATGAAATGCGTGAAAGACGGGTTTGGATACCTGAATATCGAACTACGGGTATTTTTGGAATAGGTAGCCGAAGAATACCCGGACACTATGAGATGAGAAATGAGCCTATCAGGGTTTATACAGGTCAGAACAATCAAATTAGAAAACAGCATCCGCATGGAATGCCTCCCGGACAACAAAAAAAATATAATAGCAATTATGATTCACGATATGAGCGCGACAGACCTGATGAAGATTATGGTGAAAGAAACGAAGATGGTCGCTATGGTAGCCCAAGGAAACAAAAAGGACATGACAAAGGAAACAATGACCGTAACTAAAATTCTAATGTTTAAAAAAGAAAATCTTCCTTTATCAGGGGAGCTTTTCTTTTTTATGAACTGAAGAATACATTTGGATAAATTACCTTTGAGATCTGAAAAAGAAATCTTTAAGAGCAATCATGTTAGTTTCCATAAGTATTGTAAGGTACAAACCATTATTCATTCCACTGGCAATTCTTGCCATGGCTATTCACCGTATCCCGCTTTCACTCAATAAAGCCTGTACTTTCTGGAAGTTAATGGGATGTGGAAAAAATGGATCATTTGATCTTCAACCAGATTGGCAGCAATGGGCCTTAATGGCAGTTTGGGACTCAGATGCTGACTTTAATAAATTTAATAAAAACTCCTTTATCGCATGGTGGTGGAAGAAATTCACTATGGAACAGTGGACACTCTTAGGTGTTCCGATAGCAAGTCATGGTAAATGGGATGGAAAAGATCCATTTAAGATGGATAAATACGAAACGAATTATAATGGTCCGGTTGTAGTTTTAACCAGGGCTACTATTCGGTTAAGTAAATTATCCCAATTCTGGGCCAATGTTGACCCGGTTGCAGAAGTAATGAATAAAGCTCAGGGATACATCACCTCTGTAGGGATTGGTGAAGCTCCATACTTCAGACAAGCTACCCTTTCCATTTGGAAGAATATGGAGAGTATGAAAGCATTTGCATATGGCTCTGCTGAACATGCCGAAGTAATCAGGAAAACAAGAAAACTTGACTGGTATAGTGAAGAATTATTTGCGAGATTCCGGTTGTTGTCGGGAACCGGCAGTAATAAAGGGATAGATCCCATCAAAGAAATTCAACAAGATTTATTAGAAACCAAGTATGAGAGTAATAGCAGAATTGCCACATCCGGATTGTAAAATCACTTTGTTCTCTATGAATCAAAAATATGTTATAAAACTGGAGAAGGGAACCTTTGAACAAATCTATAAAATCTCAGAGCTTGACATCCCGGAAGGGGTGAACGGTGTATTTGAATTACTGGATTCAGAATTTATTAAATCAGCGGCCGAACGCTTCAATCAAATGAGGATTGATTTCAATAAGGCATACAAAAGATATGATAATAATAATATATAACTACCTGATAAACAAATAGTTAATTGCATTAACAGAATTTTATTTGGTTAAAATAGTATTATATTATCTACAAAATCATTGATAAGTTAACTATTAGTTTATAATTAATTATATAAAATACTGATATACAATTAAATATAAAACATAACAGAATATAATTTTATTGCATAAAAATGCCAAATATATGGGAGGTTTGCCCTTTTTTATATATTTCAATACAATTTAAAAGCTAAGATTTTTTTCTTATTTTTGAATCATGAAACATATCAACACAACCCGTTTTATAGTATTATTATTTCTTGTTATTGCAGCCGCGTTAACCAGGGCACTTCCCTATTTGATTCCTCATATCTGGAACTTTACGGCTATTGGAGCTCTTGCAATTTTTGGGGGTGCTCAGTTCAGTGATCGACGACTTGCATTTATAATACCAATAGCAGCAATGGCTGTATCTGACCTTTTTATTGGAAATGGATTTAGTCTGGTAGTATATACCGGCTTTATTGCAATGGTAGGTTGTGGCTTTCTAATAAGGAATAAAGTCAATACTACTAATGTAATTTTAGCATCATTCATTAGTGCTTCAATTTTCTTCCTGATTACTAATTTTGCATTTTTATATCCTGCAACAATGTACCCTCATAATATTTCTGGGATCCTCACTTCTTATGCGGCTGGACTACCCTTTTTTAGAAATATGTTAATTGGTAATTTGGTATTTTCAGTCTTGTTGTTCGGAAGTTTCTATCTTTTATCAAAAAGATATCCTGCGTTGGCAAAAGTTTAGGACGGATTTTTAGCGAAAAATACCCGACTAGAATATTTCTTGTCCTTTTTACAATCCATTTGGAGGTTTTACCAGGTTTTTATGTGGAATTAAATTCTTCCACGGCTTTATTTAGATTTACGAAGCATGTTTTTTGCGGGCTTCTATTTGGGCCTTTTCGCTATCAGCAGTAATCTCTTCATGAGTTTTGAGATTAAATTCTTTTAAAATATCCTTAACAAATACATCAGGAGATAAACTTTCTATTACAGCCCATTCTTCCTCATGGAAAACCTTAATATCTACCTTGCGCCCGTATTTTTTTTGAATAGCCGGAAAATGTTGAACAAATGGCCATAGATGTAAAAAAGCTTTTTCAAGATTAACAGGAGCCCAACAAAGTTGAGGGTTCCAAAAACCTGTTTTTGCCAGTTCCACACCAGTAATATCACATATTTTACTTGTTCCTTTTCTGGTACTGGAAACTACCACACATTTATGCTTCCATGCTAGTGAATTAATCATTTGCCCGGCTGAAAAGGCTGAAGGGAAGAAAATAATCTCCGCACCCTGCTTCCGGTACAT
>CAYHGN010000189.1:0-3026 GCA_964356005.1 uncultured Sphingobacterium sp.
GCATTATTTTGAGTATTGTCATATTCAATAACAATTGTCGGACCCTGAACACGGTAATATGATCCTTTACCAATCTTAGGTTTGGTATATCCCGCCCATGCAAACCAAATATTATCTAAACCTTCCTTCTGGATGTCCTGCATCATTTTATCAGCAAAATCATGCTTGTATCTATGAACATAAACCCTGATTAATTGCAGTAATAATGATTGCTGTACCTTTGTTAATTCTGAATATCTGATTCCCTCAGGCTTACCCAAAAGTGCCTGACGTTTATCAAAAGTCAGAATGTCTTTAAATGCTACCGTATCTATGATGGTCTTTTTTAATTGTGCGGATGTAAATGAATTGATTACAGCAAAGCCTTTGTCAGATTCCTGTTTCAGGACTTGTTTGCCCGCCATTGGTCCGTTGAGGACAATTGCCGGGTTGCTGCCCATAAAACCGGGAGTGCCTGCCACAAGGGTTTTTCTGTTAAATGAGAAATTAAATGAGATATGATGTCCTTCAAAACGCCAGCCCCAAATGCTTTGAGAAGAAGGATTTCCGAAAATTGTAAAGTGGTAATTGCCAGGATCTCGGAAATTATCCTCCGGTTTTCTTTTTTCCAGCTCTTTCAACACAATTTCCAACTGGATGATTTCATTGGTCTTTTGAAAAGTTTCTTTGCTAAGGCATGAGCGTAATAATTCCAAAGCCAGTTTATGTTGCTCAGGATTCATTTCATTAAAAGTGATCCCTCTCCTTTTCATTGGTACAAAATGAAAATTATACCGCTCTTCGACATCAAAAGGAAATACAGATTCAGTCTTTTGGGCATCAGTAAGCAAGCCAATAAAACTGTTCGCTGTTAAAACAGATTCCTGTCCAAAACCAGCAAGCCGGACAAACAGAAACATAATTAAAAACAATAATGCTTTTTTCATATTATGAAATCATTGATGTGATATGTGTTGAGATTCTATTTGTTCAAATAAATGAATTAATCCTATAAAATATTAGTTATCTGGAATTTAATATCACAGCTAATCAAATCTAACTACTATTTTCATGTACTTTAAATTAAAACATCAAGAAAATTAGAAGGCTATAAGCAATTTAATTAATTCTATTGAACTATGTTAAATTAAGAATGAAAACAATGGATAGAATTTTTAGCTTTAAGCTAAGAATTACGATTCAGTATCTTTAAAATAAGAATATTCTATGCACATTTATACCTCAAATTTCTTTCGGTTGCCGTTTTCCTTCCTGTGCATAGTCCTAATACTTATCAGTTGTAAAGACAAATCAGGGACATCCGCAGTAGAATCAGATCAAGCTTTGTCCACATTTGAAGTCCCTCCCGGTTTCAAAATCGAATTAGTCGTGGCTGAACCCCTGATCTCAGATCCGGTAGACATGGAAATCGACGAATACGGCAATATGTATGTTGTTGAAATGCATGGTTATCCACTGGATAAAAGCGGAAGTGGAAATGTAATTCTGCTGAAGGATACTAATGGGGATGGAACAATGGACGAGCGAGTTGTTTTTGCCGACAAATTAACTCTTCCGGCAGGAGTCATGCGTTGGAAAAAAGGTATTCTGGTTACTGATGTCCCTAATTTACTCTATCTCGAAGATTCAGACAATGATGGAAAATCAGATATTCGTGACACAATACTTTCAGGATTTGCGCTATCAAATCCCCAGCATAATACCAATAATCCAATGTTCGGATTGGATAACTGGATTTATATTGGGCATCAGGGTGCAACATCCACCCGTGAGTATAAAGAAGAATTCGGGGATGAGGGATCAGAAATTATTTTCCCCGGTGCATTGGATGCTGAAAAATTACCCAAAAATGCTAAGGGGCTATCAATCAGGTTTCAACCAGATAAGAAAAAGATAGAGACCCTATCTTATCAAACCCAATTCGGGCATGCTTTTGATCAATATGGAAATTGGTTCGGATGTAATAATTCAAACCAGGGCTATCATGAGGTAATAGCAAACCGGTATTTCCAGCGGAATAAAGATCTGGTTATTTCCAGTTCAATCCAGTTTATGTCAGACCATCTGAATGCTCCTGAAGTCTTTCCTACCACAACTCATCCCGACAGGCAATTGCTAACCGATGTAGGAGTAATGACTTCCGGATGCGGCATCACTGTTTATGATGGAGGTGCATTTCCTGCCCCTTTTGATAAGAATATAAGTTTCATGGCAGAACCTGTAAGCAACCTTGTACATGTAGACATCCTTAAAGACAAAGGCTCAAGCTTTGAGGCAAGTGCTATTTTGAATAACAAGGAGTTTCTGACTTCAACTGATGCCTGGTCGCGTCCGGTTAATTTCTATGTAGGTCCGGATGGTGCTCTCTATATGCTTGATTATTACCGCAGGGTGATCGAGTCGCCTGAATGGATGTCGGAACAAGCGGTAAAAGCGGGAGGATTATATGATGGCTCTGATAAAGGTCGTATTTACAGGATTACTGCGACAGGACAGAAATCCGCAGAATGGACAAAAGGTCTTAAACTCGGAGATGAAAGCACTGAAAAACTAGTAGAACATCTTGCAAATAAGAACCGATGGTGGAGAACAAACTCTCAGCGACTTTTGCTTGACCGAAATGACAAAAAAGCTGTGCCTTCGCTTCTGAAAATGGCCGGTAATCCAAAATCTCCGATGGGCAGACTCCATGCCCTCTGGACACTTGAAGGTCTGGCTGAATTAAGCCCTGACTTGATTGAACAGGCTTTAAAGGATAATGAAGCAGGCATCCGCAGTAATGCAATTAAACTTGCAGAACTTCATTTGCAGGAATCCCCCCAACTACTTAAATCATTGCTATCCATGCAAAATGATAATGACCCCAAAGTCAGGTTGCAATTATTATTAACCTTAGGTTTTGATAATTCCGTGGAGTCAGCAGCTGTCAGAAATAAACTATTATTCCAGGACATTAATGATAAATGGATTCAGATTGCTGCTTTAACTGCATCTTCTTCACAAACAGAATCAATTTTAAAGGAAGT
>CAYHGN010000189.1:3126-4588 GCA_964356005.1 uncultured Sphingobacterium sp.
GATTACGTTTTGCAGAAATGGGCAGTTCTTACCCCTGAAATAAGGGATGCTGCTATCGGAACATTTCTCGGTAATAATGAGAGGATCAATCTGCTTTTAAATGCCATTGAAAAAAATCATGTTCAGGCCAGCAGTGTTAGTTTCGGAAGAAGTGTTCAACTCATGCAAAATAAAGATGACCTATTGCGCAACAGGGCCAGAACGCTGTTTACCAAGAATGAAGAAGAAGGCAAAAAGGTAAATAAAGCCTATCAGGAAGCCCTTGAGCTAAAGGGAGATGCTACAAATGGCCAGACCGTTTATTTACAGAACTGTGCTATTTGTCACCAGGTAAGAGGGAAAATGGGGCTTGAACTTGGACCTGATCTGGGAACTATTCATAACTGGACTGCCGAAATCATCATGGCCAATATTCTGGATCCCAATATTTCAATCTCAAGTGGTTATGACCTATGGAATGTTGAACTAAAAAATGGGGAATCGCATCAGGGAATTATTTCAAGTGAAACGGATGTTGCTATAACACTCAAAAACAATGGTAAACTTGAAAAAACGATCAATCGTCAGGATATTATGGAAATAAAAAGCATGGAAATTTCTGCAATGCCTTCCGGACTGGAGAAAAAGATCAATAAGCAGGAAATGGCAGACCTACTGGCATTTTTACGCAAATTTTAAATGAAAAACCGCTTGTAAACTAAAAATCAAAAAAGCATGTCAATGAAAGGATTAAAATTTCTGCTCTTAGGGCTTGTCATTATTGCTACACAAGCTGCTTCCGGACAAGAGCCTGGTAAAGTATTCAGGGCATCTGTGGTCAAAGTTGATATAACTCCTGTTGAACCTAAAATGTTGCTGGGTTATGCGGCGAGGAAATCTACCGGTATCCATGACCGAATTTACCATCAGATTGTTGCGATGGATGATGGAGTGAAGCAATTTTTTCTGGTTTCAACAGACATTTGTGTGATGTCACCCTCTGAATATGACCATGTTGCAGCAATCCTTGAAAAGGATCTTGGCATTGATCCCGAGAATTTTTGGTGGACATTAACACACACTCACTCTGCACCGGAAGTTGGTGTCCCGGGCTTACCGGAGGTATTTATGGGAGATCGTTATAAGCATGATGTTGATACAGCCTATACCTCCCTGGTTGAGCGTTCCCTCATAAAAGGTATCACAGAAGCCCGTAACAAACTGGTTAAAGCCAAAATGGGTGTTGGCTGGGGATTTTCTCAGGCAAATATTAACCGCCGGGCGATTGATGAAAATGGTAAAGCTTCCCTTGGATTAAATCCGGAAGGTGCTGTTGACCGCAAAATTGGTTTGATCCGTCTCGATAAAGAAGATGGAAGTCCGCTTGCGTTGATTGCCAATTATGCTATCCATGGAACAGTGCTTGGACCTGCTCAAACTGAGATCAGTGGTGATGCTCCCGGAATTGTATCTGAATATGTCG
>CAYHGN010000190.1:0-4535 GCA_964356005.1 uncultured Sphingobacterium sp.
AGTGAAGTTGAAGCCCGCCAGGTTGCTAATAAGAGATTGCAGTTACAACGTGAGCAGGGATTACGTACGCAGAAACATATTACACTTGATGAGATCGGACGTCGTTTGGCGATCGGAAACTTCAAGGAGCTGAATGTGATCGTTAAAGGTGATGTGGATGGTTCAATCGAAGCATTATCCGATTCCTTACTAAAACTTTCTACTGAGCAGATCCAGGTGAATATCATTCATAAATCTGTAGGTCAGATTTCTGAATCTGATGTATTGTTAGCTTCAGCTTCTGATGCAATTATCATTGGTTTCCAGGTTCGTCCTTCTGCAAGTGCACGTAAACTGGCTGAAGCAGAACAAATAGATATCCGTCTTTATTCAATCATCTACGATGCGATAAATGAGGTGAAAGCCGCTATGGAAGGTATGCTGGATCCTGAATTTGAAGAGAAAATTACTTCAAACGTTGAAATTCGTGAAGTATTTAAGATCAGTAAAGTGGGTACAATTGCAGGTTGTATGGTACTCGACGGTAAGATTACCAGGAATAGCAAAATCCGGATCATACGTGATGGTGTAGTTGTTTATACCGGTGAACTTGCTTCATTGAAACGTTTCAAAGATGATGTGAAAGAAGTTGCTACCGGTTATGAATGCGGTTTAAATATTCAAAACTTTAATAATATTGAAGTAGGTGATATTGTTGAATCGTACGAACAGGTAGAAGTGAAAAGGAAATTATAATTGTAAAAAATAATTTTGAAAGCGATCTATTTGATCGCTTTTTTTGTTTGGGCTGATTGATGTTTAATACTAATAAATCTGACAAGCGTGGGCTTAAGAAAACAATTCAGAAGGCTTAAAAGAAGCGTACAAATGAAGCTTAATTCGGGCGATATTAAGCTGGAATTGGGTCGGATTGCCGATTATAAACATTTCACTGTTGGATACGCTCATGTGTTCGATAGACCCTTTAAATTTCATCACGGACCAAGTTTTGCGGAATCCTATATTGAACTTTTCGAGACAGAAATTTATCGGTTCAAACCCAGCCCTGGATCAGGGATTATTCTGGATTGTGGTGCAAATATGGGTCTTAGCGTTTTATATTTTTCAATTAATTATCCTGATCATCATATTATTGCCTTTGAGCCTGACGCTGATATTTTCGCGATTCTAAAAGAGAATGTTAATACTTTTGGACTGAAAAATGTGACTCTTCATCAGAAAGCGGTCTGGACCCAAACAGAAACCCTAAAGTTTTTTACTGATGGTGGTATGGGCGGTAGAATAAATAATGAATACTCCCGGCAGGAGCCTAAAATTATAGAAGCTGTTCCTTTGCTCGATTATCTGACAGAAGATGTCGATTTTTTAAAAATTGATATTGAAGGAGCTGAGGATATTGTTTTGAAATATTGCGGAAAAAGTTTGCAGAATGCAAAACATATCTTCTTTGAATACCATAATAATGTAAATTCAAAACAAACCCTGCATGAGCTTCTTGCACTGGTAGAAAGTTTAGGTTTTCATTATTATATCAAGGAATCAGCCACCAGAAAACGTCCCTTTATAGATACCAGACTGATTTGTGAGAGTTTTGATATGGCCATTAATGTGTTTTGCTATAAAGAGAAGCAAGCCTGAATCAACCTGGAAAGATTCTCCTGATTTTTCCTCCCCACATTTCTTTCAAAGCGAAATTCAGTTTACTGAAAGTGCTTTTTTTATTTATACTAAACAGTATCCCGTGATTCTTATAGATCAGCTTCGCTAGTCCGAATGAAATGTATTCCTCTTTGTTCTTTTGAAATTCAGTGTAGAGATTTCTTATAAATTTCGGATTTTTATTCTTTTGATAATCAACGCAGGACTTAATCCAGAGCATTTTCCGTTCATATTTCATTGCGGCAGTAATTGGATTTCTAAGCGTATTATCCCTCTTGCGTTTTAAAATATTCGTATCGGCTTTCTGATGTTGCCGGTATTTTACAAGGCTTTCCCCAATGAAATCTATGCTGCCCAGATTTGTAGCAACATAACCCATCCACCAATCATGAAAATAAGCATTTGGGAAAGGTAATAATTCATCTCTCAGCTCTTTTTTCATTAATACCGAATGGCCCGAAATACAGTTGAAGAACAGAAAAGCTTCGGGTTGATCGCCCCGGTACAAATTCATAATATCCGACATCTTCCTGTGCAAAGATTGACCATTCTGGTCTACGAATTCAGAATCATGATAAATCAGTAAATGATTTCCAATGGCCTTGACCTGCTTTTCTATCTTTTTTAAATCCCAGATATCATCCTGATCTGACAAGGCAATAAAATCACCACTACACAGCCGGAGCGCTTTTTCAAAATTCCTGATATAACCCAGGTTTTCAGGATTGACAAAAAGTTTGATGAAGGGGTGTCTGGCAGCATAATCCTTAAGAATACTTATTGTATTATCAGAAGAACAATCATCAACTACTATTAGCTCAAGAGCCGCATAGCTTTGATTTACAATCGAATCCAGTTGTTCTCTTAAGTAAGCTTCGCCGTTATATGTACATAAAGCTATAGATACCAGTGCTTTATCATTCATTTCTATTCGTTGAATGTTTGCATTTCGATCAACTTTCTATAGAGGCCATCTCCCCGGATTAGTTCATTGTGGGTACCCTGCTCTTCAATTTTACCATTTTCCAGAACGATGATCTGATCGGCTTCCTGTATGGTGCTCAGGCGGTGAGCAATAACAATAGAAGTACGGTTTTTCATTAAATTTTTAAGCGCATTTTGAACCACTTTTTCTGATTCAGTATCCAGGGCTGATGTTGCTTCATCAAGCAGAAGAATGGGCGGATTGGCAAGAACAGCTCTTGCGATGCAGATCCGTTGTTTTTGTCCCCCAGAAAGTTTCATCCCCCTGTCACCAATATTGGTTTGATAGCCTTCTGAAGTATTGACAATGAACTCATGGGCATTCGCAATCCGGGCTGCTTCAATAACTTCCTCTTGTGTAAATGCTCTGCCAAAGGCGATATTATTAAAAATGGTGTCATTAAAAAGGATGGATTCCTGATTCACAATTCCCATCAATGCTCTTACATCCCGCATGCTGATATCTTTTATGTTAAGTCCATCCAGACAGATTTCGCCATTTAATGGATCCATAAATCTTGGCAGGAGATCCATTAAAGTGGTTTTTCCCCCTCCCGATGGACCTACCAAAGCAACAGTGCTGCCTTTTAAAATCTTAAAATTGATGTTTTTCAGCACCTCCTTTTTCCCATAGGCGAAAGAGACATTCTTCAACTCAATACAATCATTGAATGAGGTTTTTGATACCGGGTTTGGTTTATCAATAATGCTTTCAGGTGCATCAAGTAATTGAAATACCCGTTCGCCTGCGGAAATGCCCTGGGAAATGTTACCGAATGCTTCTGAAATTGCTTTTGCAGGATTAATTATTTGTGAAAAGATAATGATGTAGCCAATAAACTCAGCTCCCTGAAGATCCGATCCCTCCTGAAGAATAAGTGTTCCACCATAGTAAAGTAGCGCAGCTACTGTAATTACCCCCATCATTTCTGAAACAGGTGCGGCCAGTAATACCCTTCTGGCTAGCCTCCTGTGGATTTTACTTGTCCACATGTTGATTGCATTGAATTTCTCCTGGATGTAGTGCTCAGCATTGAAGGATTTAATGATTTTTACTCCGTTCAGTCCTTCATCAATACTGGATACTAATACCCCCAGAGATTCCTGGGCGGCAGTTGCGTGTTTCTTCAATCGTTTCACAATCACAGAAATAAGCAAACCTGAGACGGGAATCAGAATCAGTGCAAAAAATGTCAGTTTAGCAGAGATGGTAAACAGGACGGCAAAATTCAAAATAATGGCGATAGGCTCGCGCAGAATAACTTGCAGGGAGCGTATGATTGAGTCCTGAATAGTCACTACATCAGTCATGAATCTCGAAATCAGGTCTCCCTTACGCTGGCTGCTAAAGTATTGGATATCAATATTGGTGAGTTTTTTGAAAATACTGCTCCGGATTCGGGTTACAATCATCAATCTGAAGTTTTCAATTACTCTGGCCGATAAATATTTAAACAAATTGCTCAATATTACGGAGATGACAATCGCAATGCTGACCATTTTTAAAGCTCCGACTTTGCCAGAGGTATTAATGATGCTTTGAAAATAATAATAAAACAAGTCCTTGAAATAGCTCAGGCTAAAATCGAATGAGGGCACCACTGCCAATGCTTTTGCTCCTGCTTTTCCTTCCTGATCGAATAAGAGTTCAAAAACAGGAATCAGCAGTGTGAAATTAAGAAGACCGAAAATGACACCTAATACCGACGTGATAAAGAATGGAACAGCAAATTTCTGTAAAGGAGCAGCAAAAGCAAAAAGTCGAAAAAAGGTTTTCATAAAAAGATTTCTAACACAAAGTTAATCATTTTGAAAGATGTCTAATTTCGTCTGAATATGATCTTTTGGCCTTCAAGCATCTTTTTCATTTTAGCCATGACATCATCAATGCT
>CAYHGN010000191.1:0-2485 GCA_964356005.1 uncultured Sphingobacterium sp.
CGCGGATTATGTGAAGAACATGGTTACAGGTGCTGCTCAAATGGATGGTGCTATCATCGTGGTTGCCGCTACGGATGGTCCGATGCCACAAACCCGTGAACACATCCTGCTTGCACGTCAGGTTGGTGTACCTTCATTGGTTGTTTTCATGAATAAAGTAGATATGGTTGACGATCCTGAATTACTTGAATTAGTAGAGATGGAAATCCGTGAACTCCTAAATTTCTACGAATTCCCGGGTGATGATATTCCGGTTATCCAGGGTTCTGCTTTAGGTGGTCTGAATGGAGATCCGAAATGGGTTGGAAAAATCATGGAACTAATGGATGCTGTAGATAACTACATTCCAATCCCTCCACGATTGATTGAACTTCCTTTCCTTATGCCGGTTGAAGACGTATTCTCGATCACTGGTCGTGGTACTGTAGCAACAGGACGTATCGAAAGAGGTATTGTAAACTCAGGCGAGCAGGTTGATATCTTAGGTATGGGTGCTGAAAACTTAAAATCAGTTGTTACTGGTGTTGAGATGTTCCGTAAGATATTAGACAGAGGTGAAGCTGGTGATAACGTAGGTTTATTGTTACGTGGTATTGAGAAAACTGATATCCGTCGTGGTATGGTTATCTGTAAGCCAGGTTCAGTAACTCCACACACTGACTTCAAAGCTGAGATCTATGTATTGTCAAAAGCAGAAGGTGGACGTCACACTCCATTCTTCAACAAATACCGTCCACAATTCTACTTCCGTACAACAGATGTTACAGGTGAGATCACTCTTGCTGAAGGAGTAGAAATGGTTATGCCAGGTGATAACGTTACAATCAGTGTAAAATTGATCAACGCAATCGCAATGGAAAAAGGACTTCGTTTTGCAATCCGTGAGGGTGGTAGAACAGTAGGTGCCGGACAGGTGACTGAAATTGTAAAATAACAATTTCTTATAAAGGTTAATTGGATAACATAAGTCCCTTTATTGTGGACTTATGTTTTCTTATAATACACGGGCTTAGTTTACAGGTCATTCTGTAATCGCAGTTTTAATAAACGGGAATAGTTCAATGGTAGAATAGAGGTCTCCAAAACCTTTGATCAGGGTTCGAATCCTTGTTCCCGTGCTTATGCTAAATAGAAAATGGCTAACGTAGTAGAGTTTTTAAAAGAATCGTATACAGAAATGACTCAGAAAGTAACCTGGCCAACATGGGTAGAGTTACAAAATTCAGCTGTATTGGTATTGATTGCTTCCATTATTATTTCACTTGTGATCTTAGCAATGGACGAAACCGCTGGTAATGCACTTAAGATGTTTTATAAATCTCTGGCATAATTCATATGAGCGATCAATTAAAATGGTATGTGGTTAGAGCTGTCAGCGGCAAAGAGAAAAAAGTAAAACAATACCTCGAGGCAGAAGTTAACCGTTTGGGGATTGCACATCTTTTACCTCAGGTTCTTATTCCGATGGAGAAATACTATCAGATGAAAGATGGTAAGAAGATTGCAAAAGAAAGAAACTTCTATCCTGGATATGTCCTGGTCGAAGCTGCACTTGATGGCGAACTTGAACACGTAATCAAAGGAATCAATAGTGTTATCGGTTTCCTTGGTGATAAAGGTGGTAATGCCGTTCCAATGAGAGCTGCTGAAGTTAACCGGATCCTGGGTAAGGTTGATGAGATGGCTGAACAGGGCGAATCAATGAACGTACCATATTATGTAGGTGAGAATGTGAAGGTGATGGATGGTCCGTTTAATGGATTTACCGGCGTTATTGAAGAGGTAAATGAAGAGAAAAAGAAACTTAAGGTTATGGTTAAGATCTTCGGCAGAAGAACACCACTTGAGTTGAATTATATGCAAGTCGAGAAGGAGTAATTAGTTGGTTAGTTGTTAGTTGGTTAGGCACGCGTTCTAACCAACTAATAACTAACTACTAACCAACAATCTTATAAATGTTACATAGCTTCCACTACTAACATTGAGTTAAAAACAAATCAATAAAAATGGCAAAAGAAGTCGGTGCTTTAATAAAATTACAGATCAAGGGCGGCGCTGCAAATCCATCTCCACCAGTTGGTCCCGCATTGGGAGCAAAAGGTGTGAACATCATGGAGTTTTGTAAGCAGTTTAATGCGCGTACCCAAGATAAGCCAGGTAAAGTTTTACCGGTTGTAATCACTGTTTATGTAGACAAGTCATTCGAATTTATCATTAAAACTCCTCCTGTAGCTATCCAATTACTGGAAGTAACAGGTTTAAAGAGTGGTTCTGCAGAGCCTAACCGTAAAAAGGTTTCCAGTGTAAACTGGGATCAGGTTGAAAGCATTGCCAAAGATAAAATGACCGACTTGAACGCATTTACTGTCGAGTCAGCCATGAAAATGGTTGCTGGTACAGCACGCAGTATGGGAATTACCGTTAGCGGTAATGCACCCTGGAACAATTAATTATACAAAATCAGTTTAAGAAGTGGCTAGATTAA
>CAYHGN010000191.1:2585-4497 GCA_964356005.1 uncultured Sphingobacterium sp.
ATGCACCCTGGAACAATTAATTATACAAAATCAGTTTAAGAAGTGGCTAGATTAACAAAAAATCAAAAATTGGCACATTCCAAAATTGAGGTTGGGAAAGCATACTCATTAACCCAGGCTTCGGCTTTGGTTAAGGATATCACCACGACTAAATTTGATGCATCGGTTGACCTGGATGTACGCTTAGGTGTAGATCCGCGTAAAGCGAATCAAATGGTACGTGGTATTGCAAATCTTCCTCATGGCACCGGTAAAACTGTTCGTGTTTTAGTTCTTTGCACTCCTGACAAGGAAGCAGAAGCTACAGCAGCTGGAGCAGATTACGTAGGTCTGGATGAATACATTGCCAAAATAGAAGGTGGATGGACTGACGTTGATATCATTATTACTATGCCTAGTGTTATGGCAAAAGTAGGTAAACTTGGCCGTGTTTTAGGTCCAAGGAACCTAATGCCTAATCCTAAGTCAGGAACTGTTACCACGGATGTGGGTAAAGCAGTTACTGATGTTAAAGGTGGTAAGATTGATTTCAAAGTTGACAAAACAGGAATCATTCATGCTTCTATCGGAAAAGTATCTTTCGATGCTGATAAAATTTATGAGAATGCTCTGGAAGTAATTCAAACCATCTCTAAATTAAAACCATCAGCTGCAAAGGGAACTTATTTCAAGAGCATACACATTTCTTCGACAATGAGTCCGGGAATAGAAATTGAAACTAAATCAGTAGCAGGAATCTAATCATGAGAAAAGAAGAAAAACACGAAGTTGTTCTTGCTTTAACAGAGACGATTGCTGAGTACGGTAATTTTTACATTACCGATACAGCAAACCTGTCTGTAGCAAAAGTAAATGATATTCGCCGCAAGTGTTTCGAAAACGATATCAAAATGCAGGTTGCTAAGAATAAACTAATCAGAAAGGCTATGGAGGCCTCTGAAGGTGATTTTAGCGAAATGTTTGACGTACTTAAAGGATCTTCATCTATATTATTCTCAAAATCAGCTAATGCTCCGGCAAAGCTAATCAAACAATTGAGAAGATCAGGTGATAAACCGGTACTTAAAGCTGCATACATTGATTCATCAGTATTCATTGGCGATAATCAGTTAGATGCCCTGGTTAACCTTAAATCTAAGGAAGAATTGGTGGCAGACATCATTGCATTGCTTCAATCTCCTGCTAAAAACGTTATCTCTGGCTTACAGTCGGGTGGTAATAAGCTTGCAGGTATTGTTAAAACATTACAAGAAAGAGGGTAACGAACACCTTAGAGTTCGATTAAATTATTCAAGTACAGAATTTAAAATTAAAATAAAATGGCAGATTTAAAATCGTTTGCTGAGCAATTAGTAAACTTAACAGTAAAAGAAGTTAACGAATTAGCTCAAATATTAAAAGATGAGTATGGTATCGAGCCGGCTGCAGCAGCAGTGGCAGTTGCAGCAGTTTCAGGTGGTGGTGACGCTCCTGCAGCAGCAGCAGAACAAACAGCTTTCGATGTAATCCTGAAAGAAGCTGGTGGTGCTAAACTGGCGGTTGTTAAATTGGTAAAAGATCTTACAGGCTTAGGCTTGAAAGAAGCTAAAGATTTAGTAGACGCAGCACCTAAGGAAGTTAAAACAGGTGTTGATAAAGCAGAAGCTGAGTCATTGAAAAAAGCACTGGAAGAAGCTGGAGCAACTGTTGAGATTAAGTAATCTTAACTCATAAAAATTATGGCCTTAGACTCCGATTTTCATCGGGGTCTATTGCCATTTGTATTATACCCATTTGATGTTAGACCTACATTTCAGGCTTGGACTGATGAACAGGACACAGTTTATTTACTAAACTAAATTCTCAATCCCTTGGCAAACAAAATTAAGCACAACGAAAGAGTAAATTTTGCTACCAGTAAGCATGTGATGGA
>CAYHGN010000192.1:0-4409 GCA_964356005.1 uncultured Sphingobacterium sp.
GAACCCAGTATCTCCCACAAAGAAAGCCTCTTCAGTTACACTGAGAGGCTTTTCTTATGTGGTAGCCCTCAGCCCCAACATCATTAATCTCCCAAAAGATAGTGCATAGATAGTACCTATTTATCTTTTCTGATGACCATAAATTTGTAATTTGTTATTTCTTGGATTGCTAATTCCTGTTTCAGTAGATAGAGTCTATTAGACCTGTGTTAAAGATTAATTATTTGTAATTCCATTATACTCTGATTAATCCGCATTCCTCATTTTGCGGAATGCGGAAAAAATTATTTATATTTGAATTATGAGAAAGCATAACGGGATGCGTCCACAAGATATAGCTATACTGTTAAAACTCATAGCTATGAAGGAAGACCAGTTAGGATTATTTTACCTGGCTAATAGTTTATCAATAAGTACGTCCGAAATTTCAGAATCCTTAAATCGAAGCCATTATGCTGGCTTGCTGGATGATAGACGAAAGGTAAAAAGACAAAACCTTATGGATTTTTTGCAATATGGGATATCCTATGTGTTTCCTCAGCATCCCGGTACAATGGTTAGAGGCATTGCAACCGCACATTCACATCCCTATATAAAGAATCAGCTTTTGAGCAACGAAAACTATGTATGGGCCGATATAAATGGAGATACGATTGGATTGGCGATAGAACCGCTTTATAAAAATCAGATTGAAGCAGTAAAGCAGGATGTAGTTTTCTATAAGCTATTAGCCTTGGTGGATGTTTTAAGAGTAGGGCGTAACAGGGAAAAAACTATTGCAATAAAGCACCTTAAAGAAATTATGGATGAACCATCATAATAATATAATTAGAATTAAAGCTGTAAATGGAGCTTTGGGAGAATTGAGGGATAAAGTAGTATTTGTAGGTGGAGCTACGATTTCGCTATATCCTGACCGGCAAATATTCGAACCCAGACCTACAGATGATATAGATGTAATTGTTGAAATTTTTAATTATACTGGAAGAGTTAAGCTGGAAGAAAAATTACGAGCGATCGGTTTTCATAATGATCCCGAATCTAAGGTTGTGTGTAGATATAGGATTGACGGTATTATTGTAGATATTATGCCTACCGACGATGACTCTATTGGCTTTAGAAATCAATGGTACCCAGAGGGCTTTCAGAATGCCATAGAACAAATAATCGACGATCAAACGACAGTAAAAATCTTAAGCGCACCATATTTTATAGCAACAAAGATGGAAGCTTTCAAGAGTCGCGGGAATAACGATGGAAGAACCAGTCATGATTTTGAAGATATCATATATTTACTTGAAAACAGGAGCACTATTTGGCAGGAGATGAAAGATGCTCCGGAAAATGTTAAGGCTTATTTAATTGAAGAATTTAATAAACTAGCGAATAATAGGAATATTTATGAATGGATTGATAGCAATGTGGAGAGAGGATCACCTCCAGCAACATATCGTATCCTTGAAGAGTGGGAAAGATTTGCTGCTTTAGCAAAGATCTGACTGCTAAAAGAATGACAAGTTTTCATAGAATGTGATACCTAAACCGCTCACAGCCATAATTTTTTCATGAAAGATTTTTAGCTACTCTGCTGAGCATATTCAGCATAGCATGTCCAATAATATCCCTCCACTATTCAGTAATACCTTCTCCTTTTATATCCCCCTCCAATCAAACCCGATGACCAAAATCAATCCCATCAATGACCAAAGTCATTATTATCAGGCATATAAATAATTAAATTTACATTTGTAAAAGTTTTTAAGTATGAAGGATGATGAATCATCTCTCAAGGAGGAAAGAAAATTAGCCCGGATTAAAATTGCACATACCCTAATATGGGTATTTTTCAATTTTGTTATTTTTTATATGCTCTATGCTGTCATTAATAATAAACTTGATGTATGGCTTTGGCTGGGTTATGGACTCATATTTTTAGAAGGCGTGGTGTTGCTGATCTTCAATAAAATGTGCCCATTAACTATTATGGCACGCAAATATTCCTCATCTCAAAAGTATAATTTCGATATCTATCTGCCCGAATGGCTGGCAAGGTATAATAAGCAAATCTATTCCATCATTGTAATCATTATTATAATGCTTACAGCTTATCAGCTTTACATGAAATGAAAACAAAAGCTTTATATTTTTTAATTTTTTTACTGGCTTTTTTGGGATTAGGTGCAATTGGCAGTGGAGGAGTATTGATTCTTTCGCCATCCGGCCAATTAATGGGAATGCCGCTGTCTTTGCTGGATCAAACGCCTTTCTCTAGTTTTTTGATACCGGGTATAGTCCTTTTCACTATGCTTGGACTCGGCCCCTTCCTGCTGATATTCGCATTATTAATGAAACCCAAAAGCAAGTTCGCTGAAATGCTCAATTGCTTTAAGGATATACACTGGGCCTGGACTTTCAGCGTCTATATAGCCTTTATTTTATTTATCTGGATACAAGTCCAAATGGTACTTATACAAGCGGTTAGCTGGCTGCATGCCTTTTACATCATTTTAGCCCTGCTTATCCTTTTTGTTGCCTTATTATCAGGCCTGAGGCAAGAGTTTAAAAAATCAGCTTGACAAAATCAGCTTAAACAAATGCTTTTGTATATTCCTTGCAACAAGATTATTTTGTATTTGTACGTGATATTTCCGTACATTTGAATTAATAATACAAATAAGTATGGCAACCATAACAAAAGGCAAAACAAGATTTGACGCAAGGCTATCTTTTGAGCAAAAGGAATTATTTGAGAAAGCGGCTTTGCTCTCTGGTTATAAAAGTCTTTCGGAATTTGTTTTGAGTACAGTTTACCAGAAGGCAAAAGAAATTATTAGTGAAAATGAGAGAATTCTAGCTTCTGAAAAAGACAGTGAGTTATTCTTCCATTCCCTTATGAATCCCCAATCTCCGAATACTCAATTAAAAGAGGCTGCTAAGCGTTATAAAGAATTAATCAAATAATGCAGTATTCCACTGAACCTTTAAACGAGAGACATCATCGTGATGATTTCTTTTGTGGCAAGGTTCCTCTGGATAATTACATCAAACTTCAGGCAGGTCAGGACATCAAACGAAAGCTAAGGGTTTGTTTCGTACTAATTTATAGGGAAGATGATCTTGATAAGGTTAAAGGGTATTATACTCTTTCCAATGAAGGAATACCAAGGGATTTGGTTCCTGAATTCTATCAGAAAAAGTTTCCCAAATCCTATCATTCTATTCCTACCACACTAATAGGAAGATTAGCCAGAGATCAGCAATTTAAGGGAATCAGAGTGGGGGAGTTTTTACTGCTTGATGCCTTGTATAAATGTTTCATTGCATCTAAAACAGTTGCATCATTCGCTGTAGTAGTGGATCCTATTGATGATGAAGCGGTTTCATTTTATCAGAAATATGGTTTCCAAAGTTTACCGGATAGCGGGAGGATGTTTCTTCCAATGAAAACAGTAGAACAATTATTCTGATTGCAAAATCCTGATTAATCCCACGAAGAGGGCGATTAATCAGGATTTGGAATGCTTTATTGCTTTAAGCCTTATCAATACAATATTCCACCAAAGGGAATATCCATTAGTTCAATCTTAAATTGGCTGGAAGAATAAACAAGCTAATTGATAGAATCCCCTCAAAGAATATTTCTCCTTATTTTTTGACCAGTTTGGTAATTTCCAGAACACCATTAGTAATTGTGCCGCTAATCTTTTGCATAGGCAGCATGGCCTTTATTATTGCCTTTAGCTCCGCATTTATCATCACTGATAAATCCGGTCCATTCCCCTTTGTCAAGAGCATTAGCAGCTGTAAAGAATAAAGCTACGGCAAAAAGCATTAAGTACTTTTTCATGTGTTTGTTTTTTTAAATAAAATCACTGTTGTCCGGTTAAAATAAAATTTTAGATAAAATAGCCATTCACATCCTAAAAACTATGTTTTTTCGTGTCCAATACAAAGCAAGGCCCCCGTTTCAACACGATATTACTTTTTATACTTAAACTGACTTGAAACCTGTAGTATTTTTACATATACTGACAGGACTGTTCATAGGCTTTGGCCTAAGCACAAAATCTTCGTTAACGTTTTTTCCCTCCGCCCTGAGCGGATGGTGCGGTAGGCACAGTCAAAGCCAAACCATTAACTTTAATAGCATTCCCGAAACTTCGGGACAGCGGCGGCATTTATTCGTTTTTGTCTATTGCTTTTAAGGTACTCATGGTCTCGTCGTTCCTCCTCGGCATGTTTCTTTTCTGCCCGTCCGAACGGGTTCATCCGGGCGGGCTGCAGGAACCTCCCGTAGGGAAACTTGAGCACAAAAGAAAAAATATAAAAAAGCGAAAAAAGAAAAGAGAATAATTATGAGTTAGGAATAAGATAATTATTGCTATAATTTCAATTTTTTCCGGACACTA
>CAYHGN010000193.1:0-4320 GCA_964356005.1 uncultured Sphingobacterium sp.
CAAATACAGGGTCTAAAAAACAATATATAAAATTGAAAAAATTTGCATTGTCAAATTTCTTTATACTTTTGTGAGCGATGAACATCAAACAAAATACAGCAAATTGGTGGGGCACTCTGGAAAAGGGCGCAGGGTATAGGTATTTTGATCAATTTTAATCAAGCAAAACCTTAAAAATATAAAACCCGACGCCCTGAGACGTCGGGTTTTTTTATGGTCTGTGATTGCAAATATTCGGAATCCTGATCAGACAACATAAATGATATGAAGAAATATAAATTATACACTTCCCACAAGAAATTGCTTGCCGATACAACTACCCCGGTAAGTATCTATTTGCGTTTGCGCGATGTTTTCCCAAATAGTATTTTACTTGAAAGTTCTGACTATCATAGCAGAGAGAATAGTCTGAGTTATGTTTGTTGCGATCCAATTGCAGGTATAGTTTTAACTGCTGATAAACTGGAGACCTATTTTCCGGATGGTGAAAGGGAGCAATATCCTCTCAAAGACCTTGAACTAAAAAAACAAATTTCAACGTTCAGAAAACAGTTTGAATCGGCATCAACTGATGATTTTAAGTTTATTTCAAATGGATTGTTCGGGTATTTTTCATACGAGAGCGTAGAGCATTTTGAAGATATAAAATTGCACTCAAAACCTGCTGATGGCCGGGATATACCGTTAATGCAATATCATGTTTACCGTTATATTATTGTCATAGATCATTTTAAGAATGAATTATATCTGCTGGAACACCGGACAGAGAAGCATGCGCCCGACGGGCTTGAAAAGATTCAGTATCTGATTCAGAATAAAAACTTTCCGGAGTATAAGTTCAGTCTGAATGGAGAGGAAAAATCGAATTTTACTGATGCGCAGTTTATCAGTCTGGTTGAAAGTGTAAAAAAGCATGTTTATCGTGGGGATGTGTTTCAGATCGTTCCTTCGAGAGCATTTTCCAAACCATTCTTAGGTGATGAATTTAATGTGTACCGTGCACTACGCTCCATTAACCCTTCTCCTTATCTGTTTTATTTCGATTATGGAGATTTTAAGTTATTCGGATCTTCCCCCGAGGCACAACTCACCATTAAAAATAATGTTGCAACCATTTACCCGATTGCCGGCACTTTTAAAAGGACAGGAGACAGTGTTCAGGATGCCGAACTTGCTGAGAACCTTAAAAAGGATGTCAAAGAGAATGCTGAGCATGTAATGCTGGTAGATCTTGCCCGAAATGATCTGAGCAGACATTGCGATAAAGTTGAAGTGAAGTCATTTAAAGAGATTCAATATTATTCACACCTGATACACATGGTTTCTAAAGTGACTGGACAGTTACAAAGCTCGGTTGATCCTTTTGATGTTGTTGGAGATACTTATCCGGCAGGAACACTTAGTGGAGCACCGAAATATATGGCAATGCAGCTTATAGATCGTTTTGAAGGACAGAAACGAGGATTTTATAGCGGAGCAATTGGATTCATGGGTTTTAACGGTGATTTTAATCATGCTATTATGATCCGCTCATTCCTCAGTCAGAATAATGTGCTGCATTATCAGGCAGGTGCAGGGATTGTGGCAGATTCAGACCCGCAGAGTGAGTTGAATGAGGTTAATAATAAGATAGCCGCACTAAGGAAGGCCTTGGAGTTGGCGGGGGAAATATAAGATTTATGAGGTCTGAGGTCTGATGTCTGAGGTATGAAGTCTGAGGTATGAAGTATGATGTAGTTTTCATACCTCCGACCACTTATCTCCGACCTCAATAAAATTAATAGTTTTAATAGAAATAATATAGATGAACATACTCGTTATAGACAATTACGACTCTTTTACCTTCAATCTGGTACATCTTCTTCATGAGACAGGACATCAGGCAACGGTTTGGAGAAATGATAAATTCAGACTTGCGGATGTAAATGATTTTGAAAAAATCCTGCTTTCACCCGGGCCGGGGATTCCTTCAGAATCGGGCCTTTTGCTGGATGTAATCCGGGCTTATTCGCCAACAAAGAGTATTCTGGGCATTTGTCTCGGTTTACAGGCAATTGCTGAAGTTTTTGGAGGCGAATTATATAACCTCTCCCGTCCGGTACATGGAAGGGCCACAGAGATTACTGTACTTGACGAAAATGAAAAATTGTTTAAAGACTGCCCAAAACATTTTAAAGTAGGGCGATATCATTCATGGGCAGTCAGGAATGATCTTGTTCCTGATGTGATCAATATAACAGCCACAGATCCTGAAGGAGTGATTATGGCATTGAGTCACCGGACATTAGATGTACGCGGAGTACAGTTTCATCCTGAATCTGTGCTTACTGAACACGGGAAACTAATAATATCTAACTGGCTGAGTTGAGCTAAGATTTTTGAAGATATGACTACAGGTAATACGTCTATGAACTCTGCGAGCGAAAACATTCTAGATAAAATCGTTCTTAAGAAAAGGGAAGAAATTATAACAGCAAAGCTTAAAACAACTGTTGAACAGCTGATGAAGAGCGACTTATTTTCACGGGACTGCTATGTGCTGCGTGATTTTATTTTAGATCCGAAACTTACAGGGATCATTGCTGAGTTTAAACGTCAATCTCCATCCAAAGGAATTATAAACGACCGCCTGTCTGTTGAAGAGGTTACTACTAGTTATTCCGCCGCCGGGGCTTCTGCACTTTCAGTCCTGACTGACCGGAGTTTTTTTGGTGGAAAGGATGAGGATCTGCTTGAAGCAAGGAATGTAAACAAGCTACCATTATTGAGGAAGGACTTCATGCTTGATGAATACCAGATTATTGAAGCCAAAGCAATGGGGGCTGATATAATTTTACTCATCGCAGCTATTTTAACTCCAACGGAGGTTCGAAAACTTGCAGGATGTGCCAAAGATTTGGGTCTCAATGTCCTCCTTGAAGTTCATAACAGAGAAGAATTGGATCGCAGTATCTGTGATGATTTAGACGCAATAGGTGTAAATAATCGAAACCTTGGCGATTTTTCGGTTTCAGTGCAGCATTCTTATGACCTTGTACAGCATATTCCATCCCAGTTTTTGAAAATTTCTGAAAGTGGTATCAGTGATCCTGCGACTATAAAAGAATTAAGGGATGCTGGCTTTGACGGGTTTTTAATCGGCGAAAATTTCATGAAGGAAAGCGATCCTGGCAAGGCTATGGAAGAGTTTGTGAAACAACTTTAGCCAGGTTAACAATTTGGCAAGCTCCGGCTATTCTGTACTTTGTTGATTGTTTAGTTTACAAACCTAAAACACCGTTTCGGATCTGAGAAAATGTTTTGTTTGAAGGCTTACCCTGCAACGGGTTCTATTATTCTTTTAATGATATTTTATCATTTAGGGAGTTAGATGAGAATCTTGTTTCTCGTCACATAATGAACATTGTTCGATTTCGTGTTAAAATAAACGGGTATATTCGGTTATAAACAGATAAACCTGGAACATGCCTCAATACTTTAGTTAGCGGTCATTGTAAACTGACAACCCGATCAACAATAATTTATATAATAAATGAAAAAATTAATCAAGCGAAATTTAAGCGGAAAGAAAATCCTAATTCTGTTCATTCTGACAAGCATCGTGTATGCAGTTATGCTAACAATAACAATTCCGAAAGTAATGAACTTTGCAGGCGGAATGAAATTGTTAGATATGTTACCAACAGGCTACACTGCTGATTACGTTAATTCCCTTTTAAATGCTTTAGGTTCAGACGGTAGAAATGCTTATTTATTTCAACAAATTCCGTTAGACTTAATTTATCCTTGTTTGTTTGGAGTGACTTATTGTTTGATTTTTGCATTTATCATAAAGAAACTTGGCAAAGAAGAGAGCTTTTTATTCTATCTATGTTATATACCTGTTTTTGCTGGCATCTTTGACTATTTGGAAAACATCGGAATAATTACAATGCTAAAAAGTTATCCAGACAACTCAACGACAATTTCGCAAATGACTAATGTGTTTTCAATTTCAAAAAGCACATTGACGACAATTTATTTTATAATTTTACTATTCACATTATTGGCACTATTGACAAAATACATAGCAACGAGAAACAGGAAAACAACGAACCGCTAACACGGGTTTGGCAAAAGTGGCGGTTCAGTGCTCCGCAGAAACATTTGTGGTTAATCAAAGTTTGGTTCTCCGCATCAATCCCGCACATGCGGGATGGTGAAAATCGCCACCTTCGCCAAGCCCGAAACCGTCACCAGCAACCATAACGACACTGCAATAATCAACAGGCTGCCAATTAAACGAAAAAAGTAAACCATTTTGACAAGTGAAAAACATAC
>CAYHGN010000194.1:0-4278 GCA_964356005.1 uncultured Sphingobacterium sp.
AACTCAATTTGCATTTCATCAAAATATCTTGCATTTTTGCACTGCTTATTCAGAAAGATGGAGGGATTAGACCCTGAGAAATCTTAGCAACCTGTGCTAATAAGGTGCTACATTCTATCCCGCATGTGCGGGAACAGATAAGTGAGAGTCAATAATTACCGACTTTTCGAAGATAAGCCTGTTTGTAGATATGAGACATTAGATATGAGATATCCGACTTTGGTATGCAAAAATCATTGCATTTCATCAGTTTTATCTCACATCTCACATCTCATATCTCATATCTAAATTATATATGAGCATTAGAGAAGAGTTACAAAAACGCATACTGGTAATTGATGGTGCTATGGGCACCATGATACAGCGCTATCAGCTAACAGAAGAAGATTTCAGGGGCGAACGATTTAAAGATCATCCGTGTGATGTAAGGGGCAATAACGACCTCCTGAACATCACCCGTCCGGATATCATCAAAGCGATCCATGCTGAATATCTTGAAGCTGGTGCAGATATCATCGAAACAAATACATTCAGCACCCAACGCATTTCAATGGCCGACTACCAGATGGAAGATCTGTCGTATGAAATGAGTTTCGAAGGTGCACGTATCGCCAAAGAAATAGCCCATGAGTACACGCTAAAAAATCCTGACAAGCCCCGTTTTGTTGCAGGCGCCCTTGGTCCCACAACAAAAATGGCTTCCATGTCTCCTGATGTTAATGATCCTGGGTATAGGGCCGTTACTTTTGACGAACTGGTAGATGCTTATTATGAGCAGGTTAAGGGCCTGATTGAAGGAGGGGCTGATGTATTGCTTTTTGAAACTATCACAGATACACTCATCACCAAAGCTGCCCTTTTTGCTGCCAAGAACTATGAGAACGAGAGTGGCAGGAAGATCGATATCATGATCTCTGGAACGATTACGGATGCCAGTGGAAGAACCTTATCCGGCCAGACCGTTGAGGCATTTTTAAACTCGTTAAGTCATGCTAATTTATTGAGTATCGGACTGAATTGTGCTTTGGGAGCTAAAGATATGCGTCCGCATATTGAAGAACTATCTCAAAAAGCGTCTTGTTTTCTTTCAGCTTATCCAAACGCCGGTCTTCCAAATGAGTTTGGGGCCTATGATGAACTGCCACATGAAACAGCCCATTTGGTTGAAGATTTCATGGAAAACGGCTTCGTTAATATTGTTGGAGGCTGCTGTGGAACAACTCCTGAGCATATAAAATGTATTGCTGAAAAAGCAGCAAAATTTTCGCCAAGGATTCCTGCTACACCTGAACCTTATCTCAGGCTTAGCGGACTTGAGCCGGTAACCCTGACTCCCGAAACTAACTTTGTCAATATTGGCGAGCGGACCAATATCACAGGATCTCCGAAATTCTCAAAACTGATCCTTAGCGGCGATTTCGATGCAGCTCTTTCTGTAGCTCGTCAGCAGGTTGAAGGCGGTGCTCAGATCATTGACATCAACATGGATGAAGGAATGCTCGACTCTGAAGCAGCAATGGTTAAATTCCTTAACCTGATTGCCTCAGAACCGGATATTTCAAAATTACCTATCATGGTTGATTCGTCCAAATGGACCGTGATTGAAGCCGGATTAAAATGTCTGCAGGGAAAGGGAATCGTTAATTCGATCTCTTTGAAAGAAGGAGAAGAGGCTTTTAAAAATTATGCCGGAAAAATCCGTCAATATGGAGCCGCAGTGGTTGTAATGGCATTTGATGAGGCCGGTCAGGCTGATTCGCTCGAAAGACGTAAAGAAATTTGTCAGAGATCGTATGATATTCTGGTTAATGAGGTTAATTTTCCTCCTCAGGACATCATCTTTGACCCCAATATTCTGACGGTAGCCACCGGACTTGAAGAGCATAACAACTACGCAGTAGACTTTATTGAAGCTACCCGCTGGATCAAACAAAATCTTCCGCTTGCCAAGGTTAGTGGTGGAGTAAGTAATATTTCATTCTCCTTCAGGGGGAATAATACCGTCCGGGAGGCTATGCACTCGGCATTCCTTTACCACGCAATTAAAGCCGGATTGGATATGGGTATAGTTAATGCCGGCATGCTTGAGGTTTATGAAGAAATCCCTAAGGATTTGCTGGAACTGGTTGAAGATGTGCTGCTTAACCGTCGTCCAGATGCCACAGAGAGGCTGGTAGATTTTGCCGAAACCATCAAAACCACTGGTAAAGTTATTGTAAAGGATGAGGCATGGCGCAAGAGCAGTGTGGAAGAGCGCTTATCTCACTCACTGGTAAAAGGTATCATAGACTATCTGGATGACGATGTTGAAGAAGCACGTCAAAAATACGCCAAGCCTCTTGAGGTCATTGAAGGACCCCTAATGGACGGAATGGGTATTGTCGGCGATCTGTTTGGTCAGGGCAAAATGTTCCTACCGCAGGTAGTAAAATCGGCGAGGGTAATGAAGAAAGCTGTGGCTTACTTATTGCCATTTATCGAGGAAGAAAAACTAAATAATGCCGACAGCAACCAGCGTAAAAATGCAGGAAAAGTATTACTGGCGACAGTAAAAGGTGACGTTCATGATATAGGTAAAAACATTGTCGGTGTAGTTCTGGCCTGTAATAATTTCGAGGTCATTGACCTTGGAGTAATGGTTCCAGCCCAAAAGATTATTGAAACAGCAAAAGCTGAAAATGTTGATATAATCGGCCTCAGCGGACTGATCACACCATCTTTGGATGAAATGGTTCATTTCGCTAAGGAAATGGAAAGGGAAGGATTTACGATTCCATTGATAATCGGTGGTGCAACGACTTCCAGGATTCATGCAGCTGTGAAAGTGGCTCCAAATTATTCAGGCCCATCAGTACATGTTCTTGATGCTTCAAGAAGTGTAACGGTATGCAGTACACTGATGAGTGATGAAAATCGTGGAGAATACATCACAAACATTCATAATGAGTATTCAAAAGCAAGAGAGGCTCATTTAAACAAACAAACAGACAAGCGTTTTAAAACTATTGAAGAGGCAAGGGCTGGCAAGTTTCAAATTGATCTCAATACGGCTGTTGCGCCCAAACCGACATTTCTTGGAACCAAAGCATTTGTTGATTTTTCTCTCGAAGAACTGGTACCTTATATCGACTGGACGCCATTTTTCCATACCTGGGAATTAAGAGGAAGCTACCCTCGTATATTTGAAGATGACTTTGTAGGTACAGAAGCAAAAAAACTTTATGAAGAAGCCAGGATTCTGCTTGATAAAATCATATCCGATAAATCTCTGAAAGCGAAAGCAGTGATTGGTTTCTGGCCTGCCAATTCCGTAGGAGATGATATCGAACTCTACACTGACGAGAGTAGAACAAAGGTTTACAGAACTATTCACACGCTAAGGCAACAGGCTGAGAAAGCAGCCTCTGAGCCATATTATGCCCTTTCAGACTTTATTGCTCCGAAAGAATCAGGAATTGCTGATTACTGGGGTGGCTTTGCAGTTACAACCGGAATAGGATGTGATGAACTGGTAGCCGGGTTTGAAAAGAACTTGGATGATTATAACAGTATCATGGTAAAAGCACTCGCAGATCGCCTTGCTGAAGCATTTGCAGAGCGCATGCATGAGCTGGTTAGAAAAGAATTCTGGGCCTATTCGAACGATGAATCGCTTAGTTCTGAAGATCTGATCAAGGAAAAATACAGAGGTATTCGTCCGGCACCGGGATATCCCGCATGTCCGGATCATACCGAAAAAGCCACATTATTCGAAATTCTTGATGCAGAAAATGCAACTGGTATACATTTAACTGAAAGTTTTGCTATGTATCCAACAGCTGCAGTAAGTGGCTATTATTTTGCTCATCCGCAATCACGCTATTTCGGATTAGGCAAAATAAATAAGGATCAGGTGAAAGATTATGCTGTTCGCAAAGGAATGACACTAGAGGAAACAGAGCGGTGGTTGAGCCCGAATTTGGGGTACTAGTTGTTGGTTAGTTGGTTAGTTGTTAGTTGGTTGGATTTATATGAGTGCTTACCAGAAATATACGGAGTTGGATGTATGGAAACATTCCCGTGCATTAGCTTCGCATGTTTATGAATTGACTGCTACCTTCCCGAAATCCGAACAATTCGGGATAGTTTCACAGATAAGACGATGCGTTGTTTCTGTCCCATCCAATATAGCAGAAGGTTGCGGAAGACAGTATAAGAAAGAGACTGTACAATTTTTATCAATTGCAAGAGGTTCATTATATGAATTGGAAACACAACTATATATTTCAAAAGACCTAT
>CAYHGN010000195.1:0-4259 GCA_964356005.1 uncultured Sphingobacterium sp.
GCTTTAGGTTTCCGAAATCATATTCGGAATTAAAAGGGAACCGGGTTAGAATCCCGGACAGTCCCGCTGCTGTGTTCTCCATAACGGTATCCAAAATAAAGCCACTTTTCGCCTCAGGCGGATGGGAAGGCAGGATAAACCGGGAGTAAGTCAGAAGACCTGCCTCAGCATAATAATTCATAGCTTTCGGGGATTGAAGCTTGGAGAGGACTATTCGCAAGAATGGATCCATTTCTGGTATTCCTTCATTCTGTTTGCTGTGGGACAAAAACTCACAACAAAATGAAAACAAAAAAACTTTACGTTGGGGTAAGTCTGGGACTTGCACAACTGGTATTGCTGAACAGCAGTATCCTGGCACAGGAAAGACCAGTGTCAAATCTTGATGAAGTGGCGGTAGTTGCCAGCCGTTCACCTAAAAAATTGTCGGAAATAGGGAAGGTGGTGCGGGTAATTACTGCTGAAACCATTTCAAGAAGTCAGGGCAGAACATTACCTGAATTGTTAAACAATGTGGCGGGCTTAACAATAGGAGGGAATGGGGGTAATCCCGCCGATATCAAAGCAGTATATCTTCGTGGAGCCAGTGCTGCAAATACATTGATACTGATTGATGGTATTCCTGTCAATGACGCTTCAGAAATATCCGGCGAGTACAATATTTCATCCATTGCAATTGAAAATATCGAGCACATCGAAATTTTAAAGGGAGGAAATTCTACTTTATACGGCTCTGATGCTGTAGCTGGGGTAATAAATGTAATTATGCGAAAAGGAAGCGGCAAATTAGCAGCTAACCTGCTTGCGACAGGAGGAAGTTACGGGACTTATAAACAGGTTTTAGGTTTGAGCGGACAAATCGAGAATACATCAATTACATTTAGCGCGTCCAATCTGGATTCAGAGAATTTCTCCTCTGCTATGCCCCCTAATGCTGAACCAGGATTTGACAGAGATGGGTTCCATCAAAAATCCGTGATGTTTAATTTAGGGCAACAGGTTAGTGAAAAGTTTTTACTTAGAGGAAATTTTCAGGCTAACAATAATGCTGCAGACCTTGATAATGGTGCATTTGCCGACGCAAAGGATTACACCTATAGCAAAACTTCATTTCTAGCGGGAATTGGTGGAAAGCTGGATTTAAATAAAGCAGTTCTTAATTTCAATTTAAGTCAGAATAACCTTAGAAATAACTATAATAATCAGGGTTCAATGACCAATAATGCAGGGAATATTACACATCTGGAAAGTAACCTGAACTATACTTTCAATAGTTTTTTGGATGTGGCAAGCGGTATTTCATACAGGAATCTAAGTACAGATCAGAAAAATCCCTTTAGTTCAAGGTTATTTGCAGATAATAATATCAAAAGTCTGTTCACTTCTCTTTTTGTTAAATCAAAAACAGGTTTCCAGGCAGAGATAGGTGGTCGTATTAATGATCACAGTGAGTATGGAACTAACTTTACCTACACGTTAAATCCATCCTACCTGATTGCAGGACGTTACAAATTTTATGCTAACATTTCATCTGCTTATAGGACACCATCCCTGTATCAGTTGTTCTCAGAATATGGTAATTTAACGCTAAGCCCTGAAACCTCTCGTACATATGAAGCGGGTTTCGATCTGAATTTTACGCCGCAACTAAATTTTTCACTCTCTTATTTTAAAAGGGATATTGAAAATGTAATTGATTTTGGGCAGGTATCTGCAGGTAAATTTGGTTATATAAATCAAAATAATCAGAATGATAAAGGTTATGAGGTAGAACTTAGCTATAAACCCATTGCTTTACTGAATCTGAATGCATATTATGCTTACGTTGATGGTGATGTAACTACTCCGGCAGGTTCTTCATTTAATCTCTTCAGAAGACCAAAGAATTCGTTCGGACTAAATGCGGGCCTTGATATAAGCCAAAACATAAGCTTTAATCTGATTTATAAGTTTACCGGCGACCGCAGAGATAAATATTTTGATGGAAAGACTTTTAAAACGGTTGAGGCTGAACTGAGTTCATTTAATCTGCTCGACGTTTACGCTCAATACAAAGCTTCCAACAATCTAACCTTATTTACAGACATTAAGAATGTTCTGGATCAAAAATATATCGAATTCGCAGGCTATCAAACAAAAGGAATCAATTTCAATGCTGGCTTGAGATTGGATATCAGATAATTAGTAGACCAAATATTAAATAGCGATGAATGTAATTTCATCACTATTTTTGTTTTAAGACAAATTTTTAATGAAGAAAATCGTTTTATTTTGGAGTGCCGGTAAGGATTCAGCAATGGCATTGCAAAGGCTTAAACAAAACCCTGAATTCGAGATCATGGGACTTGTATGTACTTTAAATACTGAGCTTAAGCGAATTTCCATGCACGGCATTGCCGAAAAAATACTCGAGAGACAGGTTGAACAACTAGGATTTCCCCTTATTAAAATGTGGGTTCCAAATCTCCCTGACAACTATTCATATGAAGAAGCATTCCTGAAAACCTGTTCTCATTTATTGAAGATGGGGGTAGAAATCCTCGCATTTGGGGATATATTTCTTGAAGACCTTCGGAAATATCGGGAGAATTTGGCAATAAGGGCTGGCATGAAAACATATTTTCCTTTGTGGAAGAATACTTCGGTTAAGTTACAGGAAGAGCTCTTAGATGGAGGATTTGAAGCTATAATCTGTTGTATTCAATCGGATAAATTGGGTAAAGATTGGATTGGAAAAATACTAAATTCAGGCTTCTTCAGAGATTTACCTGCGGGAATTGACCCATTTGGAGAAAATGGTGAGTACCACACCTTTTGTTTTAAGGGGCCCATATTTCGAAGTCCAGTTGATTATAAAACTGGTGAAGTCGTATTTAGACCTTTAGAAATAAAACAAACCAACGGAGCAGAGGAATCCGGATTTTTCTATCTGGATATTAATTGATAGGTACGGCCACAGGTTCTATCCCGCATATATGGGCCAAAAGAAATAATTTAGAAAAATGAAAAGAATTGTAGTAATTACAGGGGCAGGTATATCTGCAGAAAGTGGCTTGCAGACTTTCAGAGATTCTGGTGGACTGTGGGAAGGGCATAATGTATATGATGTCGCTACTCCGGAAGCCTGGAACCGGAATCCTGTTCTTGTGCAAAATTTTTATAATGAACGTCGTAAATCTGTGTTGGAAGCTAAGCCCAATGCGGCACATTATGCTCTGGTTAAATTGGAAGAAAAGTATGATATAACCATCATTACTCAGAATATTGATGATCTGCATGAGCGTGCAGGATCTTCCAAAATAATTCATTTACATGGCCTGATCTCGAAATCCCAATCGTCTAAAAATCCCAATCTGACCTATGATATTTCAGGTTGGGAATTGAAAATGGGAGAAGTTTGTGAATTTGGCTCTCAGCTCAGGCCACATGTCGTTTGGTTTGGAGAGGCTGTGCCTATGATAGAAAATGCTGCTAAACAATGCTATGAAGCTGAAATAGTCATTGTAATTGGTACATCCCTACAAGTATACCCTGCAGCAGGCCTCATTGATCTGGTTCCAGCTAAAGCGCAGAAGTTCCTTATAGATCCAAGGGCAATGGAAATGTCAGCGAAAAATTTAGAAAGGTTTCCCCAAAGTGCTACAACTGCTGTTCCTGTATTGGTGGAGCGCTTGTTAAGTCAATAAGTTGATATTTGAAATTATTCAGATTATGATTTAGTATCATTAGCACTTTAATAATCTTGTCTTTTGGTCTTAATGAAACCAGTTTTGCTAAGTATCGTATGATATTGCTTAGAAACTATTCGGGAGATTAGCATTATATTTACTTAAGGAGTGGGTTTGAACCAAAAAGCAATATTACAGAAATGAAAATGAATCAAAACTCGAGGCGAAATTTTTTGCAAAAGTCAGCATTAACTGCTGGACTTATGTCTTTGGGCAACATTGGCCTGGCTGAAAAATCAAGCACCGGCCGTCCTTCAAATTCTCATGAAACCCAGACCGAAAAACTTCCAAGGGAGGTTTGGATTGCAAGTTTTTCTCAGGAAAAACTCTCTGCAGACACACCTGATGCTATGGTCAAAAGAGTGATTGAATCTCTAAAGGGAATCGAACCTTTTAGCCCCGATGTTATTTGCCTTCCTGAATGTTTCTACATTGCAAATACTAAAATGGATGGAAAGTTCAGTGTTGAACAAAGAATCAGTAAATCAGAAGAAGTATTAAATCGGTTTTCTGATTTCTCTAAAAAAAACA
>CAYHGN010000196.1:0-4250 GCA_964356005.1 uncultured Sphingobacterium sp.
TCCGCCCATCCCCTGTAAGCTGGAATAGGGTTTAATAGGTCTTTAACGGGACTGGTAAAAATATCCCTGAAACTCAGATCTTTTAGCTGAGCCTGAGCAGAAAAAGATAAAATAAGGACCCCCGAAAATAAAATTGTTTTTAATTTATTGATCGTCATTTGATTAGTGTATTTGTTGGAACTTGAATTTTGGTTAATGCAATCAATGAAAGGGAGGCATAGCCTGTTTATTGATTCTATATTTGATCGAAGGTAAAAATCTTTTTTAATATTCAGGTTTCCGGAGTGATGAGGGTCATTGTTTATTTTGCGTCTCTACCCTACTTTTATTAACAGGTTTTCCAAACGAGTAGCTTTTTAAAATAACCGGCCTTGAAAATAATTTTTGAACACAAATGGGCTTTTCGAGGTAATTTTATAATGCATGGCAATCCTGACGTTCCTGAATGCCACTTTAAGGCCCCGGCTCTTTAATTATGATGTTTTCAGGAGTTTGAGAATAACAGGAAAATCGAAAATAATTGAACATGATCGCAATAGAAAAATACGGGATTATTCTCAGCCCCACGGAAAGGGAATTTGAAAACAATGGAGTATGTAATCCCGGCATTTATCAGGAGGGCGATTCTGTACATATCTTTTACAGGGCTGTCAGGGACGGAAATTATTCTACTATTGGTTATGCTAAAACCGACGGACCGGTAAAAATTACAGAAAGGCATGATCAGCCATTAATTAACCGTGAGTTCGACTATGAGAAACATGGAGCCGAAGATCCGAGAATTGTTAAGATCGAAGACACATACTATATGACCTACACTGCTTATGATGGAATCAACACGATGGGTGCACTCGCCACTTCCAACGATCTGTTCCAATTTGAAAAGCATGGAATTATTACTCCAACAGTAAATTACAAAGAATATGAATGTTTATTGACCTGTTGTAATAAAGGCAAACTAAATCCCAAGTATCATTATTATTATAATCTTTTTGCACAGATCGGATTGGTATCCGAGGACAGCAGATTGCTCCGGGATAAAGATGTTGTCCTGTTTCCCCGGAAAATAAATGGAAAATTTGCAATGCTGCATCGTATCTGGCCGGGGATCCAGGTTGTTTATTTTAATGAATGGGCTGATTTGACCAGGGCATTCTGGGAAGATTATCTTAAAAATCTAATAGATTTTATTGTCATAGATCCGAAATATTTTTTCGAGGTGAATTACATTGGAGGGGGAGGGCCCCCAATTGAAACAGAGGATGGCTGGTTAATGATCTATCACGGAGTACAGGAAACTGCAGCAGGAAATATCTATCATGCTGCTGCGGCTTTGTTAAATATAGATAAACCCGAAATTGAAATCTCGAGGCTTCAATACCCGCTTTTTTCTCCCTCCAGGCAATGGGAAAAGAATGGAGTGGTTGATAATGTGGTTTTTCCTACCGGTCAGGCCTTGTTTGGAAACGATCTTTATATCTATTATGGCGCTGCTGATAAATATACAGGAGTTGCTAAAGTAAACCTTAAAGAATTGCTGCTTGAGTTAAGAAGGCAGCCCGAGTGATTTTATTAAAATAGAAGGATAAAAATGGCTGAATCCGCCGGGAACAAACTCTTCCCCAACCGGGATATTTATCTTTATCTGTATTCCTTAGTTCTGCTCTTTTTAACAAATTTATATAATAAGACTATTTATAATACTATTTTAGGACATGGAACCCAATCTTACAAATTATAAGGACCTTCAGGATTTTGGAAATCTGGAACTGCTCTCTCAGCAGGTCGTTGAAGGCTTTATTACGGGTCTTCATAAAAGTCCGTTTCATGGCTTTTCTGTAGAATTTGCCGAGCACAGGCTTTATAATACCGGCGATTCGATCAGGAATGTGGACTGGAAGTTATATGGCCGGACAGATAAGCTTTTTGTAAAACGCTTTGAAGAGGAAACCAATCTCCGCTGCCAGATCGTGCTGGATGTTTCATCATCGATGTATTATCCCGAAAAGGATTTTAATAAGCTTTTATTTTCTGCCTATGCATCGGCATCCTTAATGTATCTGTTCAAGAAACAGAGAGATGCCTTTGGCCTGAGCTTTTTTTCGGACAAGCTGGAGTTTTCCTCGGCTGCCAAATCCACTGCAGTTCATCTGAAATATTTATTCTCTGAACTTGAAAAAGTAATGACCCGAAAGGGCAGAGGTAATCGTACTGCGGTTGCCCCGGCACTTCATCAGATCGCAGAGCAAATACACAAGCGCTCCCTGGTCATTATTTTCAGCGACATGCTCGAAGGGGAATATGGAGATGGTTTATCTGAAATCTTTGCGGCGCTGCAGCACCTGAAATATAATAAACATGAGGTTATTATATTCAATGTGCTGGATCATAAAATGGAACTGGAATTTGATTTTGAAAACCGTCCTTATCATTTTATAGACCTGGAAAATGGCGAAGAATTAAAAATACATCCCAATAATGTAAAGGAGGCATACCAATCAGCCGTAAACTCCTATCATCAGGAACTTAAATTAAAATGCGCGCAGTATAAGATCGATCTGGTTGATGCCGATATTCACTCGGGATTTTACCAGGTTTTACATTCTTATCTGATCAAGCGAGCCAAAATGGTATAATATATGATTATTCAACAATGACCGGTTACAAATTATTTTTATGAGATTATCTATAGAACGCAGTGCGGTTAAAGTTTACCCTGATCCTAAGCGTGTAATTGCCCGTTTCTTTTTTACTCAGGATGAACGTTCCAAAGAACTGATCAGCCGGGTTATGGAATTGTCTGATGCGGAAGTTTTCAGTATAATTTCTCCGATTTTACAGGAGTATTCGAAACGCCATCGCAATATTACCCGGATCTTAAATCGTCATTGTGAAAAAGTGAAAAGGCTGATCCTTGATCTTGAAATTGACTTTGATCATATCCAGCCATTCAGGAAATTGCTGATAGGTTCCTATTTTACTCATGAATATTCCATCGAATCGGCGGCCTTCTTTAACCCCTCCATCATTGAAGATCCTGATCAGACTGAACTTGTTGATGGGCAGAAAAGGATGATCGTCAGCTTCAGGGCTGTTGGTGAAGGTCATATATCCTCAATAGTTTTCCGCAGGGCTATAGTTGAAAATAACGGAGATCTTACTGTTATGCCATCCGGGAATTATGTTGATGAAGCAGAGCTTATAAGGAATGCAGTGTATGTTAAAACACTGTTCTTTAAGAAAGCTGCTGATAATCAGATCGATAAGAGTGTTCTGAAACAGATTAAAGAAAAACTGGGTGATGAATTTGAATATCATGAACTTCAGAGTGTGATCCATGATCTGAGGGACAAGGAGCATAATAATGATCTGAAGCTGGAATTCAAAAAGGTGCTTTGGCTTTCTGATTCATTTCATGATATCAGTTTTTCAAGGGATACAGATATTTCGGACCGGGTTATTTTCCCTATCTCCCAATTTGAAAGAAAAGGCATTGAAGATGCCCGTTTTGTACGTTTTCTCAAGGACGATGGGTCTGTGATATATTATGCTACATATACAGCATTTGACGGACATTTGATCATGCCTAAACTATTGCAGACCACAGATTTTTATGATTTTAAAGTCTGCCCGCTTTATGGTGAAGGCGCTCAAAATAAAAATCTGGCACTTTTTCCCCGTAAAATAAACGGGAAATATGCTATGATGTCGAGGATAGATGGTTGGAATAATTATATTATGTATTCTGATAAAATACAGATCTGGGAGCACCCTGTACTGCTTCAGAAGCCGCATGCAAGCTGGGAATATATACAGATCGGAAACTGCGGGTCACCAATCGAAACTGAAGACGGATGGTTAATTATCACACATGGGGTCGGGCCGATGAGACGGTATTGCCTTGGAGCTAGTTTATTAAAGCTTGATGATCCAACGGTTGAGATCGGAAGGCTTACGGAACCTCTTATAATCCCTAATAAGGATGAAAGGGAAGGATATGTGCCCAATGTGCTGTATTCATGCGGATCAATTATTCATAATGATACACTGATCATCCCTTATGGATCGTCTGATTATTGCTCTTCATTTGCCTTTGTAGATGTACATGATCTTCTGGACAGGCTCAAGAGTAAATCATCCGCATTAGAGGATATAAGATATATGTAATTAACGTGAGTTCGACATAAAATTTTGTGAAGTACTATTAAAATTGACTGATTTTCTGTTGTTTTAGAAAGCAGGGGCTATGC
>CAYHGN010000197.1:0-4140 GCA_964356005.1 uncultured Sphingobacterium sp.
GGTATCCTCTTTTACAACCGTTATCTTAATCTTTGGCTTTTTCATCTTTTATCTGCTGCATAATTACATGGCTACCCTTCTGTCTTACTTCAAACCAGCCGTCCTTTTTTAACATCCTGAAAAGTTCGTTATACTTCATAAACACAAAAGTAATAAATATATTACCTGTTATAAGTGTTTTTAATAAAAAGTTTTTGTCTGAGTGGGTCCTCCTAAGGCCCGTCTGACCAAGAGCGCCAAATAAAATCTCTTTTAATTGGTTTAAGTTTCGTTTTTAGCTGATCCTGGAGGGAATACTAAAATGTCAGGGAAATGAAAATTTGAAAAGACTTGCAACAATCCTACCTTTATAATGAAGATTTGGCGGATATATGGCGGATAAATTAATGGGGCTCAAACGGCTCATAATGGGCTCAAAAAGGACATATGGATACAGATGATTTATCTAGAGAAGCTTATAATGGGATTATCATTGAGGCAGAGAGACTGACTCATGATTTGACTTTGCATTTTGGATTACTGTCTTATGATTGCAAAAATGAGACTGAATACATTGATAAAGCGGAAAAATTGACCCAAGAGATATTGGAACTTGAAGATTACGAGTTGGACGATTTATTTTGGGGTAATCCACCAGACAAAGAAAAATTGAATTTTACCCTAAGAAAAATAATCAATAATATTGAGGAAGTTAAACATATTCCAATTGAAAAACGACATTATGGTTAAACAAGAGATAAAACAAAAGGAGGAAAAACTTCTGGAAATCACCGGAACTTTTTGTGCCAAAAAATTAGATGATGACTATTTTCAGTTATTATGCCGATAGATACTTTGCCGGATGATTTGCAACAAATGGTCAGAGAAACAAGAGAAAAAGGAGAAGATATTGAATTTCATACAAGATAGATATGAAAAATTGCCAGCAGCTAGTTGGTTAGTTACCTCGAAAAAGAGAACCGTTTGCATCAGGATCATCGCATGGAACCGGATACTGGTTTAATCAGCAAAGGCAGAACATACAGCCTTATGAGGTAAGGTTTGCCATAGATAACAACATCGCCAAACTATCAAAGGATGATGCCAGGTTTTTTTTAATACAAATTCATTTTTATATATTTGATTTGAATTCAAGTCAATATTATGGAAGAATTGATTTCATATCAAAACAATTTACTAAGCCAGGTTAACGATACCTGGTTCAGGTATCTTTATGATAAGCTGAAGAGCGAGGAACGATTACTGGGCATAAAAGGACTCAGGGGTGTAGGTAAAACCACTTTGTTATTACAATATATGAAGTATGGCTTTGATAAGCCCGACAAAGCTTTATACGTTACGGCAGATCATCCTTATTTTTATCAAAACACTCTTTTTGAGCTTGCAGCCGAATGGTACCGCTATGGCGGAGAGTTATTGCTGATAGATGAAGTTCACAAATATCCCGACTGGTCAAGAGAGATAAAGCTTATTTATGATGGCCATCCTAAACTGAAAGTGATTTTTACTTCTTCTTCTGCCTTAGACTTGTACAGGGGCGAGTCTGACCTGAGCCGGAGACTGATTACCCAAACGCTTCAGGGCATGTCTTTCCGGGAATATCTTTCTTTAATGCATAATATGAAGTTTGAAGCTGCAGACTTACAACAATTGTTAAAGGGTCATCAAAAAATCAGTCGTGAGGTATGCAGCAACATTAAGCCCCTTCCCTTATTTAAGGAATATTTAAAAGGCGGGTACTTTCCATTTATAGTACATCAAAATGCAGATACGCTCGGACAGCGCCTCATCCAGGTGATAAACACCGTATTAGAGAGTGATTTGTCTTATATACAGGATTTTAGTACGGCAAATATCATTAAAATAAAAAAGTTATTGGGAGTTATTGCCAGTGTAGCTCCATTTGAGCCTAATATTTCTAAAATAGCGCAAAAACTGCATCTGGGGAGAGATACGGTTAATCATTATTTGAGGCATTTGCATGATGCGTATATCGTTATTCTTGCCAATAAACCATCAAAGTCAATCAGCAATCTGCAGAAACCGGATAAGATATATATAGAAAACACGGCTTTCGCCTATGCTTTGCAGAATGTCCCAAAGATTGGAACTATACGAGAGACTTTTTTTATCAATCAGCTTCGTAATGCAGGTTATACTGTAAATCTTAGTGACAGAGGAGATTTCTTAATCAACGAAAAATGGACATTTGAGATCGGGGGCCGAAATAAAGATAACAATCAAATCAGTAATATGGACGATGCTTTCCTGGCTTTGGATGAAATAGAAACGGGTTTTAATAACAAGATACCGCTTTGGTTATTCGGATTTCTGTATTAAAATCAAAACATGAACATCACCGCCACCTTCATAAATCTCTATCATGTCTGCCACCGTGAACTATGGCTTCATGCCAACGGTATCCGCATGGAGCATACTTCAGATGTGGTTGCAGAAGGCAAGCTATTTGGCGAAACCACCTATCCCGAAAGTGCGGAAAAATATACGGAGATAGAAATGGATGGAATTAAGATTGATTTTACGATGCTAAAAACAAAGTGGTTCATGAAGTAAAAAAGAGCAATAAAGTTGAACGTGCTCATATTGCCCAGGTAAAATATTATATCTACAAACTGGAGCAGCAGCGGTCCGTTAATTAGTTATCTCGAAAAAGAAAACCGTTTGCGTCAGGATCTGCGCATGGAACCAGAATACTGGTTTAATCAGCAAATGCAGAACATACAGCCTTATGAGGTTAGGTATGGTATAGATAACAACATCGCCAAACTATCAAAAGACGATGCGAAGTTTTTATTAATCAACATCAGTCCCAGCGAAAAGGAGATTTAATATTTGAAAGAACAATATGGCGAAGAAGTGGATAAGCAGCAATTAAAGGAATTTGCTAATAAAGTGATGGATGAGTATGCCAAAAATTTTAAACGGAATAACATTACCAGCAATAACGACCTGGTTTATTTCGGCAAGCAGGAAAATAACCGTTACTATACCTATAAGGATTTAGAAGTAAGAAAAGGTATTGCAAAAAAAGGTGATCCCAAGCCCGGTGAACAGATGCACGTGCAGATCATTGTTAACCGTAAGGATGCTACCAATAGCATCAAATTAAGCCCTTTAAATAATTCTAAAGGTAAGAACCAGCTGCATAGCCAAAAGGTTGGGCAGTTTGACCGTACCGCATTCAAGCAAACCGCTGAAAATCTGTTTGATAAGGCTTTTGGTTATGAACGGGAACTAAAAGAGACTTTTAAATATGCCAATACCTTAAAGCATGGCTCTTATGAACAGAAACGGGAAATACAGCAAGGGGTGCAGAACAATCATTATCAGGTTCCAATCCTAAACACTTTATTAGGGAAAGCATCAGAAGATTATATGCCCAATATACCGCAACGCAGAAAGAAAAAAAAGAAACATGAGCAACGCCAGGGTTTAGGACTGTAGACGTTTTCAATATTGCATTTCAAATCTCGTAAACGATAACGTTCGTTTTTAGCTTTTATCTTAACATTTAACTCATTCTGTAGCAGTACTAAGGTGCTGGAGAAATGAAGTATGCGTTTATTTGGTTTATTTTGGGTAGGGCTTAAAATAAAAACGCCTTAAATAATGCATTTAAGGCGTTTTTGGTATTCTTTAAAACATAACTGGCGGAGAGAGAGGAACTCGAATGTTCTTTGCTGTTTTTTATCAAATATTGCTTCATTATAGCTTAAAATAGCTTTTAAACACAATATTTAGTATAAGCAGAAGTAACCAAATAAGGTCAAAACAAGTTTATTCGTCCCCTCTCTTGCACCCTAGTTATATTTTTTTCACCTTAGAGCTTTCAAAAATATCATGGCAGAAGCTCGCTTTATTCTCAAAGAACCTAAATCAAATGAAAAGACTTTAGTCTATCTGATCTATAATTTCAATTATAAAAGATTCAAGTATTCAACAGGAGATAAGATACTTCCAAAGCATTGGAATTTTGATGATCAGAAAGCAAAAGAATCTAAGAACTTTCCAGAACATGCAGAGTTTAACTCGAGATTGAAAAAATATGAAACTGCCATTAATAATTCATACAGAAGATTATTAAACAATAAAATTCCGATCACTACGGAATTACTTAAA
>CAYHGN010000198.1:0-4041 GCA_964356005.1 uncultured Sphingobacterium sp.
AATTTTTAGGCTTAAAATAAAGAGACCGCATCATGTGAATTTTGATACGGCCTCTCCTCCATTATTAAATAAATGCATTGTCATTCTGGCGAAAGCCAGAACCTCCTGCCCCTTAAATAATGACATTGGGCGCAGGGGAGAAGGGCTTTGTCTTTCCAGTCAAGCCGGAACAGGCCGTCCGTTTAATTTGATGAGTCAATTAATGAACTCATCTGAAAATCTCAAATAATTACTATCTTGCCTCAAACACCCGATCATAATCATGAGTCATTTGACTACAACAAGTTTTAATCTGATGCACAACTTAAATGTTGCCGTGCAGTTTGTTGTCGTTCTCCTGGTTCTTCTTGTTCTCTTGATTCCTGCCGGGGGGTAAATTGCTTAGTAAATAATTTAACCATACAGCCCTCCGGAAATACCGGAGGGCTTTTTTTATGACCCAAAAACGATGAAAAAGTTAATCAAGAATGAAAAATTACATGTAATTACTGTTTATGCGGAAGATAAAAAAGGCCTTATGGCTCAATTGTTAATGCTATTAAACCGGCGTGATTATCCAATACTGTCGCTAAATGTAGCAAGAACGGATTTAAACGAGCTTATCTTAATTACGATGGAAGTCATTCTGCCTCACAATGAACTGCCTGCGATACTTCGTAAAATTGAAAGGATTATTGAGGTTTATAAAGCGATAGGATATCAGGAGAATGATATGCCTTTATCCAGGGTTGGGGTCTATCGTGTGGCATCAGAACGATTGGATGCTGCTCTCTGGCTGCTGTTGCAGAAATATGGTGCAACATTAAGCGGCATGGCTAAGGAGTCCTTTTTAATACAAAAGACTGGCAGTGAAAAAGATCTTGCGGCCTTATATGAAGAATTGGAAGGACCGCACTTACTTGCATTCTGTAAAAGCAGCCTTATGCCCCCGGAATGTTTGTCGGATGATATTCTCAAATAATTCTGCTTTCAATTTGTGAGAAATGGTGCCTTAGTAAAGGAATACTCTGTTTGTTCGGCATATTTCCGTGGGTCATGTCGAATGATGCAGGTTTTAACCAGCTTCGGTTGTGGTATTCAAAATATAGGCCCTCAGATCTTTAATAGTCCGTGGTCTCAAGTGTGGTGAGACTACGGACTATTAAAACTATGTCAATTATCTAGCATAACTGAAGTCACAAATCATCACCTCATTTGGGTTTTCTATAGCTCTGTGCAAATTGAAATATTCCAAAGATTTCTAAATAAACTTTTCTGTCACATTAAATTAACCTGAGATAAATTTAGTTAATAAGATTTCTTTCATTTATTAATTTTTAACTTATTGATTATTAGATATATAAAAACATATTTTCGAATATTTTGGAAGCTCCGTTAGGCTTTTGCAAAAACTCTTTATTCTTCAAAATAAAATATTCTCCTGATGCAGGCTTAATATCCGGACTTGACTTTTGTGGCGTAATTATTTAACCATCAAAATTCAAAACTGATTATGAAAAGACAATACCTGCTCTTTTTTAGTAAAATTCTTATTTTATTGATTACTTTTTCTTTCCTGGACTTCCGCGGGAAAGTGTTTGCTCAAACACAGATCTCGGGAAATGTAAAAGATGTAAAGAATGAGCCTGTTCCGGGGGTAAGTATTCTGTTAAAAGGCACAAAAATTGGTACCACAACAGATATTAACGGAGATTTTAAACTGAGAACGGATTCTAAACAAGGTGTTCTTGTCATATCGTCTATTGGTTATACTCCGCAGGAGATCAATATCAATGGTCTGACTGAGTTTAGTATAAGATTAGTGGAAGACAGTAAATTTCTTGGAGAAGTTGTTGTCACAGCACTGGGTATCAAACGGGAAGAAAGGTCGCTCGGTTTTGCTGCTCAAACCATCGGTGCAAACGCAGTGGTAGATGCAAAAACGAATAACTGGGTAAATTCCTTATCCGGCAAGGTGGCCGGACTGAATATACAGGGCACGGGCGCGGGGCCAATGGGTTCCTCAAGAATCACACTCAGAGGTGAATCATCGCTGAATCTTGATAATAATCAGGCATTAATTGTAGTGGATGGAGTACCAATCAGCAGCAGGATAACTGGAACTGGATTTAATTCCCACCTTTCTCAGGATAGTCCGGTTGATTATGGATCGGGTGTATCAGATATCAATCCTGATGATATAGAAACTGTAACTGTACTTAAAGGGCCGGGTGCAACAGCTTTATATGGTAGTCGTGCAGCTGGCGGCGTAATTATAATAACCACAAAGAGTGGTGAGCGCAAAGGCAATGGATTGGGAGTTACTTTTAATTCCAACTTTAATATTGAACAGGTTAACCGCTGGCCTGATTATCAGTTTGAATATGGTGAAGGAAGAACAAGTGCATATTACTCCTATTTAGATAGCCCTGATGGAATTAATACAAGTACAACTGTAGCAGCAGGAAGAGCCTGGGGACCTAAATTTGAGGGCCAGAGCTATTATCAATATGATCCGAATACTCCGGGGAATAAGCCTACCCAAAAAACACCATGGCTTGCTCATGATGATTATATCTCTGGATATTTCCAAACGGGTAACACCTTGTCAAACAGCTTATCTATAGACGGTGGATCTGATAAAAGTTCTGCCCGACTTTCTATTACTCATTTAAAAAATAAATGGATTATACCTAATACCGGCTTCGAAAGATTGAATGCGGCATTATCGTTCAATCAAAAGGTTTCTGATAAATTAAAAATTACCGGAAGAGCTAACTATTCTAATAAAAAGAGCGATAATCTTCCAATGGCAGGGTACAATAATCAGACATTGATGTATTTCCTGATCATTGGTACCACTCCAAACATCAGACCTGAATGGTTCAAGCCTTACTGGCAGCCCGGTTTGGAAAATGTAGTTCAAAAGAATCCATTCAATCCCGGACCGGATAACCCTTATTTGGCAATGTATGAAATGCTGAATAAAATGAATAAAAATGGACTGATTGGAAATGTTTCGGCCAGTTATGAGATCTCTAAAAAGTTTGATCTTTTGCTTAGAACAGGGGTTGATATGTCTAATGAATTTCGCTCCCAGCAAAGACCGTTTAGTATGACGAGATATCCAAGAGGAATGTATCGTGAACAAAATGTGTTTTCCTATGAATCAAACACAGATCTATTGCTTTCTTTTAGAGACAAACTTTCGCCAAAAGTTTCTATCAGTGCGAGCGCCGGTGCAAATACAATGATTCAGCAGTATGATTTTGCAGGGGTATATGCAGATCAATTAGCTCAACCTGGTGTTTACCAGATTTCTAATAGTTTAGATCAGGCGGTGGTTGACCCTTCCAGAACGAAAAAGGCAATAAATAGCGTTTATGGAAGCACACAGATTGCCTATGATGAAAAAATATTTTTGGATCTGACAGGAAGAAATGACTGGTCGAGTACATTACCCTTTAAGAACAATTCTTTCTTTTATCCATCTGTAAGTTCAAGCTTTATTCTGGGTGAAATTTTTGAACTGCCAAAGGCAATCACCTTTTCCAAATTCAGAGCATCCTGGGCACAGGTTGGTAATGATACCAGACCTTACCAAACTGCCAGGTATTATGATCGTATTTACGGCAATTCATTCACAAACCCAAATCAGCTATTCAATGCAGAATTGAAGCCTGAAATTACAGCGAGTTATGAGTTTGGTTTAGACCTACGTTTTCTGAACAATAGAATAGGATTTGATATTGCTCACTATAATAACAATAGCCGTAACCAGATTTTATCGATCCCATTAGATCCGGTTACCGGATTTTCTACTGCATTAATAAATGCAGGTTTGATCAACAGTAAAGGATGGGAAGTTCAGATTAACGGAAAACCAATTTCAAAGGGAAAATTCTCGTGGAATACGACCCTGCTTTGGAATAGAAACCGCAGTTATGTAAAGGAATTGACAGAGGGCTTAACTAATCAGATAATCTATCAGCACAATTCCAATGTGACTATTGAAGCACGCGTTGGCGGTTTAATGGGTGATATGTATGGAAGAGGATTCCA
>CAYHGN010000199.1:0-3990 GCA_964356005.1 uncultured Sphingobacterium sp.
ACGCTGGAGTACCCTTTATTATTTTTAAATCCTTTCTGCTGTATATCCTGCCTTTTTCATAGCAGCAATTATTTCAGCCTCCTTAATATCCCCCTGAACACTTAGTATTTTATCACTTGAATTAAGATCTACTGTCCAGTGGTTCTCACCGGCAGTCTCATTTAATCCAGGACCAACCTGAGTCAGACATCCCGTACATTTGATATTCGTCTTAAATTTAATTGTTTCCATTATTTCTGATTTTTTGATGTTATTTATTTAATTAGACTTGAGTTTTAAAGCTTTTAATCTGAGACTGTTACTGACCACAGAAACTGAACTGAGTGCCATGGCTGCCCCAGCGATCATTGGATCGAGTAAAAAACCATTGTAGCTGTACAATACACCCGCCGCAAGCGGAATCCCAATAATATTGTAAATAAAGGCCCAGAACAGATTTTGCCTGATAGTTTGAACTGTCCTTTTTGAAAGTTTCAAAGCCATAGGTATGGATTGCAGGTTAGAGGTGATCAGGGTAATCTTGGCAACATCCATCGCAATGTCCGAACCTCTTCCCATCGCAATACTTACATCTGCCTGCGCCAGGGCATGAGAATCATTGATCCCATCTCCCACCATTGCAACGACCTTTCCATCAGACTGAAGTTGTTTAATGAAATCAGCCTTATCTGAGGGCAAAACCTCAGCCCTGTAACTTTTAATTCCAACTTCTTTTGCTACAGCAGAGGCCGTTTGCTCATTATCTCCGGTAAGCATATGGACTTCAATACCCATTTCATACAGTTGGAGGATGGCGGCTTTTGAGGAATCTTTCACCTTATCAGCTATAGAAATAATCGCCAGAACTTTCTTTTCATCAGCAAAATAGATCACTGTATTAGCCTCATGTTGTTTTTTCTGTACATAGTTTAACTGATCTGTATTTAAAAGTATATTCTGCTCTTCCAGAAAATGAAGATTACCGGCAAAAAATCCAATCCCATTGTGAATACCTTTTACTCCGCGGGCTGTGATACTTTCAAATGAATCAAGAGGAACACCTGAAATTCCGTCCTCTTGTAGTTTCTTAATTATCGCGTCAGCCAGTGGATGCTCAGAATTTATTTCCAGGCTGTAAAGAATCTTTAAAAAATAATCCGCTTCCTTAATATCGGGAGCCCAATTCATCGCGGTAACCACAGGCCTGCCCTCTGTGATGGTACCGGTCTTATCGAGAATGATGGCATTGACTTTATAGGCTAATTCCAGACTTTCGGCATCCTTGATAAGGATATTATTTTCAGCACCCTTTCCAACTCCCACCATAATTGCTGTTGGAGTTGCGAGCCCCAAAGCACAGGGACAAGCAATGACGAGTACAGTTACTGAAGTAAGTAGAGCATGTGAAAATGCTTGATCACCGCCGATTAACATCCAAACAACAAATGTCAGGATTGAAATACCAATTACTACAGGCACAAAAATTCCAGCAATCTTATCCACCAGTTTTTGAACAGGGGCTTTACTTCCCTGTGCCAATTGCACCATTTTTACAATATGTGCCAGCAGCGTGTCGGCTCCTACTTTTTCAGCTTTAAAATGGAGACTACCCTTCTGATTGATTGTACCTGAAAATAATTTGTCGCCCGCTTCTTTCAATACAGCAATCGGTTCACCGCTGATCATGCTTTCATCCAGATAAGTTGATCCCGAAAGGACAATGCCATCTACAGCAACCCTTTCTCCAGGCCTGAGGACTATAATCTGACCGGGTATAACCTGAGAAATAGGAATCTCTTCTTCTTTATCGTTGCTGAGAATTCTAACCGTTTTAGGTTGTAAACCCATCAATTTTTTAATAGCTGTTGTCGTGTTTGACTTAGCCTTCTCTTCCAGTAATTTCCCGAAGGAGATAAAGGCAATAATCACAGCAGCAGCCTCATAATATACATGTGGATGTATGCCCCTACTATGCCAGTATTCAGGGTAAATCGTATTAAATGCACTGAAAATAAAAGCAATACCAGTGCTCAACGCAACTAAAGTATCCATATTCACCATCCCATGCCTTGCCTGCTTCCATGCATTGATAAAGAAATTCCGCCCAAACCAGAAGACAACCGGAGCGCTCAATAGCATTGAAATCCAGGTACCATATGGCATGTCCATGAAAAACATTCCGATTACAAATACAGGAAAGGCAAGAATGGAAGCCCATATTGTACGGCTTTTAAGCTCCTGATAGTTTTTAATTTGCAGGCTTTCCTGCATTTCTGCTGAATTCTCAGTGTCGATTATTAAGTCGTATCCAATAGATTGAATGCTTTTTTTTAAGGCCTGCGGATTGGTTTTCAAAGTATCATATTCAGCCCACGCAGTGTTGTTCGCAAAATTTACACCTGCATCAAATACTCCCGCTGTGGCTTTAAACATAGATTCTACACTGATCGCACATCCCGCACAAGTCATACCTATAACGGGGAATACTTCTCTGATCGTGGTTTTGGAAGCCTCTTTTAGCTGAGATTCTGGTTCTTTGTTCATAATCTTGATTTACACTACAAAATTATGGTATACAGCAGCTTATGGCTTTATAGAATTAAAGGGAAGAGTTACACAATTTTGTGTTTGTAAAAGTTAAATCCTATCTATAGATTTTCTCTGCCAGTCTGAAGTTCTGGTACTTTTAAATTGAGAAGGAGTTTGACCAGTAACTTTCTTGAACTGAGCAGATAGATGAGAAATACTACTGTATCCCAGTTTATTTGCAATTTCACTCAGGTTCAATTCATCATAAAATATGAGCTCTTTAACCCGCTCAATTTTCTGGCGAATAATGTATTGTTCAATCGTGATACCCTCAACAGATGAAAACAGGGAACTCAAATAACTATATTCATGAAAAACAGTATCAGAAATAAGTACTGACCAGTTTATTTTTTGCTCCAGAAACTCAGTATGGAAGATCCTTTCAATAATGAGATTTTTGATCTGTTCGATGATCCAGCTCTTACCCTTATCCAGCAATTCAAATCCCAGAGCATTCAAATTTTTATTCAGTATTAGAAGCTTACCTTCATCCAGCTTATCCTCTTTTAGTCTAGCGATGCCCATTTGAACAGTTATGGGATGTAATTCCAGTCTGATCAGCTCATTTTGCACTGCTGTGATGCACCTGTTGCAAACCATGTTCTTAATATATAATTCCATAATTTTACATTTTGTCCATATCGTGTCCAGCCAAAGGATCTATCCCCTTTTTCAATATAAATTCACTGGATAATAAATAAGCTCCACTCACTACTACCTCTTTTACATTTTCAAGCCCTGAAAGGATAATAATCTGTTCTGCATCTTCCTCACCCGTACGAACCATCCTTGGAGAATAAGTATTCTTTGCTGTTTTAATCCAGACATGTGCACCCTTTTGATCCCGTACAACTGCATCCAATGGTAAACTCAAAGCATCTGATATCTCGGCAAGTGGCAAAAATACCGTAGCCTGCATTCCTGCCTGTAAATTGCCCGAATTTCTAATCGGGGCCCTTACTTTCAGAATCTGTGAGGATGGGTCCATCTGCGGTGAAATAAAATCAATGGTCAGCGTCTGTTCTTTATCAGTGATCCCAGTGATCGATGCATTTACCTTGGTACCGAGGCGAATACTTCCTAACTCATTCGGATAGACATCCATTTCAAGCCAGAGATTAGAGAAATTTTCAAGCTTTAAAATCTGACTGCCTTCCGATAAATATTGTCCTTCAGAAACATTCAGCTCAGTAACAACTCCGGATGCAGATGAATAGACAGTGAGCAAGGGCGCTGTTTTTCCTGCTGCACTCAAGGCTTGTATTTGAGTATTAGAATAGCCAAACAAGCGAAGTTTATTTTTTGCGGCCTCCCGCATCGACTGATAGATTTTCTCTTCAGGAAATGCTGCAACCTGTTTCAGTTGCAATAAATAATCCTGCTGCAGGGTTTGAAGTTCTTCACTGTAGATCTGAAAAAGAG
>CAYHGN010000200.1:0-3976 GCA_964356005.1 uncultured Sphingobacterium sp.
TAGATGTTAGCAATGAATATGCGAGATATATAGTATGAAAAATAAAATTACGGGTCATGTCGGAACTGCCATCCGGGTATTTAACATAGATGCGACCCTTCGCGGGTCGATCTGACCACCCACCGGAATTTTTAATATAGTATTTTACTCCTTTACCCGGGGTATGAACCGTTGCAAAGGGATTCTGCACCTGGCCAAAAACATTTACGGTTTGTGGTTTTTTGGGAATCACCAAAGCATCCCCCGCTTCCAGAATCATATCATTCAGGCTTCCCGGATTTGCTAAAATCTTTTTTAAATCAATTCCAACCGGACCGGCATCCACTTTAGTAAAGGTAGCTGCCTCAGGATATGAATCCTGAGTTAAACCACCAGCCCACTTTATCAGGTCGCTTAACCGGTCTGTCTTATTTTGAATTGCATAAAATCCAGAATAAACCACTTCTCCACTGATGAAAACGGTAGCATGATCGGAATAACCAGGGGCCCGGCGAATGTATATATGATCATATGGCATCAACTTAAATGAGGCACTTTGATCGTTCGCATTCAATATTCTTGGTAACTGTATCGTAAACACATCAACCAACTTATCAGTTACGGCAGCAACTTCTTTATAATTAAGCCTTCTGGAGATCTGAACATAACTACTGTCGGCATCTTCAGTAAAACCTCCGGCCTGATAGATGGCATCGAGAACCGACATTTTTTCCCGGAAAGCAAATGTACCTCCAGTCCTTACTTTGCCGTCCACCGTTATGGTTGGCTCATCCTTTAATGCAAAATGCGATTTAATCAGGACAGCATCTTTGGGTTCCAGGCGGATATCGTTTTTGCCTGCCATTACATCTCTCACATTAAACGAAATCATGCTCAGGGAATAGTCGGGATTCAGACGAGTAATCTGACCCATTTCAATCATGGCATCCGGAACCAGGCTATCCGCCTTAACAATCAACTGGGAAACCGTCAGGCCAGACTGCCATTCGTATTCGCCTGGCCGAAAAACAGAACCAGTTATTGAAACCCGATTCTCCAACGTATTTTTAATCTTTTGTGAAACCAGCAAGTCACCGTTCTTTAAATCGGTACGATTCAGTTCAGCATGAGGGATATCCAGAATATTAAGTCCCTCCTGAGTTTTACGATATAATTTTAAATTAAGAAGATAAGCCTCATCGGTAAACCCTCCGGCAAATCGAACCAAATCCTCAAGATTTTCATTATTTCTCAACTCAAAAATTCCCTTGCGATTAAACTCACCCTTTGCCCGAATTCTTTTCTCAGCCACCGGAACAAAAATTACATCCTCATTCTTTAGCACTACATTATCCTTTTGATCCCCGTTCATCAGGAAATCATAAATATCAATGGTTTTGTAAACCACATTGTCGCGTAAAATCTTGATCGTACGGAAAGAACCTATTTCACTGGGGCCCCCAGACAAATAAAGTGCATTAAAAACGCTTGCAGTTGCGGGAAGAGTATAGGTACCCGGCGTTGTGACCTCTCCAACCAGATTCACCCGAATAGATCTTAGGCGCCCCATATTAACCTGAGCAAAAGTATTTGGAGTAGCTCCTCCCATTCCCGAATAAATGGCAATTAGCCTCTGTTTTATCATGCGGGTAGCATCCTCAAAGGATTTGCCTGCCAAATAAACCGGCCCAATCTGTGGAATCTGAATCTGACCATTCCGGTCAACTGTTAACTGATAATCCTGTACTGAATTTCCCCAGATATTAATAATCATTTCATCGCCAATATTTATCTCATAATTTTTTGGCGTTTGTATATTCAGTACCGGCTCAAAAGTCAGGTTTTTACTTTTGAAAAGGTAAGACCCAAAGTTAGCCGAATCAGAAGCAATTTTCACTTCTTTCACAGCGCCCGCGCCCAACTTGCTCTGTTCAGCAACTTTTAACGAGTCCTGCATCCGATAAAAGTCACCATCCTTAGACAAAGCCGTTGTATCAGCTTTCTTTTTCGCATCAGTGCCGCTCATTCGCTTCACCATCTGCTGGATCTGTACTTCGCTGGCACCCCTTTTCCGCGCCTCAGAAATCGCCTGTTCCGTTGATAAACCAGAGTTTTGCAACACTTGCTTAGCCTGGTTGATCTGAGAAGTACTCAGTGACTTAACGTCCAAATTATTAAGATTCTGCGCGGAGGCCGGCCCAATGAAGCAAAAAAGACCCATGAGCAAGGTGGAGAGAATAAGAAATCGGGTTTTCATATAATTCGGTTTTTGTTATCAGTTATGGGTTGTGGGTTATCTGATTGTAGTAGAGACGCATAATTATGCGTCTCTACGATATTGGTTGATTTCATTTTGTACACCTTCTTTGAAGGATACAGGTGAATATCCAAAGTCTTTGGCGGCTTCGTCGTGGGAGAATACCCGATCCTCAATTAATCTTTGTACCTTCTCCCTATAATCCATTCTTCTAAAAGTAAAAAAATAAACCATCCAAGCTCCGAGGTAGGCAAAAGGGAAAGGAATTGAAATGAACATGGTCTTTTTGCCTAAAAATTCTCCTATAATTTTTAGAATATCAATTAGAAGGATGGGCTCCTTGCCAGATAAAATGTAATTTTTGTTTTTAGTTGCCTCTGCATTTACCAATACCTGATAGTAAGCATCACCTAGATCTTTTTCATGAACAGGTTGCAAAAGGTAATTGGCATGATTTACGACTGGGAAGAATTTCAACCTATCAACCATTTTGATAAATACAACCACATTATTATCCTTAATGCTACCATATATCATCGTCGGTCTCAATATAGTCAAATCTATATTCCTGTTTAAAATGATTTCATTAATACGTTTCTCAATTTCGATATAACCGGCACTTGCAATTTTGAATTTTGAGTATATTCCAGTGGTATGCACCAGAATAACTCTCTTAACATTATTATCAACCGCAGCTTGAACAACATTTAATGATCGGTCTATACCCGTGATATGAAAAACCGTTGATACATTATTCATGGATTTATTAAGAAAAACCATGTCGTCTAAATCACCAGATACTTTATTGATGGATAATCCGCTGTTATCAATCAAATCAACATTGGAGCAGCTCCTCACGATGGCCTTGATCATGATACCCTTCAGGTTTTCTTTCTCGAAAATCAGCCTTTTCAGAAACCAGGAGCCGGATTTCCCGGTAAGGCCGGTGATGAGGACAGTTTCAGGCATTAAATGTATATTAAATATTAGGTATCGGGTTCAAATCAGTTCTCGAAGTTCGGCAGGTTTTTCGGGCAGGCCTTTCAGAATCTTATATGGAAGCTGGCTTCTTTTGAAGGGGATGACCCAGATAGTTAAAAAAATAATTTTTATATCGACAACCAATGACTGGTTCCGAAAATACCATGCCTCCAGCGCACCTTTGTAGGGACTTAGTACGTGTTGATAGGTTTGCTCGTGATCTAATGTGCTGTTATCAAATATTTTTTCTTCGTCCCGAAATATAATTGCACCCACTCCGGTTAATCCCGGCTTTAGTTGCTTAACGATTTCCTGTTGGGCCGGTGAATAATGATTGAAATGCTTCGGCGTCAGTGGGCGGGGTCCGACAATGGACATTTCGCCAATCAACGTATTAATCAATTGAGGAATCTCATTTATTTTTGAGTTCCTTAAAAAGCGCCCAAAGGGAAAAACCCGAGGATCCTTTTTCAGAGAAATTTCACCGGTTCCAATATTCGGACTATTTAACAACATGGTGGAAAATTTGATGATATTGAATTTGATCCCATTTTTACCAATCCTGGCTTGCTTATAGAAGATATAATGTTCTCCCGTAAACATTAAAATGATTATGACAGGAATCATAAATGGAATGAGAACAAGGATCGCAATTAAACTAAAGCTAAAGTCAATTATTCGTTTCATTTGCTACTAAAAGAATTATATGATTGTCCGTAATGATTAACCAAAGCGTAAATAGGTTACGTTCGACCGAAG
>CAYHGN010000201.1:0-3938 GCA_964356005.1 uncultured Sphingobacterium sp.
TTCGATTTTTATTCCGATGACTCGGAGCAGGAATCGAACCCGCACTCGTTGTAGGACGAATCCCGATTTAAATCGGGACGTGTCTACCTCCCGATAATAATCGGGATCCACCATCCGAGCAGATGGCTATTTACTATTTCAAACAAAAATTCCCTCTGTTAGGAGGGAGTTTCATATTGGAGCGAAAGACGAGATTCGAACTCGCGACCCCGACCTTGGCAAGGTCGTGCTCTACCAACTGAGCTACTTTCGCGTTTTGGTGAGTGTTCCGGAGGAATACCGCGGCACAAATATAGGCAGAAAAGCAATTTTGGCAAGTATTTTTTATTTTTTTTAAATAATTAGTCTAACTTATTGCTAATCAGCAGTTCAGAGATAAGCTCGCTCTCATAACCTTTACCTGCAGCATAACGGCTTAATAGATGCCTACGTTTAAATGGATCTTTCTCTGTTATTGCTTTCGATTTTTTCTCCAACAGCTGTTCCAACTTTGAAAGATAATCGTCCATATCAATCGCATTGAGCGATTTTGCAATGAGTTTATCCGAAACCCCTTTAAGTTTTAAACCCTGTTTTATCTTCAATTTACCCCAGCCTTTGATCCTGAATTTCCCCAGGGTATAAGCTCTTGAAAATCGCTCTTCATTCAAAAAATTCTGATCAATAAGCTCAGAAATGATTTCCTCTAGATCTTTTTGATGCAAACCCCATTCATAAAGCTTATTCCTCACCTCGTACTGCGACCTTTCCTGGTAGGCGCAATAGCTTTCAGCTTTCAGTTTGCCCTGCTCTCTGCTGAATATTTTCGGCTTATTGTTCTCGTTTTTCAAAGCAATGAAATATCGCAAATTTTTGAGAGGAATCTTTAAAATTTATTGAAATTAGCAGAATGAACCATATCCTATATTCAACAGAAGATCTCAATGCTATCCTGAATGCAGAGTCTTTTATAAAAAATAAGGATATTTTGATCAGAACCATTCTTAGCGACAGCCGTAAGCTTAGCGATATGAATCACGCGCTCTTTTTTGCCTTGAAGGCGAGGAGGGACGGACATAGTTTCATTCCTGCTATTTATGAGGCCGGGGTACGAAGTTTCGTGATTTCTGATTCTGAATTTGATACCGGAGTTTATCCTGAAGCAAATTTCTACAGGGTTAGTGATACGCTAATGGCATTGCAGGATCTGGCAGCTGCCCATCGTTCGAAATTCAATTACCCGGTTATTGGGATCACAGGCAGTAATGGTAAAACCATTGTTAAAGAATGGCTTTATCAGCTGTTGGTTCCTGAAAGCAATATTGTCAGAAGTCCTAAAAGTTATAATTCACAGATCGGGGTACCGTTCTCGGTATGGGAAATGAATGAAGAGAATGATCTGGCGATATTTGAAGCAGGAGTATCCAAAGAGGGTGAAATGGAAAATCTGGCCAGGATAATACGTCCTACAATTGGGATACTAACCAATATCGGTGAGGCCCATAGTGCTGGTTTTGAAAGCCTTAATGATAAAATCAGAGAAAAGCTTAAGCTGTTTGATGGAGTTGATCTGTTTATTTATTCGGATAAGTATCTGGCTCAATACGATGGTGAAATACCCGGTACAAATAAATTCAGCTGGAATTATCATGGACAGGCAAATTTGGAGGTTTTTGATGATGAGGTACTTGAGGAACGATTCCAGTTTCTAAGGGCACGTTTCAATGGAAAGGATGTACAGGCAATGATCCCATTTACTGATCAGGCCTCTATTGAGAACGCGATCATTTGCTGGGCCAGTTTACTGGCAATGGGTTATGAGTCTGAAGAAGTTGATAAGCGGCTGGAGAAGCTGATTCCTGTAGGGATGCGGCTTGAGCTTAAGAATGGCATCAATAACTGTTCTGTAATCGACGACTCTTATAGCCTCGACCTTTCTTCCCTGGCAATTGCATTAGATTTTTTGAAACAGCAGAACCAGCATCAACGGCGTACATTAGTACTTTCTGATATTCCCGGGAATGATTCTGAGGCTGTATATGAACAGGTAAAGAATCTGCTGGAGAATAAATCGGTCGACCGCTTAATTGCCGTAGGGGAGCATATCAGCAAGTACGCTGATGATTATCCCTTTGAAACCGAATGTTTCAATAGTACGACGGATCTCCTGGAACATTTCAGTTCAATTAAGTTTCAAAATGAGACCATACTTTTGAAAGGAGCAAGGTCTTTCGAATTTGAACGAATCAGCCAGCTTTTAACGCAGAAGGTTCATGAAACGGTACTAGAGATTAATCTGAACGCGCTGGAGCATAACCTGAATCATTATAAAATGGAATTAGGGGCCGGGACAAAAATTATGGCCATGGTAAAGGCATTTTCCTATGGCAGCGGCAGTTTTGAGATAGCCAATCTACTTGAATTCAATAAGGTAGATTATCTGGCTGTTGCCTATGCTGATGAAGGTGTTGCCTTACGGAATGCCGGATGCAGTTTACCTATTATGGTTATGAGTCCGGACGTAATGGCTTTCGAAACCATTATTCAGCATAAGCTGGAACCCGAAATATTCAGTATTCGGGTTTTAAACCAATTGATGGAGGTTTTGAACCGTAAGAATCTGGAAAATTATCCAATCCACCTCAAACTGGATACAGGTATGCACCGGCTAGGATTTATGGAGACAGAAGTGGATGAGCTGCTTGAAATTCTTGTTAATACAAAAGGAGTAAGAATCCAAAGTGTGTTTTCTCATCTGGTGGCAAGCGAGAACCCTGAGCATGATGAATTTACCAGATACCAGATCGATCTTTTTTTTAAGCTTTCTGAACGAATCAGCCAAAACCTGAATTATTTATTCATGAAACATATAGCCAATACTTCAGGGATCAGTCGCTGGCCAGATTCCCGTTTTGATATGGTTCGTCTTGGTATTGGTCTTTATGGAATAGATTCTGCTTATGATTCAAAATCTCCCTTACAAACCGTAACTTCGCTGAAAACCAGTATTTCACAGATCAAAACTATTCCTGCCGGTGATACAATCGGTTACAGCAGGGAAGGAAAGATGCCGCAAGGAGGAAGAATTGCTACAGTGAAGATCGGATATGCCGATGGCTACCGAAGGGGATTGGGGAATGGTAATGGTAAAATGATCGTAAAAGGTAAGGAAGTTCCAACCATCGGAAAGATTTGTATGGATATGTGTATGCTGGATATTAGCGGAATTGATGCTGCCGAAGGAGATGAGGTGATCGTGTTCAATGATCAGATCAGAGTTGAAGATATTGCCAGACAGTTGGACACAATACCTTATGAAGTACTGACCGGGATTTCCCAGCGGGTGAAACGAATTTATTATTATGAATAGGATAGTCAGAGCTTTATTTAATTACCTCGTTAGGGGTGCGCTGGTAATTCTGCCAATTGCCGCGGCTTTATTTTTCATTTACTGGGCAGTTTCAAAGCTGGATTCGGCACTCAATTTAAGTGATGTAATATGGGTAGATCAGTATGGGAAGCCAATTTATATTCCTGGATTAGGGATTCTGACTGTAATGATATTCCTGATTGTAGTTGGAATCATCGTTACCAATTTTGTAACAGATCCAATCAAAAAGTGGTTCAGCTCATGGTTCAAAAGGTTGCCAGTATTTAATGTGATCTATACCTCATTCAAAGATCTTACAGAGGCTTTTGTAGGTGATGATAAGAAATTCAACGAGCCTGTAGTTGTTGAAGTTAATGAGACAGGATTGAAGAAGATCGGCTTCCTGACCCAGAAAGACCTTTCCAAAATTGGTTACCCGGGTGAAGTTGCGGTATATTTTCCTTTATCTTATTCCTTCGCCGGACAATTATGTATTGTCAACGCTGATCGTGTCAAACCCCTTAAAATGAGTGCCAGTGAAGCAATGAAGTTCATTGTATCGGGTGGGGTGAGCCATATTCCCTGAATT
>CAYHGN010000202.1:0-3929 GCA_964356005.1 uncultured Sphingobacterium sp.
AACAATTTTCTAACCAACTGTCACTCAATCTATTTTAAGTGGACAGTCATGATGAACAATATACAATGAGTAAAGATTATTTGCTCGTATCATGTTGGGACGATGCTATTGATCAATTTATTGTTAAATTGGTGAGAATATGTGATGGTAAAGAGCTTTATAAATGGACTCCTGATATATTATTACTTAATAAACAATGGAATACCAATAGCACAGGATACTTAAATATTCGAAGAATTAAGAATTCGACTAGGTTATTACATCCCTTATTATTAAATGATGGTTCATTGATTATTGGTGGAGATGGCTTATTTAAATTGGACATTAATTCTAAAATTGTATGGTCAACTCAAAATCAACATCATTCTATCGAGCGAGGAGATGATGGCAATTTCTGGATTTGCGGCTATGATTCGATTTCAGAAACCTCCCAAAAATATAAGATTCTAGATGATGTTATTCAAAAAGTATCATCTGTAGATGGCGAGATTCTTTTTGAAAAATCTGTTTTCTCGATACTTATGGAGAATGAATACAATAGAGGTATTTTATTCCTTTATTCACGATTTGGGGCCACTTCCGCGTATTTGGATTGCTTACATTTGAACGATGTCCAACCTGTACTTTCTGATTCCAGGTACTGGAAAAAGGGTGATCTTTTTATAAGTTTAAGAAATCAAAATCTAATATTTTTATATCGGCCATTAACTAATAGAATTATTTGGTCCCAAAATGGACCATGGCTGAGACAACACGATGTCGATGTGATAGATTCCTCGAGGATCGGAGTATTTGGTAATAATGTAATTGATTATACTTCTATGAACAAAATGAATAAATTAGTGGATGGTCATAACAACCAATATATCTATGATTTTTCGACAAACGAAAGTTCAACTCCTTATGATTCTTTCTTTAAATCAGCAAATATTAGTACAATATCTGGTGGACAATCAAGAGTATTAAATAATGGAGATATATTTATAGAAGATGATGATCATGGCAAGCTCCTTTATGGAACTTATAATGAAGAAACATGGTCCTATATCCAAAGAATTGATAATAATAGAATAAGTTCGCTTCATTGGTGCAGGTACATTACCGAAGAAGAGTTTAATCAATTTACATTTTTAAATAAAGGATATTAATAATGTTAGTATTTATTAATTTTCACTTTTTACTATTTTACATAGGCCCCGGCATGAGCGGTGGCCTAATGGCTGTTATTATTGGTATTCTTACTTCATTTGTTCTATCAATAATTGCCATTATTTGGTACCCTGTTAAGAAATTGGTAAGATTCATAAAAAGAAAGTTAAAGATATAGCCAATGGAGTTTCTTGTTATTTTTATAACTGGACTTTTATCCGCATTCTTGTCTGATTTTCTACCTGTAGTTAAAAACACTAATTTAATTTTCAAGTTGCAAGTCAGATCAATATCAGTTATCTATAATAAAGAACTAATTGATGAACAGAAGCGAAAAATTCTACTTTCTAATTCGGGAAAAATACTTTGCATCACGATTAAACTTGTTTTATACTTTTTTATCGTTTTTTTGCCTTTTTCATTATTGGTGTTTATCGGAAACCATTTTACTGCGATCGCCTTTGAAAAAGTATTGTTATCATTCTTAGGAATTTTGATTATCACAGTGGCTTTTCTAGGTTATCATATTGTCAAAAGGGGATATGGCAGTTTCAGATTATAATTGTTCAGCAAAGTTGCTTCACCGTCTGGCATTGAGTACCAAGACTATACTGGAAATTGGCTTTGAGGTTGAAAAGGTTCTTTTTTATAAAAGGGTAGAATCGCAAGCAATCAATAATAAAAAGCATCTTTTTATCAGTGGACTTGCTAGAAGTGGCACCACTACTTTGCTAAGATACTTACACCAATCAGATCAATTTGCATCTCTAACTTATTCAGATATGCCTTTTGTTCTTGCGCCTAATCTGTGGAAATGGCTTTTTGGAAGATCTTTCAAGTCAAATCCTAAAGAGCGGTCCCAAATGGATGGCATTTTGGTCAACAACGAGAGTCCGGAAGCCTTTGATGAGGTGTTTTGGAAAGTGTTTTTAAACAATAATTATATTAAAGAGGAGAGGCTTCTAATTAATGAAATTCCTTTTGAGACTATGGATTTGTTTGGGGAATATGTATCTCTCGTTATAAAAAAATATCAAAAAGGTGGGAAAAAAAGATATCTATCAAAAAATAATAACAATATCCTGCGTGTTTCATTTCTACTCCAAAAATTTCCAAACGCACTATTTATTATTCCCTTCCGTGACCCATTGCAGCATTCTCTTTCCTTACTCAACCAACACCAACATTTCTGTTCTATCCAACAGAAAGATCGTTTCGCATTAAAATATATGAACTGGATTGGCCATTATGAGTTTGGCCTTAACCAAAAACCTTTTTATCTTGGCAATGAAGAGCTCTCTAATAATATGATGCGATACAAAAAAGAAGATATTAACTTTTGGTTATTAAGCTGGCTGAATTATTATAGTTTTATACTGTGTAATCCTTCCTTAATTGGTGATCCAATCGGGAATAAAGGGACGAGTTTAGAGGCTCATACGCCTTCTTCTTCAGATTACCACCTCTCTTTCGATAAATCGAGGGGTTTTTACAAGAGAATTATCCTTCTCCAGTACGAAGAGTTCTGCAGAACTCCAAATTTGGTTATGAACCGTTTATTTAGGAATATTGATATGCAGCCTTACACTTACAACCTGACTCCTTTTGAGCCAATATTCCGAAAATCAAAAAATGCAGATCAGCAAATTTTGGAAAGATGTAATTTGGTTTATGAAAGGATGCTAGAAAGCGGATTTGTCTTGCCCAGTTGATCCTTAACAATATTAACATACTGATTGTAAATAAATAAATATGATTGTCCGTAATGATTAACCAAAGCGTAAATAGGTTACGTTCGACCGAAGTAGCTTCGTATCAAAATAAAGAATATGAAGCTTATAGATTTTTCCAAACAGTTCCCGGACGAGCAATCTTGCATAGATTATTTTCGGGAACAACGTCAGAAAGAGGGCATTACTTGTAGGAATTGTAAAGGGACTACCCATTACTGGATGAAAACGATTGAACAATTTCAGTGCAAAACATGCAGAACACGTACCACCCTCCGAAGTGGAACGGTAATGGAATCTTCGAACCTTTCCTTCAGCGATTGGTTCACTGCAATGCACTTGATGACTGCTACCAAGAAAGGCATTTCTGCAAAGGAAATGCAACGACAGCTTGGGTTTAAGAGATACGAACCCATATGGTTTATGATGCAAAAGATCAGAGTGGCCATGGGTGCCCGGGATGAACGCTATGAACTTTCCGGATTTACAGAAATGGATGAGGGATACTTTACAACGGTTGAATCGGCTACCGTGGGCGAAAAAAACAAGAAATTGAAACGGGGACGGGGTAGCGAAAAACAAACTCCTGTGTTGGTCATGGCGCAGACCGAATATATCGAGAACCCGAAGAATCATAAGCAACATTCTCGGTGTAAGTTTTTCAAAATGAGAGTAATGCCGAATCTTGAATCGAACACCATCAACATGCTGGTCAAGGAAAGTTTGAGCCCGGAGACCGAAGTTAAGACTGATAGCTTTTCGAGTTATAAAAAGCTTAATGAGGTTATTAATCAACACGTTTCCAAAGTGATACCTCCCGAACAGGCAGGAATAGAACTGCCTTGGGTTCACATTGCCATCAGCAATGCTAAGAGAAACCTTTTGAATAATTTTCACCATGTTGATGACACCTATTTGCAAAACTACCTGGATGAATTTACCTACCGGCTCAATAGACGATACTTTGGGGAAAAATTATTTGGAAGACTGTTAATCGCATGTATTTCATTCTGTTGGATAGTTTAGGTTAATCATTACGGACAATCATAA
>CAYHGN010000203.1:0-3743 GCA_964356005.1 uncultured Sphingobacterium sp.
GTTTTTGTATTTTTTACCACTTCCGCAAGGACAAGGATCATTCCTGCCTATCTTTTGTTCCACCCTGATTGGTTGAGTCTTTGTCAGTTCTCTGGTATCATCAACGGGCATTCCACCTGATGATTGATTAAGTTCAGGTTTTGAAACCTTTAATTTACTCAGATCCTGACGTGGTTGAGGACGTGCCTCACGTACCTGATCCGGGTCCTGAGTAGGGATATTTCCCTTGAAAAGGAAGCTGACGATATCTTTATTAACGGTTGCAAGCATCTGTTTGAACATACTAAATGCTTCCATTTTGTACACAATCAGAGGATCCTTTTGCTCATAAACGGCATTCTGTACCGACTGTTTCAATTCATCCATCTCACGCAGGTGTTCTTTCCAGGCATCGTCTATAAGTGCCAGTACAACACTCTTTTCAAAGGCCTTAAACACCTCGTAACCTTTGCTTTCAACAGCTTTTTTGAGGTTAGTTGCTACCTGAACTGAACGTATTCCATCTGAGAATGGGACCACAATGTTCTCAATCTGATCACCACGCTCTTTAAAGACATCCCTTAATACAGGAATCGTTTGGTTTGCAATAGCCTCAAGTTTACGATGATAGAAATCATTGATCTTTTCAAAAACTTCATCCGTAAGTGTATGAATATTACTCGCAGCAAATTGTTTTTCAGTAAGTTCAGGATCAACAGAGAATATACGGATTACCTCCATCTGGAAGCCTTCAAAATTACCCTGATCCTTGTACTCGGAAACAACATCCTCAACCACATCAAATATGGTATTGTTCAGATCTACATCCAGACGCTCACCGAATAAGGCATTCTTACGTTTTGCATAAACTACAGAACGTTGTGAGTTCATTACATCATCGTATTCCAATAACCGCTTACGAACTCCAAAGTTGTTTTCCTCTACTTTGCGCTGCGCACGCTCAATAGATTTGGTAATCATGGAATGCTGAATTACTTCGCCTTCTTCAATCCCCATTCTGACCATGATATTGGATATTCGCTCAGAACCAAATAAACGCATCAGGTTATCTTCAAGAGATACAAAAAACTGACTGGAACCCGGATCACCCTGACGACCTGCACGACCACGTAACTGTCTGTCGACACGACGTGATTCGTGACGCTCGGTACCCACAATCGCTAATCCACCTGAGTCTTTCACACCAGGGCCAAGCTTGATATCCGTACCACGACCCGCCATATTGGTGGCAATGGTAACTGTCCCTGCCTGTCCGGCCTCTGCCACGATATCCGCTTCCTTCTGGTGAAGTTTCGCGTTCAAAACGTTATGCTTTATCCCTCTTAACTTGAGCATCCTGCTCAGTAATTCAGAAATTTCAACCGATGTTGTTCCTACCAGTACCGGTCGGCCTGCTTCAGTCAGTCTTGTAATTTCATCTGCAACCGCATTGTATTTCTCACGAACGGTACGGTAAACCATATCTTCATGATCCTTACGCTGTGCAGTTACGTTGGTTGGAATTTCCACCACATCCAATTTATAGATCTGCCAAAGTTCGCCTGCCTCCGTTACAGCCGTTCCGGTCATACCACATAATTTATGGTACATCCTGAAGAAATTCTGCAGAGTTATGGTAGCATAGGTCTGGGTAGCATCTTCAACCTTAACATTCTCTTTAGCCTCGATCGCCTGATGTAATCCGTCAGAATAACGGCGGCCATCCATTATACGACCTGTTTGCTCATCAACCAATTTGATCTTACCCTCGTCAACAATATATTCAACATCAATCTCAAAGAGAGTGTAAGCCTTAAGTAATTGATTTACAGAGTGTATACGCTCAGATTTAATTGAGAAATCACGCATTAATGCATCTTTCTTCTCTATTTTTTCTTCTGTAGATAGTGCAGATTTCTCAAGATCAGCTATTTCTGTACCAACATCCGGCATAACAAAGAAGCTTTGATCTTCTCCTGAGGCGGTGATTAGCTCAATACCTTTTTCAGTCAGTTCAACCTGATTATTTTTTTCATCAATCACAAAGAAAAGCTCGGCATCAGCCTTCGGCATTTCCTTGTTCTGATTTTCCATATGATAATTTTCTGACTTGGTCAGAACCTGCTTCATCCCGGGCTCACTCAGAAATTTGATCAATGCTTTGCTTTTTGGCAAACCACGATGGGCTCTCAAAAGGGCCAAACCGCCTTCTATTGGACCAGCATGGCCTTCATTAATCAGTTTTTTGGCTTCATTAAGTACACCGTTAATGAAATTTTTCTGAGCAGCTACCAAACGTTCTATACGGGGTTTCAATTCATAAAATTCATGCTCATCACCACGGGGTATCGGACCAGATATAATCAATGGAGTTCTGGCATCATCAATCAAAACCGAGTCAACCTCATCAACCATAGCAAAATGAAGCTTACGCTGAACCAGGCTTTCAGGATTCAGTGTCATATTGTCACGCAGGTAATCGAAACCAAATTCGTTATTGGTACCGAAGGTAATATCAGCCAGATAGGCTTTACGGCGATCTTCTGAATTTGGCTGATGTTTATCGATACAGTCAACTGTTAATCCGTGAAATTCAAATAATGGTCCGTTCCATTCTGAGTCACGTCGTGCCAGGTAATCATTCACTGTTACGATATGAACGCCCTGTCCGGATAATGCATTAAGGTAGGCGGGTAAGGTTCCAACAAGGGTTTTACCCTCACCAGTTGCCATTTCTGCAATTTTACCCTGGTGAAGTACAATACCACCAATCAGCTGAACATCATAATGAATCATGTTCCAGGTCACTTCAGTCCCGGCTGCAAGCCATGTATTATGGTGAATAGCCTTATCACCCTGAATAATGACATTCTTTTTACGGGCTGCCAACTCTCTGTCGGCTTGTGTAGCAGTAACTTCAATTGTTGTATTCTCTGTGAAGCGTCGCGCGGTATCTTTCATAACTGCAAAAGCCTCAGGCAATATTTCCATCAGAACTTTCTCAAGCTCCCTGTCACGATCCTTTTGCAGCTTATCCAACTCATCATAAAGTGCCGTCTTTTCATTAATTGGCAGATCTTCAGATTCTGCTTTGGTCTTCACAACCGAAATTTCTTTATCTATTTCTTCAAGAAATTCCTGAATACGAGCTTTAAAATCTATTGTTTTTTGCCTTAATTCATCATTGCTAAGGGAATGTAATTTGGTATATTCCTCTTTAGTTTTTTCAACCAGTGGCTGAATCAGTTTTATATCACGATTGGATTTGCTACCGAAAAGTTTACTTAAAAGTGCTAACATGTGTATGTGAAATATTGAAATTCAATTGATACAAGAATTACGCCACTACAGTTTTATGGTCAGTTTGGCATAATTCAGGGGGCAAAATTACGATTATTAATGAGAAAAATGGATAGTTGATTCTGCCAGATTAAGAAGCTTGAGGATACACAAATCAAGAGAAAATCCAAAAGACAGATTTGGTTTTCCGAAAAATAGACAGGAAGTTATCTTTATGTTTTCCTGTGGTTAATGTTATCACCGACTATTGATATGATTGTGATTTGGTATGGTGAGAACACCGACCAGAGGGTATCAGGAAGGGTAAAAAAATACGGTTAAAATTGTCGGATTAGGATTTGGAGCCACATTAATTGATTTTTGAAACCAATACCTGTGTGTTATAGGCTAATTCAGCCCTTTCCTGCGGAGTATTTCCGGCAAGAAATCACGTTCTATTTCAAATTACGAATAGCCGGAAGATA
>CAYHGN010000204.1:0-3618 GCA_964356005.1 uncultured Sphingobacterium sp.
ACCCAACAAACCCAAGCAGGAACAACATCCCAACAAATTGATGCAGTATCGCATAGGTTAAAGGTACCTCCCCTCTGGTATTGATCACTGTCAATATCCCCAAAAGGATTTGAATAAGTAATAATACTAAAGGTAAAAAACGGATTTTATGAAGCAGACTATTTACAGGAAGATCTTTAGCCTTCATTGTCCAGATAATAACCGGAATACAGATGATATAGGCGAGTGCTCGATGGATAAAATGCACGGTAATCAGATTGTGGGTAATATCCTCCCAAAACCCTCCCTGTGTCAGCATCCCATCCGGAATCCATTGCCCGTTCATATCCGGCCAGGTAACCGCAGCAAAAGCGGCACGCAAACCGGCCATGAATGCTGCGTAAATCAACTGTAGAACAATCAATACCAGAAGCCAAATGTTCAGCTTTTTCAGGTAAGGAACATGTAATATCTGATCAGAAGGAATACTGGCTTTCATCGCAAACCAAAGCGTATAAGCTAACAAGGCCAGGGCCGAAATAAAATGAACAGCAAGACGAATATGGCTGACGTACAGATTCTCTGCATTTAGTCCGCTTTGAACCATTATCCATCCAATAGCACCTTGTAATCCACCCAAAAGGAATAAGATGATCATCGGCTTGACCATATCCCCTTGGATCTTTTTCTTAATCAGGAAGTAAAAGAAAGGAAAAATGAATACCAGTCCCATTAACCTCGCCCAATCGCGGTGGAACCATTCCCAGAAATAAATCAATTTGAAATCACTCAGACTGAAATGACTGTTCAGCTGTTTAAACTGTGCAATCTCCTTGTACTTATCAAAAGCTATCTGCCAGGCTTGCTCGTTCATTGGAGGGAAGGCTCCTAAAATTGGCTTCCACTCTGTAATGGATAATCCTGAACCTGTGAGACGGGTAAGCCCCCCGATCAAAACCTGTACCATGATCATTCCAACACCAATATACAGCCAAATGGCTACCGGGCGATGGATTTTCAATGAGTTATCATTCATTTAAATTACAATTAGAAATCAGCCAGGAATATCGGTTCATCGATCTCCCGCTATATCAGTACTGATAAAATATTTTCCAATGAGCTTCTGAAGTTCGTCCTGCTTTTGGGTTCCAATTACAAACCTCTCCCCCCTCCTGGTCTCAATAGCCAGACCCATATCTCCTTTAATATTATAAACAGTACCGTAACTACTTCCAAACCTGATACCATAACCTACAAATTCGTACCTGACAATCTTTGCACTTTTTATATCCTTCCAACTGATATTCTTTTTGACAAATGGAGAAAAAGACATTTTTATACCTGATGCATTTACCTCGGTCTTTAATTTAACAAAGAACATGAGTGAAATTAATCCAAAAACAAAAACTGCAAAAAGTATGAGTCCAGAATCTGACATTGGTTTATCACCAAACTGTCCCCCCTGAATTATCTGTTCGTAGATACCAAACAAAGGAATCAGTGTAATGACAAATAGAATCAGCCACAGCCACCATTGAGTAAACCTTTGTTCTTCTCTAAATTCGATCATCATCAATTAAATATTCGGGTTTTGCTTAGAAAACCACTTTTTATCAGCATAAAATGTCCCAAATGGAATTAATGATGCTAAAAACCCAAGACTTAGCTTCCAGAATGACCATTTGTAAATGTAAGTCACCTGAAGCAGCAATAAAACATAAATTATAAAAAGCACACCATGCACCATCCCTACTATGTAATTTGGTCCTGGCATGTCATATCTATACTTTAGAATCATCGTCAGACCAATGAACAGGAAAGAGCAACCTTCTATAAATGCAATAAAGCGGAAACGACCCAAAGGAGAATTCAACATGTTTATTTTATGTTTCTTTTAAATAACGAATCAAAATTAAAGATTATCCTGCTCAGAAAAATCACTGGAAAGTAAAGCCTGAGATATTACATACTATTTTATATAATTTGCTCCAATCAAAATATAAATCAATGTAAATGGACAACAAATTCAGCTATTCTATTCCGTTTATAGTTCTTGTTATCAATGCTTTATGTAACATTTTTAGTCAGATGAGTTTATTTTCTGTCATAATTAATTTAAACTATTGTGTCAATCAAATTGAGGACTTCTGGTGCTGAAATTACAATAGATTGAAAATCAATTTATTACATTATTACATTAATCATTTCAAATACAAAACTGAGTTTTATCAAAATAAGACAGATTATTAATTCGCAGTTCAAACATCGGGTGGCAGCAAATACTATATCAATTCCCGAATTCCATGCTTAAATTTGTATAACCAATTATTTAAATCAGTATTTTAATCATTTGCCATGAAAAATCCAGGCCAACTAAATCTTAAAGGACTACTAACAAGTTCAACAATAGTATTGATTGCCATACTTTCCCTGAATATATTTTCTCTAAGCGAGGCATTCGCTCAGAGTGATACAAATTCCTTTATCCAATACAAAGGAATAATTGTAGACAGCAAAAGCAGAAAGGAACTTGCTTTTGCCACTTTATCAGTTCCCGGAACAAACATTGCAGGAGTTAGCAATAGTGAAGGTGAGTTTTCTATAAAAATACCCAAACAAAACTCCAATGCAGATCTCATGATCTCCTTTCTTGGATATAAAAATAAGGTCATCAGCCTTAAAGAACTGAAACCTGAGGATAATCAAATTCTTCTTGAATCCACTAACATTGCCCTCGGCGAAATCATTGTCTCAACGACCGATGCTGAAAAACTTTTCAATCAGGTAATCAGCAGAATAGAGCAAAATTACAGTAAGGATCAGAACCTGATGACCGGATTTTACCGCGAGACAATCAGGAAGCGCAAGACCTATTTATCGCTTTCAGAATCAGTAGTTGAAATCCAGAAGCAGCCTTACATGAGTAATATTGATGATTTTATTGAGCTGTTTAAAGGACGAAAAAATACAGACTATACCAAATTAGACACCTTGACTTTCAAATTACAGGGCGGTCCTTATACCACCATTTTCCTCGATATCATGAAATATCCGGACATAATTTTCACAGAAGATGCCCTGAAAATTTATGATTTCTCTCTTGATAACAATACTCAAATTGATGAAAGGAAAGTTTATGTACTGGCATTCAAGCAAAAACCTACGATTACTGCACCAATGTATTATGGTAAATTATTTATCGATACCGAAAGTATGGCTATAATCAGTGCCACATTTAATCTAAATGTTGAGGACAAAAAAGCAGCAGGTTTGATGTTTACCCAAAAAAAACCATCAGGAGCTGAAGTATATCCCCTGGAAGCGAGTTATCAGATCAATTACCGCGAACAAAATGGGAAATGGATTTTCGCTTATTCCCGTGGTGATATTACTTTCCTGGTTGACTGGGATAAAAAACTATTCAATACAACCTATGAAACATCAGTGGAATTGGCTGTAACCGATTGGAGAAAGAAAAATAATGATTCCCAAAAATTAACTCAGAAATTAAGACAAAATGTAATCATGATTGACAAGGTATCAAACTTTGCTGATCCTGAATTCTGGGGAGAATATAATATCATTGAACCTGAAAAATCAATCGAAATAGCAATAAAGAAAATTCAGAGAAAGATGTAA
>CAYHGN010000205.1:0-3544 GCA_964356005.1 uncultured Sphingobacterium sp.
ATGCCTTTTCCTTTTCCCACAAGTATTGCATGAGCTGTTCTTCTGTTTTTGTTAATCGCATTGTTCTACAAATAAGTATTATATTCTACAAATGTAGAATATAATACTTATTAATACAAATTAATTATAGAACATGTTGTATAATCAATTGAATATCAGTTAAATAATCTTTTTATATTTGTCGGAAAATTATACTGTTGTCACAGTAGAACCTTTACAAATGAGAATTGTGAGGAATAGTCGGGGGCATGGATAAAACGTTGAAACGTTTAAAAATCCGTTAAAATATAGATTAAATGTAACATCTGGAGCCATAATCAGATCAAATGGCTTTAGCAGAATTTAAATTCTTACATTGTATTCTTAAATACAATACACTCTCAATATTTAAAAACATTATGAAAAAACTTATCCTTTTTGCTTTTTTTATACCCTATATCGCATTGGCTCAACTTGAGGGTTCAAAACAAATGTTTGAAAGTCCCAAATTACAATCTACTATTCAATTACATAAAACAGTGGCCATTTTGCCTTTTGATGTCAAGATTACATATCGCAAGCAACCCAAGGGATATAGTTTGGAGGGTAATTTGGACCAAGAACAGAAAATGGCAAAATCCATCCAAGGTAGCATGTACACTTTTTTGTTACGAAAATCCGATGAATATTCTGTGGCTTTTCAGGATGTAGATAAGACAAACATACTTTTGAAAAAGGCAGGTATGGAAGGGAAATTAGATGAATTTACAAAAGATGAAGTGGCAAAAGTTTTAGGAGTCGATGCCGTATTAGGAGGACGTTTTGAAACTGAACAAACTAAATCAGATGGAGCTGCAATCGCTACTATGGTATTGCTTGGAGGAATAGGTGGAAAAACAGGAACTGGAAGTTTAGTTTTATCTTTAAATAATGCATCTGATGGCGAGCTTTTATGGCGTTTCTTTAAATCTATGGATGATAGTGTTGGGGGATCTACCGATGATTTGGTAGAGCGAATGATGAGAAAAGTTTCCCGAAATTTCCCATATACGAAATAAGCCTAAACCATACCCAAGAGCAGATTTTTTCTAAAAATTGTTCTGATTATTTATCAGATCAGTGCCACGGTACAAATTATTTATCTACAGGTGTCATTCTAAAATGAAATCCACCAATTTGTAACATCCCCCACCCCCCACCATCCAATAATATGAGAAGATTTTTACAAAGCAGGTCTGGCTAAGACCTTCATTTTGTGTATTTTGCGAGGATTGTTAAATCCAATATTAATTTTAATCAGACAGCTTGGACATTATACTGAATATTCAGAATTTGAGTAAAACTTATCAAAGCGGAGGCCGCACGCTCACCGTTTTGGATGATATAAGTTTTGCAATTGAGGCGGGCTCGACTATGTCGATCGTCGGTCCTTCCGGAAGTGGTAAAACAACGCTCCTGGGTTTGTGTGCAGGCCTTGATCGCTCGACTACGGGCATCGTGGAGTTGAATCATATCCGCCTGGATAATCTGAATGAGGACCAAAGGGCTCAGGTTAGAAACCAGCATGTAGGTTTTATTTTTCAGAACTTTCAGCTATTGCCAACTTTGACAGCCCTGGAAAACGTAATGGTCCCGCTGGAGCTGAGAGGAGAGAAGAATATCCGTCCGCGGGCATTGGAATTGCTTGAGAAGGTTGGTCTGGCTGATCGCGGGCATCATTACCCAACGCAGCTATCCGGCGGAGAACAGCAGCGGGTTTCGCTTGCTAGGGCTTTTTCAAATTCACCAAAGATCTTATTTGCCGATGAACCAACAGGAAATCTGGATGCGGAAACAAGTGAAAAGGTCGTAAAACTGATCTTTGATCTGAATAAAGAAGCCGGAACAACCCTGGTCCTGGTTACCCATGATCTTGAAATGGCTTCCAAAACTCAACGGATCATCCGCATCAAAGGTGGTTCCCTTGTTTCGGATGTGAAGACTAAGATTGAAAACCCTGAAAGGCCGGATCATGTCGGAGCTTAATGATGCTGTGACAGAGGAGCATAAAGGTTCCCTGAATTTCAGATGGCTACTGCTCATGGCATGGCGGGATAGCAGGCGTAACCGCTCGCGCTTATTTCTGTTCATTTCCTCGATCATCCTTGGAATTGCCGCTTTGGTGGCTATTTATTCTTTTGAATATAATCTAAGGAATGATATTGATTCACAGGCAAAAAGTCTGCTGGGCGCAGATCTGATTATTGAGACTAATAAAACTGTAAAGGAAGAATCCCTCCCAATGCTCAAATCCCTGGGGACTGAGCGTTCGGAAGAGCGGACTTTCGCTTCCATGATCTATTTCCAGAAAAATGGGGGTACTCGTTTGGTCAATGTCAGAGCCTTATCCGGAGATTTTCCTTATTACGGAGACATAGAAACTACACCGAAAACTGCCAGCCGCAGTTTCAGGCTCGGGAAGCAGGCACTGGTTGATAAAACCTTGATGCTTCAGTATGACGCAAAGCCGGGTGATTCAATAAAAGTGGGTGAGGTTGTTTTTGAGATTGCGGGGGTTTTGAACAAAGCTCCGGGTCAGACCGGCTTTAATGCTGCCGTTGCACCGATCGTTTATATTCCGCTTTCCTACCTCGAAGAAACAGGTCTCTCGCAAAAGGGAAGCCGCATTACCTATAATTTTTACTATAAATTTCCGCCTGAGACTAATGTCGATAGACTGGCTAAGCGCCTCGAGCCAGAACTTGAAAAGGCAGAACTGGATTATGAAACAATTGAATCCCGGAAGGAAAATACAGGACGTTCTTTTGAAGATATGACCGAATTTCTGGCTCTTGTTGGATTCATTGCGCTGCTATTGGGCTGTATTGGTGTTGCCAGTGCCATTCATATTTATATTCGTGAAAAGATCAATACCATCGCTGTTCTGCGTTGCCTCGGTGCCAGTTCAAGACAGGCATTTCTGATCTATCTGATCCAGATTGCTGGTATTGGATTGATAGGTTCCCTGATTGGGGCTATTTTAGGAACACTCATCCAGCAGTTTTTGCCAATAGTTCTGAAAGATTTTTTACCGGTGGAGATTACGGTTGCCATTTCATGGATGGCTGTCGGGCAAGGTCTTCTACTCGGATTGATCATTTCAATATTATTTGCTCTGCTGCCCCTGGTTTCGGTCAGGAATATATCTCCCTTAAATACACTCAGGCTTTCGCTGGAAGAAACTTCCCTGTTTAAGGATCCCATAAAATGGCTGGTGTATTTTATTATTGTGCTCTTCATTTTTGGCTTTACCTATCTGCAGATGGGGTCGATAAAGAAGACTGTATTTTTTACTGCGGGTGTACTTGCAGGATTTATTGCCCTTGCAGCTCTGGCATACACGATGATGTGGCTTGCAAGACGTTACTTTCCATCTTCCTGGTCTTATTTATGGAGACAAGGTTTTGCGAATCTTTTCAGGCCGAATAATCAGACATTAATTCTTGTGGTATCTATCGGTCTGGGGACTGCTTTTATCTGTACGCTCTTCTTTGTTCAGGATATTCTGATTAATAGAGTTACGCGT
>CAYHGN010000206.1:0-1267 GCA_964356005.1 uncultured Sphingobacterium sp.
AACCAAAATTATACCTTAGAGGCTGATTTTAAAAAGAGTGACGAAAACAGGAAAACTATTATTCCGCGTAGCATACCACAAAGCTATTTAATTTTTGAAACTGAGGGGGCTTATTTCTGTTAAAAAAGGTTAAAACATTGTTTTTGTTAGAACAACTGGAAATAAATAATGCAGCCGAGTAAAACAAAATAAAGGCTCTCGTAAAGCCAGCGTCTGCCTGCATGAAGGAAATAATAGGCCATTAGGGCTGAAGCCGGTGGGACACAGAATAAAAAATGATACAGAACAAGATTCTGTTTTAAATAAAAGGATAAAAGTCCAATGATGAACATGAAAAATAAAAGCTGGAACGATTTTCTAAGTTGAACAACGCTTCTGAAGAAGTTCTGCTGCAACTGGAAAAAGCCCAGAATTAATATGATCACCACAGGTATCAGTACCAGAGAATCAAAGAGGTTTATTCGAAGATTAGTAGGGAATTTAGTCGCAAGCGGCAACCATATACTATAAAATTTGTCCAAAGAATCATTCCAGTAGTAATAAACTGCCAGAAAAAAGAAAATAGTAATAAAGCCCGAAATAACTGCAAACCACTCTCTCCAGTTGAAAGGTCTGAAAATAACAAGACTAATCCAGATCAGAGGAAGCATGGATATAAATGGAAAGTAGACCAATGTTCCTACAGCCACGATCATTCCCAAATCATACATTACAGACCTGACCTCATCTCTTTTGTAAATACTAAGGAATTTGTCAATCATCCACAATAGCATAAAATTACAAACCAGTCCGGGACTTAAAAGCAGGAATGGACTAAGTAAACTTCCTGCAGTCACATACATCAATGCAGGTAAAAAAGTAGGCTTTCCAAGCAGGCTGTATGAATTAATGACCCTGTTAAATATTAATGCCTGAACGAGCAGAATGGTTTCTGCAATCAGGACGTTCGCAAGCGGACTGAGTGCATTTTCAAGAGGAACATCAATCAGCAGCCTTGCAAAAGGCTCCATAAACTCAAAGCTTATCTGATCCGGCAGGTGAATAAATATCCCAACCCTCAACAGCGTAGCAATACCAATCAGAAGAATGATGTTTAATGGATTAATACTTCTGAACTGCTTAATCATTGTAGTATTGAGTAGTGAGTATTGAGTATTTAGTACAGGACAATTTGGGTAAAATATGCTATTTTGTATCCGGATTTTTTACAACTTACAACTTACAACTTACAACTTACAACTTACAACTTACAACTTACAACTTACAA
>CAYHGN010000206.1:1367-3466 GCA_964356005.1 uncultured Sphingobacterium sp.
TCAACTCTCAACTCTCAACTCTCAACTCTCAACTCTCAACTCTCAACTCTCAACTCTCAACTTCCTCCCAATCCTCTTAAGTTGCCTTGTATGATGCACAGTATGAACTTCAATAAATCTAAACCACTCTTTCGCATTTAGTAAACCGAGCCTTGGGTGTTTTGTTTTTTGATAAGGGCTTGCTTTATGAATCTTTGATTTGATCTCCCCGAGACGGATTTTAAATTTTGCAATCAGGTTTAGTGCATCTTCCCTGCTAATCTTGGTCACCATTGCAGCAATCTTTTGCGGTGCTTTAATCTTTACCGGTGGAAATCTTCCAAAAAACAGGATAAGCCATGCCATCCAGTGTATTCGCTTAGTACTGAGAACTCCAGTGGCTAAAATACATTTCTCAGTGGCATGAAGTGAGAGCAGATTAGATTGAAAGATATGAGAATAGGTTTCTGAATAGGACCATCCGCCATCCGAAGGACTTCGCATAAATTCCTTCTCGGATACCTTGGCCAGAAGATTTTCATATTCGGACACAGTTCTCAATAGCGATTTGTAATGCCTTTCTACAATCATAATAAGGTCATAAGTTCACTTAAACAAAGTATCTCCTGCTCCACATCCTCTGGTTTTTCCTTTCTTTCCGGATTAAAATAAATAGCTTTCATTCCATAATCCTGTGCTCCCCGAATATCGGCTTCAAGGCTATCCCCTATCATAATACTTTCTGATATACTTGCATTTGCGAGTGTCAGAGCATGATTAAAAATAGCCTTGTCCGGCTTATTAAATCCCACTACTTCAGAAATGATCACATTTTCGAAATAGTGATTGAGACCATTGTTACTGACTTTTAGTTCTGTTGATTCTTTGAATCCGTTTGAAATCAGATGCAATGAATACCTTTCTTTAAGATAGCGAAGGGTTTCATGTGCTTTTGGGAATAAGTTGGTCTTGGTAGGACAAATTGCAACATAATCATCCTCAAACTGTTGAGGAATAAGGCTCGGTGAAAGTCCGAGATCAATAAATGTTTTGGAGAATCTGGTCTCCCTGAGCTTTTGTTTTGTGATTTCACCTACATGGTATTCTGCCCAAAGCTGATGGTTATTATAGGTATAAACTTCTATAAAACGATCTGCAGAATGCAAGCCAAGATCCCTGAGATGATAGGTATGATAAAGTTCATTCAGTGTCTCCTCCGCATTTTTATCAAAGTCCCAGATCGTGTGATCCAGATCAAAAAAAAGGTGTTTATAGTGCATTAAAACTGCTTGCTAAATTTATTCTGCAAATTAACGGATAATAGCCGAATAGCGACTGCTTATATTTAATCAAAGGCAAGGTTTTATTCCTTAACACCAAAGGATAGATCACCTGCATCACCCAGACCGGGAACTATGTAGGATTTTGTAGTCAGTTCTTCATCTTCAGAACCAATCCATAGTTTCGCTTTTGGGAGATTTGCCTTTATGTGCTCAATTCCAACCTTGCAGGCAATAACCCCGACAATGTGCAACTCTTTGATCTTATATTGAGCTAATAATTCCTTACAGCAAAGAACCATACTTTCTCCTGTAGCAATCATTGGATCTGCTACTACCAGAATTTTACCATCCAGGGATGGAGCAGATATATATTCGATTTTTATAATAAAGTTATGTCCTTTGGTTGTTTTACGATAAGCGGAAATAAAAGCGGAATCGGCTCTGTCAAAATAGTTTAACAGACCCTGATGCAGGGGTAAACCAGCTCTAAGAATCGTGGCCAGCACCGGTAGCTCATTCATAACCTGAACCGATGCCGTTCCGAGACTAGTCTCAAACTCAGTATCTGTAAAGCTCATGGTCTTACTTATTTCATAAGCAAAAATTTCGCCCAAACGCTCCATATTTCTACGAAAACGCATACTATCCTGTTGAATCTGTGCATCACGCAATTCAGCGAGGAAATGATTTGCGATCGAGTTAGTTTGGTCCAGTATAAATGCCATGAATAAATTTAAGGAATTAAGTTGAATGTAGGAATTAAGGAATGAGTAAATCACTAGTGTCCGGGGAAAGTTTTTATTAAGGTTTAGCCCGGCAGCAGAATTGAAACTCTTG
>CAYHGN010000207.1:0-3454 GCA_964356005.1 uncultured Sphingobacterium sp.
ATGCCTCTCTGATTATTCCGTCCTGTTCAATTGAAGCCTGTTTGGCCATATATTATTTAAGTTTTTCCTGTCTTTGTTAATTCCTGACTGGCTTGCTTCAATTATTTTATTGTAATTCTTCAAAACAATTGATTTACAATAACATATTCTGCTTCTCAGCCAATCGGAACAGGGATGCAAAATTAAATAAAAATTTTTAATTTTTAATCTTTTTGTTTCAAAACTTCCTCAATATACTGAAATGTAGAAAGAACGTCTGCTTTACCCTTTTTTACAGCCACCGAATGCTCATAATGAGCGGATGGCTTCTTATCAATTGTGCTCACAGTCCATCCATCTTCCCAGAATTTAACTCCGGCTTTCCCGCCATTGATCATAGGCTCTATTGCAATTACCATTCCTTCTTCGAGTTTGATCCCTGAACCACGCCTTCCATAATTAGGAATTTCAGGTTTTTCATGAAGTTTAAATCCTACCCCATGCCCTACCAGTTCTTTCACTACTCCAAAACCATTCTTTTCAGCATGTTCCTGAACCGCGTACCCCACATCTCCTACCCTCATCCCAACTACTGCCTTTTCAATAGCCAGGTATAAACATTCTTTAGTAACCTTCAGTAATCGCAATGTTTCGGAATCTACATTTCCAATTGGAAAAGTATAAGCCGAATCGCCCACGAAACCATTCAGTACCACTCCACAGTCAACAGAAACAATATCTCCGTCTTTAATCACATATTCTCCGGGAAATCCGTGAACAACCTGATCATTTAAGGATATACAAAGAGAATATGGAAATCCGTTATAGTTCAAAAAAGCCGGAACCCCACCATGATCGCGGATGAATTCCTCTGCTAATTTGTTAAGTTGTATAGTCTTTACTCCCTCCCCAATAATCTTTGCTACTTCAGCAAGGCTTTTAGAAACAAGAAGATCACTTTCTCTGATCTTCTCTATTTCTTCGGAAGTTTTGTAATGAATTTTAGACATGCATTTTACATTACCGGACCACCTGCCTGAACAGGAGTGCGACCTTTGATTCTGCCGGTCTTCATTAATCCATCATAGTGACGCATTAATAAATGACTTTCAATCTGCTGTAATGTATCCAAAACAACACCCACAAGAATTAACAGGGAAGTACCACCAAAGAAATTGGCAAACTGACTGTTAACACCCATGATAATCGCTATTGAAGGCAAAATTGCAATGATAGCAAGAAATATGGATCCCGGTAAAGTGATCTTTGAGATCACAGCATCAATATATTCACCCGTAGTCTTCCCCGGTTTAACACCCGGAACAAAACCTCCGTTCTTTTTCATATCATCTGACATCTGAACCGGATTAACGGTGATAGCAGTATAGAAAAAGGTAAAGGCAATGATCATAAATGCAAAAGTCAGGTTATAGGTCAATGAAGTATAATCACTGAAAGATGCCAGAAATGAGGACTGTGCTGAAGGAAAGAAAGAGCCAATGGTAGTCGGTATGAACATAATCGCCTGGGCGAAAATGATAGGCATTACACCGGCAGCATTAACTTTTAAAGGAATATACTGACGAACACCACCATATTGCTTGGCTCCTATAATTTTCTTTGCGTACTGTACAGGAATCTTTCTAACACCCTGAACAATTAAAATAGTAAACATTACTACCAGGAACAATGCGACAATCTCCACAATAAAGGAAATTAATCCTCCCTGAGCACCCATACGGGAATTGAACTCAGAAAGCACACCGAACGGTAATTGTGCAATAATACCAACCATGATGATCAGGGAAATACCGTTTCCGATACCTTTATCAGTGATTTTCTCACCTAACCACATCACGAACATCGTACCAGCGGTTAAAACACACATAGCAGAGATGGTAAATAATGGCTCTGAAAATAAACGGGCTTCCGGACTGATTTGTGAACGAACGTATCCAATAGCCTGTAATGCAGTGATGATAATTGTCAGGTAACGGGTAAACTGATTGATCTTTTTACGACCGCTTTCACCCTCTTTCTGTAATTTCTGAAAATAAGGTACTGCAATACCTAATAACTGAACCACGATGGATGCAGAAATATAAGGCATTACACCCAAAGCGAAAATGGATGCTCTGGAGAATGAACCTCCTGCAAACATGTTCAGCAATCCAAGTAATCCTTCTTTGGCCTGCTGGTCATCAAGAGATGCCGGGTCAACCCCAGGGATTACAATAAATGAACCTATTCTATAAATTAAAAGGCATAAAAGCGTGAAAAGAATCCGCGCTCTCAGGTCTTCAATCTTCCAGATGTTGGATAGCGTAGTAAAAAGCTTCTTCATGTATAATTATAATTTAACTATTGCACCACCAGCAGCTTCGATAGCCTTTTGAGCTGATGCTGAGAACGCATGGGCTGTAACATCCAGTTTGGACTTCACTTCACCTCTGCCTAAAATTTTAATAAGGTCATTCTTTGAAGCTAAACCATGCTCTCTGAATGTATCAAAATCAATTGCAGTTAAACTATATTTTTCAGCAAGAGCCTGTAAAGCATCCAAATTGATACTTACATACTCAGTACGGTTGATTGGATTAAATCCAACCTTAGGTAAACGACGTTGTAATGGCATCTGACCACCTTCAAAACCTACCTTACTTTTGTATCCTGAACGTGATCCGGCACCTTTATGACCACGGGTGGAAGTTCCACCGCGACCAGAACCAGTACCACGACCGATACGTTTTCTATTTTTTGTTGAACCTTCTGCAGGTTTCAAATTACTTAAGTTCATAATCAGATACTTTCTACTGCTATTAAATGATTAACTTTTCTCACCATTCCGATAATAGCCGGATTAGCTTCAACCTCTACAGAATGGTTTATTTTCTTTAAACCTAATGCCTGCATGGTTCTTTTCTGGCGTTCACTTCTATCGATAACGCTTTTAATCTGGGTTATTTTGATCTTAGCCATGATGATTATCCGTTAAATACTTTATTTAAATTCACACCACGCTGCTGAGCAACAGTATAGGCATCACGTAATTGTGATAAGGCCAATACAGTAGCTTTAACCACGTTGTGCGGGTTAGAAGAACCTTTCGACTTAGCAAGTACATTATGTACTCCGGCACTTTCAAGCACTGCACGCATCGCACCACCTGCTATTACACCGGTACCCGGCGCTGCTGGCTTAATGAATACGAAACCTCCTGAATATTTACCGATTTGTTCGTGTGGAACAGTTCCGTTAATTACAGGAACTTTTACCAGATTCTTTTTAGCATCATCAATTCCCTTAGCGATTGCTTCAGTAACCTCTTTTGCTTTACCAAGACCGAAACCTACAATCCCGTTCTCATCTCCTACCACAACGATAGCAGAAAAGCTGAACGTACGTCCGCCTTTGGTAACCTTAGCAACACGCTGGATGCTAACTAAGCGATCCTTTAATTCGATCTCGCTTGATT
>CAYHGN010000208.1:0-3417 GCA_964356005.1 uncultured Sphingobacterium sp.
ACCATATGTATTTCGTGCCCAGCAGCGTGGTATTGTGATGGATGTTGGCCATGGAGCGAATGGCTTTGTATTCAGTCAGGCGATACCGGCCATTAAACAGGGCCTTATTCCAAACTCGATCAGCTCTGATCTGCATGTGGCAAATATGAATGCAGGAATGAAGGATATGGCCAATATCATGTCCAAGTTTTTAAATATGGGGATACCCCTCAAGGATGTAATAAAGCTTTCTACCTGGAACCCTGCAATGTATATCAAAAGAACAGAGCTGGGGCATTTAAGTATTGGTGCAGAGGCTGACATTGCTGTATTCAAAGTCAGAACTGGTGATTTTGGTTTTTTCGATGCTCATGGTGGCTATTTAAAGGGCTCACAAAAACTTGAAGCAGAATTGACACTCAGAGCAGGTAAAATTGAATGGGATTTAAATGGGATAGGAATTAAGGGATGGACTAATAATTAAAACTTGATGTAATTGATTGTAAGTGAATTCATTAAGGGATATTTCTGACAAATAGAACAAAAAAATAAACGAATGAAACGAAGAGAAATAATTAAGGGTTTGACCTTATTGCCTTTTGCCGGAAGTGCTGTGGCTTCACCATTGAACGACTTTTCTTTCGGTTCAAACGGAATTGATAATGCTAATCAATTTGGAATCATTGATGAAGATCTGGTGAGAAAGGGTGAGAGCCTGTTAAAATCTCTTGGTGTTGAGCCTTTTGTAAATTGCAAGGGAACCAATACAATTATGGGAGGGGCGGTAGTTCGCCCCGAGGTAAAGCTGGCTATGGAGTCGGTTACCACACTGAATGTCCAGATGGATGAGCTGGCTTTTGGAATTGGGAAGAGATTGGGTGAATTAACCGGTGCTCAATGGGGTATTGTTACTGCAGGTTGTGCAGCTGGTATTAAAATGGTTACTGCAGCCTGTCTTACCGGTGGAGATCCGGAGAAATTACTGAGAATTCCAGATCTGACCGGTTTTGCAAAATCAGAAGTTATTATTCCTCTGTCCTCGCGAAATGTATATGACCACGCGGTCAGAAATGCCGGTGTCAGGGTAATTAGTGTTGAAAGTCTTGATGAATTAAAAAGAAGTATTAATTCCCGGACGGCAATGATCTATATGACTCCATCTGAAGATGAATTTTCAATCTCAAATGTTTCAAAGATTGCCCGGCCTTTAAAAATTCCGGTATTTGTTGATGCTGCGGCACATATTCTTACCATTCCTGATGTTCATTTGGCCCAGGGTGCTGATGTGGTTGGTTACAGTGGTGGAAAAGGAATTAAAGCACCAAGTTGTTCCGGGTTAATTTTGGGCCGGAAAGATCTGCTGATGTCTGCTCATCAGGTAAACTCTCCGCACCATGGCTTTGGACGTGATAATAAGGTTGGACGGGAAGAGCATATAGGAATGCTGGCAGCCGTTGAGGCATGGGTTAAACTTGATCATGTAAAAGAGATGAATACCTGGGTTTCATGGCTTGAAACCATAGGTAATAAAGTATCAACTATCAACGGAATTAAAACAACTATTAACAGGCCTGATCCGGAATTGATACACCACGTTACTCCATACCTGCATATCAGGTGGAATCCTGAACAACTTCATGTTACTGGAGAAGAAGTTGCGGAAGAGCTTGGTACAATTGCTCCAAGAATCGCAGTTCAGGTGGGCAGAGATGAAGCCGGACTCACTGGAATTACGCTTGTCGGGTACATGATGATTCCCGGGAATGACAAAGTTGCAGCGAATCGTATTCATGAAGTTCTATCGAGAAAAAGAGAGGCAAAAGTAATTCCGGCAATGAAAAATCCGGTGATGAATATGGTTGGATTATGGGATATGGAAGTGGAATATTTCAGCAGCAAAGTTACCCAGCATTTGTTTATTGACAGTCAGGAGGGGAACTGGATTACCGGGATGTTCAAAACAGACCTTTCAAGCCGGCCTTTTTCAGGAAGTATTGATGGGAATGAAGTAAAAATTCTTTGTAATTATACTGTTCCCGGAGATAGAATACTCACTACCATGCAGGCGAATATTAATGCAGGTATTATGACCGGTGAAATGGATTTTCATGAATTTAATACAGCGAAATTTAGTGCAAAAAAGCATAAATCAAGTTCAATTAAAAAGCCAATTGAATATCCAAAACACCGCCCGCAGTCGAGTTAATATTTATTAACCATTCAAAAACAAAAAAATGAAAACAGAAAGAAGATCAGTACTGAAGAAATTATTCGCTTCAATTGTAGGCGTTACAGGTTTGGGCATGGCTGCAAATGCTAATGCAACTATCCCTTCTCCGGAAAAGGAAGTCGGACAAATAACAGATTTCCAGGATGTGCCTTTGTTTTCCAGTTATACGAAACATGGTAACATGGTTTATGTTTCGGGTAAGGGTGCACATACTGCTCCGTTTGAGATCAAAAATCATACGGAGATTGTATTAAAACGAATTGAAGATGAGCTTATTAAAGCAGGTTCTTCGATGGAAAAGGTTTTAAAAGTTAATGTTTATCTGAATGATTTTGCAGATTATCAGGGAATGAATGAAGTATACAAAGGTCGTTTCGGAAGTAAACCACCTGCACGCACCACGGTGGCTGTTGCAAAGGGCGGTATTCCGGGAGATACGATAGTTGAAATAGATGCAATTGCCTATATCTAAAAAATGTATTGGAGCGTGATAATTTTGGTAATGCCTGATAGGCATACCCTACTATTAATTTACAAAGAACATGCACAGAGCACGGCTTTTTAATTGGGATATTTATTATCAATTTTAACTATATCTTTTCAATACCCTATCAATTATATCTATATAAATTTTTGATTTGTTTCAGCGTGATTTGGTCCGGAAAGCCCTCTCAAATAAAAGTTTAGGCAAAACTATTTTTTGAAGCGTACTTGATTCGTTACATATCTCACTAAATATTAAACTATAAAACAGTTACCTTTTTCATCTTAAAAACATTCTATGAATCTAAAATTAGTTCGTGTTTTCATTCCCCTCCTGGCGGGAATTTTACTTAGCATAAGTTCATTATTGCACGCTCAGACTTATGATATTTTACTAAAGGGCGGCCATTTGATTGATCCAAAGAACAAGATTAATGAGAAATTGGATCTTGCGATTAACCAGGGGAAAGTAGTCCGTGTTGCAGCAGATATTCCATCATCTTCAGCGAAAAAAGTAATTGATGTCAAGGGCTTATATGTTACTCCAGGTTTGATTGACATTCATGTGCACGTATTTGCCGGAACCAATAAGGAGCAGCATTACATGGATGGTCCCAACTCACTTCCACCGGATGGCTTTACTTTTAGGGCTGGTGTTACCACCGTGGTGGATGCAGGAAGTTCAGGATGGAGGTCATTCCCCCTGTTCAAAAAGAATATTATAG
>CAYHGN010000209.1:0-3394 GCA_964356005.1 uncultured Sphingobacterium sp.
GAATCGAAAGAGCAATCGGTAGGGTTGAACTTAACCTTAAATAATGACATTGCGCACGCGTGTGTCGCGTGTGCTAAATTATAACACTGGAACGCGTGGCACGCACGCACTAGCACGGGAAATGTTTTCTTTTAGCAATATAGCTAGGCATCCAGTATCCCCCGCCTGTCCACAGGACTCCTTCGGAGAGGGGGAATTAAAGGGGGAGGTACTTTATTTTATTACCTGATCACCCTGGTATTTCCACCATTCGCAATAGCAATATCCATTGGCTTGTTCGTTTTCCAGGAGCCGGCTGTGAAATCAGGAATTTTAACAGTCATTTGATTTGCAACTGACCACTCGGTCAAAGGCCCGATCGCGCTCCATAATGCCGCATCATATACATCCTGATCTAGTGGCAAACCATTCAGGAGACAGTCGATTGTACGCCAATCCATTAAAAAATCACCACCACCATGCGCACCGACCTGCTTTGCAATTTCACCGAGCTTCTTGACAATATTAGGCTCATACTTCTTTTGCAAGGCTTTGAATTCATCATCTGTGATCCAGGTTTGTGCATCAGAGCCTCTCCAGGTTTCGGGAGTTGCTTCCCTTGCGATAGAAATTTTTTCAACAGGGAACTGGATAGCAGTAGCTTTGGTTCCGCTTATTACCAAACCGTCAGATTTAGGGCGCGGTGAGGTTACATCATGCTGCAGCATAATGGTACGACCCATATTCGTGCGTATAGTGGTGGTATTCATACTGCCCCTAAAAGGCTTATCGACAAATTGCTTATAAAAATCATCTTTCCCTGCCATCTTTTTAGCCAAGTCATTCATCATAAAATCGTTTCCTGAAATTGAAACCAAGTACTCGAATTTATCTCCTCTGTTGATATTCATTACCTGAGCAATAGGCCCTAAACCATGTGTTGGATACAGATTACCGTTTCTGCCAATATTTTCTTTTAAACGCCATTGATCATAATATTTATCTTTTGAGAAATGCCCATAAAGCAAATGATGAATATAGGCGCCCTCACCATGTATGATCTCTCCAAAAAATCCTTCACGAGCGAGGTTTAACATCAAAAGTTCATAAAAACCATAACAGGCATTCTCCATCATCATGCAATGCATTTTGGTTCTTTCGGATGTTTCAACCAATTGCCAGCATTCTTCCACAGTTTTTGCGGCTGGGACTTCTATACAAACATGTTTACCCTGATTCATTGCATAAACAGCCATTGGGGTATGTAGTTCCCAGGGGGTAGCAATAAAAATCAGGTCGATATCTTTACGCTCACAGACCTTTTTCCAATCCTCTTTGCCGGTATAGGTGTCGGGTTTGAAGCCGGTCTTTTCAATCCTCTTCTTCGCTGAGTCTAACCTGTCCTGACGCAGATCGCATAGTGCTTTTATATCTACCCCTTCCAGGATGCTCACCTGGCCAAGATGAGCAGGACCTCGGTTACCCAGACCAATAAAACCAATTCGAACCACATCCAGCTTAGGTGCTGCATAACCCGACATATTAAAATGTTGTACATGAGCTGTCTGTTCCTGTACCACTTTGCCATTATTTTCTGGTTCTGCAGCAATACCATTCAGAACTCCTGTACCTGCTATGGTAAGCCCGGCCATTCCGGTAAGCTTTAAAAAATCTCTGCGATTATTTTTCATTATAGCGTGTTGTTTTAGTTAAATATTATTTGTCCCTGCTTGAACATATGAAGCAAATTAATATCAGTCTTTTTATATCATTTATGATTTTTAGATCTTGCATTCAATATTTTATTTTTGTTAACTGGGCTATTCCGCTATTTTACAAACACCGGAAATAACTTCTCAGCATTTTTGCGGTATATTTTGTCTACGACTTCCCTGGGGAGCTTTAGTCCCTTGAATTCACCTTCAACCTTAGGTACTCGCATCAATAGATCGCTGGTAAAAAACTGCCAGTGGCGCCTCCATACTTCATGGGCATGCTTTTTTATTCCTGCCGGATCTTTTATCCCCTTATTAACTATATCCATTGCAGAACTTCTCAAATCGGTACCATAAACAAGTCTATCCTGATACTTTATAAAAAAATCATGCACCTTTTGCCATTCGGTCAATGCCTGATATTGCAAATGCGAAACCCGTTCTGCCATATCAACACTCATATTGGGAAATTTATCCAGACGCTTTGCAAGTTCATCCACACTCCATTCCAAACTTCCCAAATGTGCCCCTATAAATACCAGATCGGGATGCTTTTCAAGCATCCGGTCTCTTGCATTAATATAATCTTCGTAGGATGGCCTTTCAGGATGTAGATACATATGTTCTTCGGGATGGGCACGGGCATAGTCCCGGTTTCCATTTACCGTCATCTTTTCCAAAGGCAACCATGAGTTTCTATGTTCACCAAGATGGCCTATTAATGGGATATGGTTCTTTGCCATGTAATCAAGAATTGGATCAAAGCGGGGATGATCTATCATGACCAGCTTACCTTTTTCATCTTTCAGAAAGAAACCAATGTTCTTCCATACTTTTACACCCACGGCTCCATTTTCGACCGACTTTTTTAAATAACTTATCACTTCCTCCTGCCATCCTTCATTATTGAAGTTATCGAGTGAAAAAGTAGTTACCCAGGCATTTCGACCCGGAAATACCTGTACCATCTCTGCTGAAAATTTCTGTTGTTCTTCAATAGGTTTACCACCCGACTTAAATACATTCAAATTGAGAAAACGAAAATTATCCTCTTCGGCCTGATTTATAAAAACTGTATCCGCATAATTTTGGATATGCATATGTGCATCAATCTTGCGAACGGACTGAAAATCCTCTTCAGTGTAATATTCCGGAATTGTATCTCTGTTTTCAGACTTTGGACTATTAACATTTGTGCAGGACTGCATTAAAAGCAAGAGAACAAGCAGGCCGGAGAATTCAAATACTATTAATTTTTTCATCATTTATTAAGGCAGGCTTATGCCATTCAGCTTTAATGATCTTATTTTACTCGCAATCCTGGCAATTGGTAACACGAGGGCCAAAGCTTGCAATATCAAACGATATCAGGAACAACGAATGGTTTTCTATATACCCTTTTTAAGTACGCATCTGCTTCCGGATCATTTATAAATTTTTCATGCTCATTCATAAACCTTATTTCACGTCCAACGCGATAAGATATATTACCCAATAATGGCAGACAAGAAGAGTAGAAACCTTCATTTATATCACAGTGAAGAACTTCATTTTTTTCAGCACGGACTGCATCGATAAAATTTGTAAAGTGATCACTTGTTTGTTTAACTCCATCATCTTTTGACGCGGCAAAAGGTTCTCTTTCCCTTCTGCGGAAGGCCTTCCAGGAATCGCCACTGATTTCAAGCCAACCTTCAGTA
>CAYHGN010000210.1:0-3319 GCA_964356005.1 uncultured Sphingobacterium sp.
CCGTTTTGCCCATTTGCCCTGTAGAGACCACATGTTATAATAGATTAGCCGACCCTGAAGGTGGTCGCATGTTTATAGAAAGACCATACAAACCGTTCACCGACCCCGGTGGTCGTATGTCTACCATTACCACATACGACCACCTTCGGGGTCGGGATTTTTTCATTGAAAATTGTTCTATAAACATGTGACCCATTCTGGGTCATCTATAAATATGCGGCCTTCTTCGGGGTCGACAGAGAAAATTTCGAATCGAAAGAGCAATCGGTAGGGTTGAACTTAACCTTAAATAATGACATTGCGCGTGCGCTAGCATACAGGGAGCAAAAATTAAGGTATTATCCCAAAAACAGACAATTCAACCAGGAATAGCAATCCTGGCTGGATTTGTCTTGAATCCTGGCTCTTGGCTCTTGGTTCCTGATCATTGTTCCTTAATCTTTGTTCCTTACTCTTTGTTCTTTGCACTTTATTTCAAAAAATATCTAAGTTTGATATATGTCATCCCATCATATTGTTCGCGAAAAACAGGAACCTGCATTGCTGATTCTGAACCTCGAATGTTTTGAATATGAAAACCTCGGACAAATACTGGAATGGAGTCCGACTGTAATTGTACTGCAGGATATTTATGAATTAGCCGACTCACTTGCATTTAAAATTGATGCTGTAATTACCCCTGACCCTAATTTCTATGCTCAGGAAAACACGCGATTGATCATCTCAAATACCGATCCGGTTGAAGAAGCCTTTAAATTTTTGCTTGCCGAACAATACAGCGCGGTTAATGTCATAGCCAATGAATTTGTCTTAAAGGATTATGCCCTGTTTGTAGATGATATTGATATCGTGGTCTTTATAGGCAATAAAAAAATATTTCCTGTGAGATCCGGATTTACCAAATGGCAGCCCGCAGGTGAACAGATACAAATTCTCCACGAGGTTCATAATCTTCATACCAGTGGATTAAGAAGACTGGAAAATCATTTATTTGAGACAGAAAAGGATGGTTTTTATTCCCTTACTTTTGAGCAACCCTTTATTTTTATAGCAGAATCAATTTAAGATGAGAATCCGAAAAGCGACCGATGAGGACATTCCGGTTATTTCTGAGCTTGCAGAAATAATCTGGTGGCCTTCTTATAGTAATATCATTTCTGACGCACAGATTAGCTTTATGCTGAAGGATATGTATTCTGAAGAAAGCTTAAAGGAGCAGATGGACTCGGGTATTGAATTCATCCTGGCTGAAAGGGAAAATACACCTGAGGCATTTGCAGGATTTTCACTTACAGAGCCGGGGATCTATAAATTACACAAACTCTATGTTCTTCCCTCAGAACAAGGCAATGGAACAGGCAAAAAACTGATCGAATATATTTCAGATTTAGCCAGAGCGCAGGGCGGAAAAATCCTTGAGCTGAATGTAAACAGAGGAAATCCTGCTTCCGAATTTTATAAAAAGGCTGGATTTGATATTTACCGGACAGTAGATATTTCCTATCATAATTTTGTACTGAACGACTATGTGATGAGGAAAAACCTCTAAAAATTTCCTTTATTGTTTAACTATTTTAGAATTTTAACTATTAAATTGATAAGTGTTGGGGTTCAAAGAGGTGACGTTATAATGCATTTGATTCTTTTCCCAATTCAGGATCGTTTAATAATATGGAACTTAGGCTAACTGAGACGGCAATTGAACAAAATCCATTTTCTGGGACTGAGAAACCTGAAGCTTTAAAACACAAGCTTAGTGGTTTGTGGTCAAGACGCATTAACCGGAAGCATCAAATAGTAGACAAAAATACTGTTTTTATACATTCAGTAAAGGGTCACTATTAATTGTTATTGAACTATTAATTTCAGTTTACTTAATAATACAGCAGTGCAACTTATTAATAACTTATGGAAGGATCCATATTATCCGAAATTCATTAGTTATTGTTTAAACCTGAAAAATAATTATCTTAGTTTATTGATAGGTATGTTGCAGTCAATCTGAGTGGCTATGTATTTTCCATATTTAATGAGTAAGCAATTTGAACTTTTGGTCTTGTTTAAATTAGTAAGACTTCCGCTTTCTCCTGGTAAGATCCCTCTTCTCATAAACCACTTACAACAACTGATTAATGGTAAAAAGGGGTACTCGAGGATTGTTAATTCCATGGAATTTTACCCCCCGGAAAAGGTATTATTGTGCGTAATTTACCTGAAGAACATAACCTTTTTTTAAAAATCATAATATTCATTTAACTATGACCATTATGCCGCATTTTTCCCCAATGCGGGCCATACCAAAACAAATTGCGGAGACAGGATATTATTAAAGAAACAGTATAATAATTCTTATCATTGAAAATCTATATACGCTTTTATGTCTAAATTTAATTTCCAACAAAGAGTTCTGGCTGGTTTTGCTTTCACACTGGTTTTTGTTTTTGTCACGGCAATTGTTTCTTATTTAAGTATAAAGAAACTTCAAAGGAACGCTGAAGAGATTTATGATACGGAGCAAATTATAAATATATCTAATCAAATTCTTCAAGACCATTTGAATGTCGAAACCGGGGTAAGAGGATTTGTGGTTACCGGAAATCCTGCTTTTTTAGAGCCTTCTAATCAATCTGCTGATAAAATTTCTCTTCAAATAGACCACTTACGACAAATGCTTAACGGTAAATGGGAGCAATTGAGGCGTGTGGATTCTCTGGAATTTTACGCCCAGGGAAAAAGTGTTTTCATGCGAAATCTTGTTGAAATGCGCAAACAAAATTTTGAAATGGCCCGGGAGAATATTGTATCAGGCAATGGCAAAATGCTTATGGATCAAATAAGAAGCGTTATTGGGCAAATTAATGATACTGAAAATTTAAATTATTCTCAATTTCAATTGAGGAATGATCAAAGTTCGCAGAGAACTATTTTAATTATCATGACAAGTTCAATGATCATTTTAATTCTTGTGCTCATTTTGTTATCCTTTATAATAAAAACTTTTAAAAAGCAAGAAATGATTGAGGAGAGGATTAGACAAACCAATTCTCAGCTACTTAAAATATCTAAAGAAAATGAAGATCAGAACTGGCTTTTAAAAGGAGCAACATCTCTTGATGACAGTATACGCGGTGAACAAAGTGTTCATTCGCTGGCCACAATAATTATCGGAGAAATCTCTAAATATGTTGATGCCCATTTAGCTGCAATTTATATTTCTGATGACACAGATGGAACTTTGCGTTTATCCGAAAGTTATGCATTCCCGTTTCGTGAGGGGAACAAAAATATAATTAAACTGGGAGATGGAATGGTTGGGCAG
>CAYHGN010000211.1:0-3273 GCA_964356005.1 uncultured Sphingobacterium sp.
AATTTTGTCATTCCAGCGAAAGCTGGAACCTCCCGACCCTTAAATAATGACATTGGGCGAAAGCCACGACCTCATGCTCGCACAAAGGGAATAAGCATATATCGTAACAGCCATACTGCATGGATTTACAGTTATGTCATTTCCTGCTTCAGGAGTTATAGGTTTTATGGTGCTCGCATAGACGCAGAAATCCGAATGTCATCCTGATGCCAATCAGGATAAACGGGTTCGCAGCGGCAGCTTTGCCGCAATGTAAATAGGATCTAAATACTTATTTCTGCGGCAAAAACAGCACCCGCCCGGCTGAAGCCATTCGGACGGGAAGAGCCCGTCTGGCGGGACCAATAGGATACGGAGCCTGCTTTTCAAAGAATTCTTATTACTCTTATTGATTAACCTTTTAGTGTGTATGATCTAACTCATTTTCTCAACTATCCCTCATGGTCGGTGTTATCGCCCCACCATAACCTCTGGGTGGTCTTGTCACCGCAGCAGTTCCTTCCCGCAATTCGAGCAGAAATTTGCGCCCTTAGGATAGATTGGCGAGGAGCAGTCAGGGCATTTGGTTCTGGCCTCATCATTGGCTCTTGCCATTTCTATCGTTACAATCCCTGTTGGTACAGCTATAATTCCATAGCCTATGATCATCAGGAAACTGGCTAAAAATTGCCCTAAAGGACTTTGAGGAGAGATATCGCCATAGCCTACAGTGGTAATGGTAACTATTGCCCAGTAAATACTAATAGGTATACTCGTAAATCCACTTTCATCACCCTCAATGATATACATCAAAGTCCCCACGATAGTTACCACAGTGATGACAGTGGCAATAAAAACCACGATCTTGTGAGCACTCGCCTTCAATGCATTTTTGAGGATATTTCCCTGATCAAGAAAGCGGCTAAGTTTTAAGATTCTGAATATTCTCAATAGACGTAAGGCACGGATAACCATCAGATATTGCAGGCCAGCAAAGAAGAAAGTTAAGTAATTTGGTATGAATGAAATAAGATCAACCATTCCGTAAAAACTGAACATATATTTCAGTGGTTTATGGCTACTGTATACTCTCAATATATATTCTATTGTAAACAGGATTGTGAAGATCCACTCTACAATATGAATCTGTAAAAGATATTTTTCCCGAAAGCTTGCCACACTCTCCAGGAAAACTGAAAGAATACTTATTACAATAAGCCAGAGCAGGATTAGGTCGAAAAGCCTTCCCGCACGCGTATCCGATTCAAAGACGATACTATAGACTTTACTTCTGAATTCGTGGTTGCTTCTCTGTGACATTATTCCAAGGTACAAAACAAATTAATAATCAGGAACATGACATTATCAGAACATGCTTTTGGCAGATAATTGAAAACAAAAACGGCATCCTGTATGGGACGCCGTTTTTGATAATACAATAATTTAATATTTAGTACCCCGGGTTTTGAGGTTGCAATTTTGGATTTCTGGCAATCTCTACTGATGGTACAGGCCAGATTGATTTATTTATGTCTGTGATTCCAAGAACAGCCTGAAGTCTTCCTGTTCTTACAATGTCATGCCACTCATGGCCTTCAAAGCAAAGCTCAAGTCTTCTTTCCTTATATAATGCAGTTCTGAAGTCGGCCAGTGTTGCAGGATTAATTGCTCCCAGCCCAGCTCTTCTGCGTACTTCATTTAAAAGTTTTAGCGCATCTGCATTTGGGTAGGAAGTTTCTGCCAAGGCTTCTGCCTTGGTTAGCATAACTTCTGCGATACGGAAAACAATGATATTATCATCCCTTGTGCCACCTCTCGAATACTTCTTCATGTAATTTGCAGCATTTGCAAAACCATAGGTTGCATCCTTTCTAAGATCTCCGGCTTCATAAGCATTGAAAATATCGTTGTTAACTTCAATTGTTCTCGTACCGCTAAGAGAACCGGGAAGGAAAGTAGTTGCCAAGTTGTTTTGCAATTGAGTATCATAATTGATTTCAAAAATTGATTCCGCAGAATTTTTGGTCAGGAATAAGTTAGCATAGGCCACACTTAAAGTTTCTCCTTTTCTGGTAGCAACCTGATTTGCATCAGCAATAGCCAAAGCATAGTTCTTTCTGGTCAGATGGATTCTGGCACCCAATGCATAAGCGGCAGCTTTTGTAGCTCTTGCAGTTTTGCCTAAGCCCGCATGTGTTTCTGGCAAATTCAGCTTTGCAAAATCAAGATCTGCAAGAATTTGGGTGTAAACATCTGCAACGGGGGTTCTTGAAACCTGTAATGTTGCAACTTCCGGACTTTCAGTTGGCTCAGTGACCAATGGTACTGCTCCAAAGTATTTTACCAGATTAAAATAGGTAAATGCCCGGAGGAAACGAGCTTCTGCAATTACAGAATTCTTAGCAGCATCAGCCATTCCCGGAATTTTAGGAACATTTTTGATCACCACATTCGCCGAATTGATCAATACAAATTGCTGATCCCAAAGTCCCGTAAACTGTGAGTTATCTGCTACAATGATCAGATTGTTTAATTGCTCAAACTGTCTGTTCAACGCATTTCCTTTGCTGTTTTTTGTTGGTAATTCCGCAAAGTAGATGTAGTTGGACCCAAGATTGGCCAGATGGCGATAGGTACCAATTATCGCTGCATTTGCATCAGATTCCCTGGTGAATAAAACCTGGGTACTTACTGAATCTATCGGCTCCTGTTCAATTACATCACAAGATGAAACCGTTAGGTATAAGAAGATTATTAAATATATTTTTTTCATCGCTTTAATTTTTTAATATTAAAATGTAGCATTTAAACCTAAAGAGAATGATCTTGCCTGTGGATAAGAACTCATGTCAAAACCAAGCGTGGTATCATTTCCATTAGCGTTTACTTCAGGATCATATCCACGGTAATCTGTCCAGGTGAAAATGTTCTGACCAGCTGCATAAACTCTTACGTTTTGAATTCCGGCTTTTTTCAATGTTGCATTTTGGATGTTATAACCTAAAGCAACATTTTTAACTCTTAGGAAAGAACCATCCTGCAATACACGGTTAGACACTGAGCCGTTTCTTGTTGGATCGCCCCATGCAGCACGGTGTAAGGTTGCAACATCTCCTGGTTTTCTCCAGCGGTTTCTTGCCAGAGTTGAAGAGTTGAACCAGGTATGAAGTCTTCCGTATGAATATTCAGCCTGATTGAAAATCTGGTTTCCATATACGAAATGCATGAAAACAGAAGCGTCGAAATTTTTATAGGAAACAGAGTTGGTAAAACCACCGGTAAATTTAGGTTGCG
>CAYHGN010000212.1:0-3268 GCA_964356005.1 uncultured Sphingobacterium sp.
ATCGGAAAAAACCTTCATTGCATATTTGTGGATAATGGTTTATTGCGTAAAGATGAATTTGATCAGGTACTCGATTCTTATCAGCATATGGGTTTAAATGTTCGCGGTGTAAGAGCCGGAGATCGTTTCCTGAGCCAGCTTTCCGGCATCAAAGATCCTGAAGCTAAAAGAAAGACCATTGGCCGCGTTTTCATTGAAGTGTTTGACGATGCTGCGCATGAAGTGCAGGATGTAAAATGGCTCGGACAAGGTACAATTTATCCGGATGTGATTGAATCGGTGTCTGTAAAGGGTCCTTCTGCTACAATTAAATCACATCATAATGTAGGTGGTTTACCTGATTTTATGAAACTTAAGGTAGTTGAGCCTTTAAATACCTTATTTAAAGATGAAGTGAGAAGAGTTGGTAAAACCTTAGGAATGGACGCAGCTCTTTTAGGCAGACATCCTTTCCCGGGACCGGGTCTTGCAATTCGGATTTTGGATGATATTACACCTGAGAAAGTCGAAATTCTACAGGAAGCAGATGCAATTTATATCAGCAATTTAAAATCTTCGGGCTGGTATGATAAGGTCTGGCAGGCTGGTGCAATCTTTTTACCGGTACAGTCTGTAGGTGTGATGGGGGATGAGCGTACTTACGAACATGTAATCTGTTTAAGAGCCGTTAGTTCTGTGGATGGCATGACTGCCGATTGGAGCCATTTGCCTTATGATCTTCTGGCTAAAATTTCGAATGAGATAATTAATAATGTAAAAGGAATTAACCGAGTTGTGTATGATATTAGTTCCAAACCACCTGCTACAATTGAGTGGGAATAATTATCTGATAGTATTATGCATGCTGATTTTTATTACAGCCTGCTCAAAAAAAGTTGTTCCTATCAAACCGGCTGAAAAACCAGCGTCGGTTGAAGTAGTAGTACTTAGGGTTGATAAAACTGTTGAAAGGAATATTGATCATTCAATTGTTCTCCTGCTGCCTTTTCAGCTTAATTCGCTTGATCTCAAAACATCCCGTAAAAGTGATCTCAGTAAGGCTGATTTGGCAATTGATTTTTACCAGGGATTTAAACTCGCACTGGATTCACTTAGTAGCGGGGGACATAACTACAATCTGCAGGTATTTGATACCCGAAATCAGGAGACGCAGATAGTTAACCTTGCGATGTCTGAGTCAGTTAAAAATCAGGATCTGATCGTGGGGCCTATATTCCCGGATGGAATCAGGACATTTTCGGAATTCTCAGATTTAGGCAGAGTTCTTCAGATTTCGCCACTTGCAGCATCAATGCCTTCTGAATTTAATGATCCTGATCTTGTGAGCATTAACAATTCAATTGATCAGCATGGAAGGGAAATAGCTGAATTTATCAACAATCAGTATAAACCAGAACTAGTTCAAGTTCTTTTAATAAATACCCAAAAAACTGAGGATACGCGCTTTTCAAATTATATTAAGAAATCACTTAGCGAATTATCAGGTTCTAAATTTCGCATAACAGAACGTCCTAATGCAATTGGTATTGAGGGTTACCTCAGCACAACAAAGAACAATCTTATTATAATTACTTCTTCTGACAAGGCATTTTTACTTCCTTCTATTGACAAACTATATAAATTAAAGAATCAGAAATATCGGATTGAGCTTTTTGGACATCCTAACTGGATGAAGGCCGGGTATCTTAGTCACGAAAAGATGCAAGCATTGAATACCCGCATAAGTGCTTCTTATTTTGTGAATTATAAGGCTCAGAATGTAAAAAACTTTGTTGCGAGATATCGTGACGAATTTGGTCTGGAACCTTCAGAATATTCATTTAAAGGCTTTGATACAGCATATTATTTTGGTTTATTGATTGAAAAGTATGGCAAGCAGTATGCAGATTACCTGGTTAAGGAGAATTACACTGGTCTCCATAATGAATTCCGCTTTGTTAAAGATCCTAAGTACGGATACAGGAATTTAAGCTTAAAGCTATTGAGATATCAGAATTTTGAATTACAGCCTGTAAAATGAGAGCAGAGCAGCAATTGAGGACTTTTAAGCGGGTACTTGAGGAGTTTCCGGCAGATAAACCTCTTGCCAAATTTCTTCCCGAATTTTTCAAAAGGAATAAGCAAATGGGATCAAATGATCGCCGTTCAGCTTCCAGGTTACTGTATAATTATTTCAGACTTGGTAGGGCAGTTGCAGACAAACCAATTGAACAACGCCTATTTCTTGCTGAATTTCTTTGTACAACAGTAGATAACCCTTTTCTTCATCATTTTCGTCCCGATTTGAATGAGAGGATTTATCTCACAGCGGATGAAAAGATCAACTATGCCTCATTGCATGAAGGTTTGGTAATGAATGAAGTGTTTCCTTTTATCCGGCATTTGCCGGATGGAATTGATAAAGGAGCCTTTCTGCGTTCATTTTTTGTACAACCAGATCTATTTATCAGAATTCATCCACAGGCGGTATCCTGGGTGCTAAATACACTTGAGGATAACATTATTGAATACCGGGTTATTGCTGAGCATACAGTTGCCCTGCCAAATGGAACTAATCTGAATATCTTGTTTCCTGATAATAGCTTTCCTGTGAAGCCATACGAAGTACAAGATTTGTCTTCACAAAAAACAGCAGGGTATTATAAACCCAATCGTTATGAGTATTGGTGGGATGCCTGTGCAGCCTCAGGAGGTAAGTCATTATTATTGTTTTCAGAACAACCTGACATTAAACTTTTGGTTTCTGATATTCGTGAGAGTGTTTTAGATAATCTGGATGAGCGTTTTATTGCTGCAGGATTGAGAACCTATCAAAAGAAACTGATCGATCTGACAAAGAATGCAGACCCTGAGATTCATCATTATGAATTTGACGGTATCATTCTGGATGCGCCATGTACAGGCTCAGGAACCTGGGGCAGAACTCCTGAAATGATTAATCAGTTTGAGGAGTATAAGATTAGAGGATTTCAAAATCTTCAGATGACAATAGCCGCTAATGTGATCAAGTACCTCAAACATGGTAAACCACTTATTTATATTACCTGTTCAGTTTTTAGGGAGGAGAATGAAGAAATCATTAGCTGGCTTCAAGAAAGTCATGGAATGCAACTTGAGAGCTATGAGTTAATCAAAGGCTACGAGAACAAATCAGATACCATGTTTGTTGCACGACTAATTAAGCTATAAGCCTCACCCTTTGTGAGGGACTGCTTTTTCCTGTTTTCGTCACTCTTTTTAAAATCAGCCTCTAAGGTATAATTTTGGT
>CAYHGN010000213.1:0-3219 GCA_964356005.1 uncultured Sphingobacterium sp.
CTCAGCTCAGAACACAGCAATACCAGTTCAGGGATTTACCGGAAATGACTGAACAACAGGTGATTGGGTATTGATAATTATTTAAGTCTACCGCTTACTCATTTTAATTATTTCTTTCCTTTAAATACCTGTAAATTAATTCTACGTAATTAGATCAATCCTCATGCAGCTAAATGCCATAATCGTAGATGATGAAGAGTATTCACGTAAATCTCTTTTCTTTATGGTTGAAAGCTATTGCCAAAAAGTCAAGATAAGAGGAATAGCCAAATCAGTTCAGGAAGCACGTCAAATGTTGAAATCAAATGAAATAGATCTTGTATTTCTTGACATAGCTATGCCCAATGAGGATGGATTTAGTTTATTGCCTGATTTGCAAAAAATATCCGGATCAGTAATTTTCACAACAGCCTATAATCAATATGCTTTAAGAGCATTAAAAGCAAGCGCTGTTGACTATTTATTGAAACCTATTGATATTGATGAACTTAACGAAGCAATTGAAAAAGCGATTATTTGGAAAGGTTTGAATCAGATAGGCAGTCTCAAAATTCCCAATAATTCCTTACTATTAAATAGTCTAGAAGAAAACCTAAATGAAATCAAAAAAATCACGAAATTAAATCTTCCTCACCTAAATGGATTTAATGTAATAAATGTCAACAACATTATTTATGTTGAGGCTGATAGTAATTACTCCATTTTTCATCTCGAAAATCAGCGTCGGGTGGTTGTTTCAAAACATCTTAAAGAATATGAGGAATTACTTGCAAACACAGGGTTCAGCAGAATACATAAATCAACAATCATAAATCTAAAACATCTTAAAAATTATTCCAATAAAAGTGGACTGATTGTTAGTATGTCAGACAATTCTGAACATACTGTTTCAAGAAGACGCGTATCAAATTTCCTTGAAACAGTTAAGTTTTTTTATAATAGTGAATAATTCATGATTAAATTCTACTGATGGCATTTAACAATCCCATCTATATATTTAACAATACATACCACTTATCCATTTGAAATTAAACAAAATCATGAATTACATAAATTAGTAGCATTACCTAAGGAGTATTTCATTATAAGTTGAAAGTCATTCTCAAATTAATGATAAGCACAATTCAATTACGAGAAAAGCGATTGATGCTGTTGGGACGTTTCACCACCTTTTTGTATATTGAGTGGGAAATGCTAAATTATATCGTGTAATTATTCTCTGCGTCCCTTACTACCATTAGATTCCATTTGAAAATCACACTTGAAAAGAAAACCAAGCCTGTATGCTTTAATAATCATCCTACTTCTGACAGCAATTGTTATATTTTCCAAAATGCTGAAAGAAAGTTGTCATTCAAATGTGCGAGAGTATTTTTCGTTTTACTCAGATATACAATCAAATTTGAATGATTCTTTGAGTGTAAACAAAATTAATAAAGCTGCCTTTAACAATAGACTAACTGACCCTCAAAAAACAATTAGGCTTGCAGACAGTGCACTATATCTTGCAAGAAAGTTTAATTATTATTTTGGAATAGGCGAAGCGAATAGAGTAAAAGGCGTAGGATACTATTATCTCAGTGACACTGAGAAAGCAGTTAAAAGCTATACTGAAGCCTTAAAATATTTCAAATTTATTAATGATCAAAAAAACGAAGCTAGGGTTTATAATAACTTTGGTAACCTTTATAAGGAAATAAATTACAATAAAGCACTATTCTTTTATAAAAAGGCACAGCACATAACAAAGAAATATAAAAATGATGAATTTACTGCAGGCATGTATTTAAACATTGCAACCATTTTAAGATTTCAGGGTGACTATAAAAATTCACTTAAATACGTTGAAACAAGTAAGCGGATATTCGCAAAAACAAGAGATACCATTAATTTCATTACGTCCTTACAAAACTCAGGCGTAGTTTTTTACAATTTAAAGGATTTCGAAAATGCAAAAAGGCGGTTATTTGATGCTATAAGTCAGGCAAGAAAGCAAAACTTACACAAAGTAATTGTAGGATCAAATTTAACATTGACTGCTATTTATTTAGAACAGGAAAACTACTCTAAGGCTGAATCTTCTATAAATGAAGGAATCAAATATTCTATGATAATAGGGGATAATAATTCTGTCTACTACTATTTATATAAAGCATATGAACTTGAACAAAAACGAGGAAATTACCAAAAAGCTTTAAAATATTTAAAAGAAGTGCAGCACAATGATAGTCTTCAACTTGCCAGAAATCTATCCGATAACATTGGGAAAACATCTTCACACTATTTGCAGTCACAAAAAATTCAGGAAAATGAACTCACTATAGCGCAACAAAAATATAAAGAAACTCAATACTGGTGGATACTAACTATTGTCATTTCAATTGTACTACTGACAACTCTCATTGGAATCGTGATTATTTCCTTATCTCAAAAAAGGAAACAAAAAAAAGAATTAAAAATCCAGAATACAATTGCCACTCTAGAACAAAAAGCGTTGCAAGCGCTGATGAATCCACATTTTATTTTCAATGTAATCAATACAATCCAATATTTTATAGGAATAAAAGAGTCAAAGGCCGCCAATCAGATTCTTACTGCATTTGCACGCCTAATGAGAAAGCATCTGGAAATATGCTTAAAAAGCAACATAACATTATTTGAAGAAATTCAATATCTAAATTTATACCTTTCATTAGAAAAAATCAGATTTTCTAATAAAATGAATTATTCACTATATGTTGATGAGACGATAGAAATAGAGGAAATAGTAATACCTTCCATGCTTATACAGCCCTTCATAGAAAATGCGGTCTTTCATGGATTGTTACCGAAGGAGGATGGTGGTTGGATTCAAATTAAATTCAAATTTGACAACAAACTACTCAAAATTAAAATCATAGATAATGGAATTGGTATATCAAATTCAATTAAATCTAAAACTCCTAATATGCACACAAGCCGCGGTATAGAACTAATCCACGAACGCGTCCACCTACTCAACAAAATCAACAAAACCACCATCCACATCACCCAAACCCAAACCGGTGAATCAGGCACTGAAGTAATTATCAGCATCCCAGTTTAACAAAGGTGAAGCACTATTGCCTTATCCGGAATAAACTACCCTCTTTCTTCAAAAATTCGCTTCAAATATTTCTTCAAGTTTGTCCTGTTTTCGTCACTCTTTTTAAAATCAGCCTCTAAGGTATAATTTTGGTT
>CAYHGN010000214.1:0-3076 GCA_964356005.1 uncultured Sphingobacterium sp.
GCGTCTTTATGATATCCTGTAGGGTCGTCATTATACAAATATATAAAAGAAACCGTGATGTCGAAACCATAACAGGCTGCAGCTACAAGATTTGGCGATTTCGAAGCGCTAAACTGTCTGCGCTCTTGTGCCTTCTTTATTCTTGTTAAAAGCTTTCGCCAGTATGTTATGTTGTTATAAGGTGAAATAATTATGAATTCTTTTTTGGCTTGGTCAAGAAGTGTCATTATTTTTCCGGAAATCTCTGCGGGTTGTATTAAATCTATTTGTGCGTTAGATCAGCTAATAGCTATTAAATCTATTTCCTTCATTAGTTCATCAGTTCTCTTCAATGCCACAATAATCTTCTGATAATGTAAAATATCCTCAAAACTCAATTCCCTTCCCTTACGGTCTTTTAACCATTTCTGAGCAGGTTGGTATCCTCCAATATAAAAGTTCCAGGCAACTTCAGGAACCATCTGGAAATACTGGGTATCATTAATATAAACCCTTCCCATTGGATAAACTGGTTCAATGTGAGTAATGGTATCTCCATTAATGATTTCGTAATTCTCCTCGAATTTGATTTTGGTTACAATGTTATTACCATCAATAGGATATTGTGTTATGAATTTATTTACCTCCGGGCTCTCTAATAGATGGATTTGCCTTAATTCACCACCCAGTTTTACCAGTTTCCAGAATGTGTCTTGGTTCTTAGGGTATGGAACTCGGGGGAAGTCGATTTTAAGGAACTCTTTATATTTTTCTCGGTATGAAGGTGAATGTAAAACAGCATAGATGTAATCTAAAAGGTCGATTGGTGCAAAACTATCTTTTGTAGTATCTTTCTCATGTATAAAAGGTAAACCCAAATTTTCGGCAATTTGGTTAACGATTTCTAGATTCAGGTTTGGGATTCTTTCCGCTGTTTGTCCAATAACATGTTGTGCATTTATTTCGGGATAGAGATAAAGAGGAAGTGCATAAGTTTGAAAACTATATAAGTTTTTATCTATTATTGATTTGGAAATTAGAATGCTTTTAAAGCCATCTGTATCAACAGACGCTCTCATTAAAGTTAAAAATATATTATCCTGCCTTTTATTTCTAAATATATTATAGTCAGCCCTTCTCAAACTGTTTTTATAATAAGCAATGTATTTAAAGTCGAAGACTTTATATTGATAGGAAACTATATTGTTATCAATATTTGAATAATCTTCACTTTTCAGCTTGTCTTTTACCCGGTAAGAAACTTTATTTTCAATATTAAATAATCTAAATACTATATCAGTTTTTGTAGATAATTTTTCAAAGGTTTGCTTTAATTCATCCTTGAAGTCAGATACAAAAACTCTGTCCAATCCAGTTTCAACCCCTGGTCCCATTAAATTAAACAAATTGTCTAATTTAAATCCTTTATCATAAAGAACATTACCTTCAAAATTTTTTTTAGTGAAAAAATAATTAGGGCTATTGATTTTTAGATTATTCCATTTAAAATCGACAAGTGAATTTTCAATTAAAAAATTATATTTAAATTCTCTTTTACCTTGTAAATCATAATGAAACACCTTGCCTAACTCTTCCTTTTTCTTTAACCCTGTTTTTACAAAAATATTAATTGAAACTCCCTGCATAATATCAAATACATTAACATCAGGAGAGCCATCATCACAAATTTCTTTTTTCTTTGCATTGCCATGCAAATCCAAAATATAAATCTCATCGAAGCTTTCTAATAAATTTTTACGCATTTGACGATGAATAATTCCATCAATAAAACTATTATTAGAAATATATGCCAGTATACCCTCACCATTTTTATCAATGAAATGTTGACCAAAACGAATAAACTTTATGTAATCATCAGATAAAGGTTGAATATTCCGTTCATTCATATTCTTTTTATAGTCAGCGGTAAGCTTTTCAATCCAAGGTGATTTATTTGAACTACTAACTGAGTAAGGCGGATTTCCCATCACAACCATCACTGGGGTATCCCTTTTTACAGCGTTTGCCTGATCGGCCTCATCACTCAAAATTGTGCTAAATAATGTCCCAGTATCAGGATGAGCCTCTTCCAAACTATTAGTTAAGAATATCCTAAACCTCTGATCTGTTGTAGCCTTATATCCGGTTTCAGTCAAAAGCATATCCATTTTAAGATGTGCCATTGCATAACTAGCCATTAATAACTCAAAACCGTTTAATCTTGGTATTAAATGCTGATTCACATAATTACTCCAGATTCCCTGTTGCCCTTCAAAATTTTTATAAATATGCCGTACTACTTCAGCTAGGAATGTTCCTGTTCCTGTAGCAGGATCTAAAATCTGAACCTTATGGACTTCCTGTTCAAGGAGAACCTCCTTTAGTTTTGATCTTTGATCAGTAGTAGACTTGGTAATATGCTTACTGGTTGCTTTAATTTTGGTAGTATCTGCCAAACCCTGGGGAAGGTTAAATTCAGTCTTTAAAATATCATCAACAGCCCTAACTATAAAATTTACTACTGGTTGGGGTGTGTACCAAACTCCTCTTGCTTTACGTAACGCAGGATTGTAAGCTGCAAGGAAGGTCTCATAAAAATGCACTACAGGATCTTCTTGTTTAGTGCTCTTACCAAAGTTGCGCATGATGTCTGCAACATCAGTCGCCAGAAATATATTAACCAATTCATCAACAATCCAGACTAAACGATCATCCAAATCATATCCTGCTATATCCTGAAATAGTTTCCTCAGAAATGGGTTAGACTTGGGTATTAAGGTTGCAGCTTCCTGTCTGCTGAATGTTGGAAGGGTAGGGTCATGGTATCTTGCTGCAAACATCCCATAAGCAATTGTCTGCGCATAAATATCTGAGAAAGCTTTATTATCAATGTCATGGATAAGCATCTGCTTAAATGAAAGCATTTGCTTTTTTAAGCTGCTACGGGTATCGTTTTCATCATCATAGTTTAAAGATTTTTCAATGATGTCAGCCATTAGTTTTGCCTTACCAGCCATCATTTCAGCCAGTTTGTTGGGACTTTTTATAGTCTGGGATATAGTTAAGGCAAAGTTCTTAATTAAGCCTTCAAAGGCTT
>CAYHGN010000215.1:0-3073 GCA_964356005.1 uncultured Sphingobacterium sp.
AAATGAGAGAGATCCGTTTACAAAAAGATATTTCTATAGAATACCTGGCTAACACCAGTGGTATGGATTATTCTCAATTAGCCAGAATGGAACTTGGTCAGGTAAATTTTACAATATCATATTTATTCAGGGTAGCAGAAGCTTTAGGAGTTACTGCAAAAGACTTGCTTCCTTAAGACTTATATTATTCCCTCATCAGCCATACTGAAATATTTTCTTCCCGCTGTAATAATGAGGTGGTCCAATAATTTTATATCCAATAGCTTACATGCCTCTTTGATTTTGTGAGTGATTTCAATGTCATTATTGGAAGCCATCAGATTACCGGAAGGATGGTTGTGGCAGATAATAATACTGGTTGCAGCTGTCTTAAGTGCAACTGCTAACAACAGCCTTAAATCAACTACTGTCCCGGTAATACCTCCTTTAGATAATTCATATACTCCTAACACCCGGTTACTACGGTTGAGGTACATGGCTACAAATCTTTCATGTAAGGAAATTGTTTCCAGGGGAAAAAATTCAATCAGTTCTATGAATGCATCAAAGGCAGTTTTAACCACCGGCTTTTTGTTTGTTGTTGGTAGGTAGCTTACTTGTATTTCAGCCACCCTTTCTTTTGTTTGTTTCATGATTAATAAATTAAAATGTCCGTCCGATCACTCTATAAGAAAGGACCAGGTGGACATTGGTTGAAAATATTTTAGTAAATGAAAACTCAGTCATTCACTCTTCAGGAAATGCTTGTTTAATTTATTCTTTAAAGAGAATTAGGGCTAAGTCTGAGTTAGGCAAATAAATAATTTTATATAAACTGGAATACCAAATACATTCAATGGCAATGTATTTAGTATATTACAATTTTATATTGCAACATTAAGGTCTTAAATCATTAGATAATGTCAACAGAAATAACAAAATGATATTTAAGCTTTGAGGATTTTCATGGTCAACTCCAGAAGATTACTCACAAATGGGATTTTTAAAATTAACATTCAAAATGAACTCTAAGCCTCTATTACATTATTACCTTGAAAATCAAATAAGAACTGATTATAGTGGTTATAGCCAGCTGGCAAATTTTTATCACTTTTGTAAGGTAAATCCAGGAGATCATATTCATATAGATTTTTCAGAAGTTAATTTTTTTGATGGCAATTTGAGTGCATTATTATGGGCTATAGTTCATAAAGCAAATAAGGAGAACGGAAATACATTTCAAACAGAAGCATCAGTTATTAAAGAACGGTTTAGTATACTTTACAGGAATGGCTTTCTCCCTGACCCCGATATCGTGTATGATGAAAGAGACAGTACTATTCCAATAAAAGCCTTTGATTGCAAAAACAAAGTTGGATTTAGTGAATACATTGAAAACACGTTATTAAAACATAGGGGTATCTCAGACCATCTAAATAGTTTATTGTCAGAAAAAATTGCAGACGATCTATTAGAAGTTTTTGGGAATACTACATATCATGCAAACACAACAGATCCTTTTTTTGTAGGAGGACAGTATTACCCTAAGATGGGAGTTTTTAAATTCACAATGGTTGACATAGGTGACGGTTTTTTACCGAGAGTACAAAGAGCTACTAACGGAGAAATAACTGATAATTTAGAGGCAATTAAATGGGCTGTGAAGGGCAATAGTACAAAGATGATATTAGATGGATTCCCTGGAGGTTTAGGTATTCAAAATATGCATAAGTATTGCAAAAATAATAACGGTGTATTGCAGATAATTTCAAATGATGGCTTTTGGGCCTCAGATCTGGAAAATACGTTTTTTTCAGATGGCAGACGTTTAAAAAATGCATTCCAGGGAACTACGATTAACATCATTTTCCATAAAAAATGAGATTTTATTATAAAAAAGTACTAATTTCGTTCTAAATACGTTATTTTGGTACTGTATTTGAACCCCACTCTGTATGCAAGCTGTTATTAAAGATATTATACAAAGTAAAACGGCGGCTTTCCATAATGAAGGATTATTAGTTTACGAGCTGCTTGACAAAGCTTATAGAAGTCAAGAGCCTATTGAGATCTCATTTTATGGAATTGACCGTTGTGCTACACAATTCCTCAATGCTTCTATTGGAAAAATGTATTTACAGTATGACCCTTCAACTTTAAATAATCTGATCAGATATGACTACGGACATGTCCCACATTTGATTGAAAAGATTGAGGAGGTAAAATCAAATGCCATACATTCTAAGATGTATGATGCTTTAATAGACAATGCTACTTCTCATTAATGCCTTATTCCATAAGACACCTTAGCTTAGTAAGTCTTCAAAAGAAAAAATACTTTCTTGATGCTAATATTTGGATAAAAATATTAAAGCCACCATTCAATATTTCAGCTAAAGATCAAAAATACATCACATTTGTAGAATCCTTTAAAGGGCATATACTTAATCCGAAAATAGTTATCCCGTCCCTTTTGTTATCAGAAATTATAAATAGGTATTTAAGAGATGTTTCCTTCCCCATATTTTGTAATAAAACTGGTATAAAAAGAGAGCCTGCTAATTTCAAACAATTTTATAGAACTACTCCCCAGTATCTTAGCGATTATGTTTCATTATGTGAGGATATAAAAGCTTATCAAAATTATTTTGAATTAATTCCGGATGAATTAACAACAACTATTAAACAAAAACATATTCTAACAAACCTTCCTGCCAATATTGATTTCAATGACCATTATTATTACCTTTTGGCTAAGAATAATAAGTTTACAATTGTAACTGATGATGGAGATTATTTTGTTGAAGATGTAGATATTATTACTCAAAATAATGATTTAGTCAGCAGAGCTAAAGCCCTGGTAAAACCCACTTCCAAATAATTTACTTATTACACAATAGATGGGATAAATCTATAAGTAACGTTTTAATTAAAACCACCCCCATAAAATGAGGGTGGTTCTTATATTAATTCAAATACCAGTTCTCTCCCCGTCCTTCCAATGCCCACCTGATCTGTTCTGTAAAATTGTAGGCATTCACTGACCGGTCCATGAAGCTGTCAATATAGCTGCTCTTATTAGCCCCGGTAAAAA
>CAYHGN010000216.1:0-2995 GCA_964356005.1 uncultured Sphingobacterium sp.
CCTGCTCCCAAACATTGTCCACGCCCGCCCACACGCAGGTAACGCAAACCGTTGGCACGCCCCTTGCATAATAAGGTAAAAGAGCAAACCCAAAATCTCATAATGGGAGCGGGACGAAATGTGGTGAAGGTTTTGAAGTAAAATCAGCAAAATGAATTTTCAAGGAGACACAAATGAAAAATTTACTGGTGTTCGTATTGTTGCTCGCTCTCCTGACAGGTTGTCAAAGCCAGCCAGCCTATACCGATAACGGGAATCCAGGTCAAATTAAGGCTATTGTTTTTTATGACGATAACAAGAATGGAACTATGGACAGCGGCGAGACTGGGGCTCAAATTGAAATGGATATTTCACAGGATATTTCCTGCCCTGCCTCAAGCATGGACAAACTTACAATTGTCAATGCTGATTCAAACGGCATCGCATTGTTCATGGATTTAAAACCTGGCAAGTACTGTGTTGGTCCAACTGCTGGAAGTATTAGCATGACCACCAAGATGTCGCGTGAAGTTTACGTAAGCAGTGATGCGATAACAACGGTCATGTTTGGGATAGTTAGAGAATAAGGTTTTTAAATTGTAAAAATTTTGCTTGTGTGTCAAAATCTTGTTAAGTTGGTGGTGGTGCCTTTTTTGCAGTGAGTCTTGCAATTCGAAAGCGTGCCAACAAAGCGTGCACCTGACGTGTGGGATTCTGTGGCATTTTCAAGCATTTTTCTGGCTTCGAGTTTTTCCTGCTCCCAAACAGAATCCACGCCCGCCCACACGCAGGTAACGCAAACCGTTCGGCGGCTTAAATATAAGGGAGTATAATTTCTATGATGGATCAAACTCCAATTCCTGACAATAGAACGAACCAAGTTAAAGTTCCTGCATTGGATGAGTTAAATTTATCTATTGCTCATGAAATATCAACATATCTCACTTCAATACTTGCCGACGCAGAGAATTTAAATAATGAGACCCCAAAAGATAGCGAACTTAATAAAATGAGTTCGCACTTATTGGGGCAAGTACAACGACTTCAAATGGTTACAGAATCTATCATGGCTATTACTAGACACAATGGAAATATCTCTAACTTTTCGTTGCACAATATTTATAGACCAGTTGTTGAAGCCGTATCCATTTTTAAAGAAGAAGCGTCCTTTTTGGGATTGGAATTCCAAGGACCGATTGCGATTGGGGAATCAAGATTCCTAGAAATAGAGATGAGTCTATTTGATCTCACATTAGCGTTCAAGAATCTTATTCACAATGCAATTAAATATTCATTTAGGGCATCCACAAAAAATGACGCAAATCGTTACATTCGAATAACTGGGGGCTGGTATGATGAAGACAAAAAATCCTATTTCGTAAGTATTCAAAACTATGGCGTTGGCATCACGAAGGAAGAGATCGAGAATCGACTTGTCTTCAAGCCCTTTTACCGAGGGGTTCTTTCGTCAGACCGAAACAGGACGGGGTCTGGAATAGGACTTGCTTATGCAAGTAATGTGATTGAAAAAATGCATCATGGCAAATTAAATGTTGAGAGCATTCCTCAAAATGGGCAAGCATTTTTGACAACTTTCAAGGTGATATTACCTATCCAACAACCAAAAGCATCTATCGAAAGGACTTGATAACCGATGAGCAAACGAATATTATGGATTGAGGATGATTACTATAATTATCAATCTTTAATGAGACCACTAATGAATTTGGGAGTCTCAATTGACTATGCCTTATCAGGCTTCGAGGGCTATGAAAGGTGCAAGAATTGGAAGAAATACAATTTAATTGTCGTAGATGTAATTCTGCCTCTTAGCAAAGATACTAATGTGTTACCGCCTGAAGTAAAAGCATGGGGAAATGAACCGTATGTAGGGATTGGACTAGTGAGGTGGATCAAAACCAAGCTAAAAGCTACTTGCCCAATAATTATCTTATCGGTAATGGACGATTTAGAAACAAAATATGATTTGGGAAATTTAGGAATTAACGATTACATTTCTAAACGTGGGTTATTGCCTTCAAATATTCTTGAAAAGTTTAAACCCTACTTAATCGAAAAGGATTAATTATGAAGTTCCTTTTGTTTTTATCGGGCATTTTGTTATTTGTTTATGCTCCATTAGGCATCCAAATTGAACTACCGCAACAACAATCAACCTTATCGCCAACACAAACTGTGGTTGCGCCAACTACTACTCCTTCGCCAACTCAAACACCACATGCAAATCCAACTACATCTGTTGATTCAATAACTTATATTTCAGAAAAGGCAATTGAAGCATCTAATCGAAGCCTACAATTTATGCAATGGGCGCTTGGTATATTTATTACAGTACTAATTGGAGTCGCAGGCGGTATCACCGCATATGTTACAAAAACACTAAATAATGCTACAACAAAATTAAGTGAGACTAAGAGAATGTACGATCTGGTGGTTGATGAGGTAAGTAAAACAAAAGAGCAACTTGATAAAATCACGAATAGTTATTTGAATTTGCAGCTAAACTATTTTGAATTACAAAGGCAAACTCTTCCCTACGATATTGCGGTTGCAGCATATGAGGATGGAAGAATTACGAGGGAAGTGTTTATTGAATCCCAAGCATGGCATTCATGGCAAAAGTGGGCATTTGCAGATGATCCCACTGGCTATGAAGAACTCGTAGTTTTCAAAGAATCGCCAGAGGGTTTGCCCATGTCGGTTGTACATTCAGCTATTACCATATTTGTAGAACTAGAACGAAACCTGAAAATACCTGGACGTGCGAAGGCAAAAGACAAAGATAGAAGCCTGAAACTAAGACTTCTATTAAATCTAAGAGATCAATAGTCTCGAATAAAGCGGATAGTGATCGCCAAAGATTAAGCTGTATGAAAATATATCTCAGATTGGCGGCAGTGTCTTTTTTTTAGCCAACGAGTCTTAAGGCATAGAGCCGCCGAACAAAGCGTGCACCTGACGTGTGGGATTCTGCGGCATTTTCAAGCATTTTTCT
>CAYHGN010000217.1:0-2685 GCA_964356005.1 uncultured Sphingobacterium sp.
CTAGCCCTGCAAAAAACAGAAACAAAAGATGAAAGCTTCACTCTATTTGAACGTATAGGTCGAGGGGGTACTCAAATTAGTCAAAGGCAGTTGGCTGTTTCTCAACTCATGCTTGAAATGGGTAAGGAAGCAAACGATGCAGTTGCTCAATTCCAAGCTGGAAAATGGAAAGACCTTTTTGATACTGAAGATATAATTCACGCAGTTACCAGAGTATCGTACGCGAATATAACAGCCCCGCCAGAGCATACTAATGACGAGGATGGAAGGAAGGCTATGCTCAGTTGGGATTTATTTGAATTTGACCTTGTAAAAATAAAGGAAATCAAGAAGGATAAAGACAAATGGGCACGTCTAATATCTGAAATGCAGGAAAACTGTAAGAAACTTATAGTCTGTTTCGATGTGGCTATTTCCTATATTCTATATAATGATTCCAACAAGAATAATTACGGATTATCTCTTGTACAGTTAGCTCAAACAGCGAGGGAAGGAGGAATTCTACCGATCACTCTACACCCACTATTATATTGGGCGTTCTATATTCGTGAGGAAAACCAAGGAATTGATGTGGCATTACGTGAAAACTTGCTGCAATGGATTATTTTTTCCAATGGAATTGTGAGTAACTCTGCTCATAAGAAATTAAACCAATTGGCATTTCATCAAACTGCAAAAAATAAGACATTAGATTTTTCTACCATTAAGAAAGAGGTATTTTCCTCTTTTTCAGATAATGAACTTACAGAAATAGGACTTGTATGGAGTAATCCCGTTCTAGATAGTTCAAGAAATGAAATAGTAGAAAAATCGATAATACCGACAGATATCCCAACGCCTAAGGACATTACTGAACGAACAATAAGAAGATTACTTCTTCGAAATTGGGCAGATCAAAGTGGCGTAAATAAATTCATTCTTATGTGGAACCAGCGCGAAATGCTGGATAAAATTTATGGAAAAACAAAGCCAGAACATATTCATGCCTTATACGGGAAAGGGCGGCCCGTTGATGCTGACCATATTGTTGCACGCAATCTTCTTGAAGGTCGAACCATAGATGGCGCTGATGGACTTATTGAGAAAGCAGCAGCTGAATTTCTATCCGAGCCATATAAAAATAAAAATGCAATTGAGTTAATTACTTTAAATCAAAATGTATTTCGTCTTTATCTCCCAAACTTAAATGGAAATTATCGATTTTGGCCAAAATATCTAAATCGAGCCGATCAAAAACGTTTGGTAAACGAAAAGTTGCCGCAAGATAAAATTCTTGAACAACTTGATAATCAACATCCCCTTCGTAAATATTTTGTAGGTGAGGACAAGGAGGTCGGTTGGAAATGGAGCATTATTCAACATAAATCTGATTGGGGCAATTTACCACCCCAGAATGGATGGACTGAATCATCAATTATTCAATTTATAACAGCAATTATTACGAGAGAAAATGATCTTTATACAAACATATTTAACTTCTTGATGCCGACAGGCACAATGATCTCTTCACAAAATATAGTGGTAGGAAAAATCGATCTAAAAGAAATTATTAAGGATATAGATACTGAGGATGCTAATTCTGGATAAGCAAATTTTGGAGTGATGGTGCATGCATAGACTGTCGCCTACAGCGTTTTCAATTTACAATAGTTACTCTTAGAATTCTGAAGCATGAATAAAATATCCTTTAACATCACTAATAGTAATTGTCTTAAAAGCTTTTTCCAAAACGCTTAAAAGCACATCTATTGTTCTTGCTTTCTGTTTTTTTATATATTGCTTAATCTTAGAAAATGCTTCTTCAATCGGATTAAGTTCCGGTGAATATGCTGGAAGATATAGAAATTTAACATTATTTTTTTTCATGTAATCTTGAACAATTTTTGCGCGGTGTACTGGGTGCCTGTCCATTATTAATATTTGCCCATTCTCTAAAATGGGTAATACGTATGTTTCTAAATAGAGAACAAATAATGATGCTGTCAATGATTCAGTATAAGTATATTTAGCTTTAATGCCTTCTTCTGACAGAATGGCAACTGTGCTAACCGACGTGCCTGGCGATGTGGGTTTTTCATCATAAACACGGTTGCCTTTCTGAGAGCGCCCGTAGAGAAGCGTCATGTTCAAGCAACTTCCTGTTTCATCTAAATAAATACGTTTCTCTGGAGCAATGATTTTCAGTTGTGCATCGTAGTGCTCTTTTTCAACTTTAGCTGCATCGCTATTTTTATTCGGATCATAAAATGTCTTTTTTTTACGAGTGATATTCAACCGTTCCAGAGTGTTATACATGGTGCCAATACTTACGCGCACACCATAGGTTTGCTCGTAACGATTACAAAGTTCTTCGAGCGTTAAGTCGGCCTCTTTATTCAACAACAAACATAAATACATTTCTCCTTCAGGCGTAATCAGACGAGTATGCTCAAATAAATTGACGCGAGGATTCAAACTACCCGTCTCAACAAACAATTTTGTAAGCAGATAAACCGTATTTGGACTAACCTGGAAGACTCTCGCTGTTTCTCGAATAGAGTGTGATAATGAATAATTAAAAATCCGGATTCTTAAATCATATGAATAAGGTTTCATTTCAATATCCTCGTTTTTACCAAAACTAAATCATACGAAAATTTTACAATCTAAGCTAAAATATTTTGTAACTAATTTAAGTTAAAACCG
>CAYHGN010000218.1:0-2682 GCA_964356005.1 uncultured Sphingobacterium sp.
GGAATCTCCCTAACCCTAAACAACCGTTGTCAATTCCCACGAAAGTGGGAACCTCCCCAAACCAATTTGTTGTATGCAATTAGACTTGAATTTCCACAAACCCAAACAACCTTGTCATTCTCTTTGACGGGACCTCCGGCAACAAACATAGGAATTAGAACCACGAAAGTGGGCACCTCCCTCCAGGATCGCAAACCAAACCCTCTTTACCCTACTCTTTGATTAATCTATCAGCTTATTTTTCAGATAACTCTTTCAAAGATTTCAGTCCGTTGGTAAAATCCTTATCCATCATCATATCCATGAATACGCCCATCCAACGGTCCCCCATATTATTCGCTTCTCCCTGTAATCCCCAGGTAACATTGGTCCCCTCCTTAGTTTGTTCAAAGTTAAAAACGGAAATGGCTGAACTTTCAAATGGTTCTAAAAATTTGAGCTCAAATTCAAGTAAGGAATAAGGTACAGCCTTGATTAACTCCATTTGGCCCTGTCCTGTTTCTTTACCAATCCATTCCCACAAATGCCCCGACTGTGCTGTAGTTCCGCTGATCGTGACTTTTGCAGAAGGCTCCATTTTCGTCCAAGGGTTCCATTTCAGAAAATTATTTAAATCTGCCACATTCATATAAACTACACTGTCTGGAGCCTTTATAAGGGTCGATCTGTGTATATTATAAGTTTTGGGTAGCAATGTCCCCCCGATAAAGAAAATGGCTAGGAGTATGAGCAGAATACCCCCAATAATTCTTAATGCTTTCATCGTTAGAGCTTATATTACATTAAGATATGATAATTCAAGCTAATTGCAATATTTTTTTCTATTTCTTGTTTAAAGCATAGAGCAGCTTTTGTTAAATGAGAATTATAGCTCTACCGCGCTCATTTTTCTTAATTTTGAAAACACACCAAATCAGATGAAATTCAGATTTTTACTGTTCCTATTTATATTCAGTTCAGTTCATTCCAAAGCAGAACCTGCCGTTATTGATGAATTCAGAAATATCAAGATAGCGGTTCACCGGGCAATTGAAAGTCCATCTGTAACCGATTCACTGTACCTGGCACTTAAATCGGGGAATACGGAAAACCCACTTATTGTTGCTTATATCGGTACACTGGAAGCTTTGAAAGCCAAGCATAGCTGGAATCCCTACAATAAAATAAAGTATGTGTCCCTTTCTCAAAAAACGATGAAAAAAGCTGTGGAACGGGATCCCAATAATCTGGAAATCCGCTTTATGCGGTTTACCATACAGCATTATACTCCTTCTTTTTTGGGTTTCAGCAAGGATCTTGATGAGGACCGGAAAGCGATTGTCAGGCAATTCAAAAATAAAAAGTTTGGATTTGCTGATGTTCCACTGATCAAGAATATTGCTGCTTTCATGATCGAATCTGACAGATGTATGAAGGAAGAATTGATTGTATTCAAAAAGTATATCTGATATTTGTCTATGGAGAATACTTATCTGCTGATTAATTTTCTGACTGTATTATTTCCGATTATTCTTTCATTTGATAAGAGGGTTAGATTTTATCATAACTGGAAGCACATTTTTCCGGGTCTATTAATCAGCGGTTTACTTTTCCTGTTTTGGGATTATCTCTTTACGATTTACGGGGTATGGTCCTTCAATCCTGATTACATTAGAGGCCTTTATTTTCTGAATCTCCCTTTAGAGGAAATACTCTTTTTTATAACAGTTCCCTTTGCCTGTATTTTTATCTATGAGTGTCTTAATTACTATATAAAACGTGATTTATTAGCATCTGTTTCTGTTTATATTACTTATGTACTGATCCTTCTGTGTTTAGTTTTATTGCTGCTGTTTTACGATAAGGTTTATTCACTGATCACCTTTGGCTTACTGCTTGTAATATTATTGATTGCACAATTTATTTTCAGGTTGAGATTTTTAAGCAGATTTTATCTGGCCTACCTGGTTTCCTTGATCCCATTTTATATTGTTAACGGACTGCTGACTTCAATCCCGGTGGTCATGTATAATAATGAAGAAAATATGTCATTCAGGGTAGGAACCATTCCATTTGAGGATCATTTTTATTCGATGGCGATGCTATTGCTCAATATCATGTTGTTCGAATATTTCCGTAATCGGGCAAAGGCAGTTCATGAATAAGCTTCCTGAGTACAGTAAATCATATCTTGCCCTTAGAAACGGTCAGGATAAGCCGCAAGTCTGGATTGCCTTCAAAGGCATCATTTATGATGTGACCGATAGCCGCTTATGGAAGAACGGGAAACACTATGAGCATTGGGCAGGGCAGGATTTGACCGATGAATTAAAGGATGCACCACATAGCGATCAGGTTTTTGGGAAGTTTGAGGTTGTGGGGAGGCTGGTGTGAGTTGCCTGTTGCCAGTTGCCAGTTATCCGTTGTCTGTATATGCATGCCTGAATAGCCTTGACCGATTTTAGTCAACTGTAAGTTAATTGTTGTTGTTGTAATTTTTCTTTTTTTGCTTCTTTTTTTCTTTTGTTAACAAGTGTTATTTCTGTTGATAACCTAAGTTCCAGGCTTTCAAAGCCTATTGGGGTTAGTCCGGATAAGGATTGGTGTGGCTTGTAACGGTTATACATAGTAACAGCCTTTGCCGACATTTTCCTGTTTTCGTCAATGGGACACCCTGTAATTCTTGCTTATAATTCTGATCAA
>CAYHGN010000219.1:0-2651 GCA_964356005.1 uncultured Sphingobacterium sp.
ATAAGCGAAGAAGCCATATTAGCCAGCATCGCTCTGCGGTGACTGTCTGTACGACTTAAATGGTTTACTTTTTTACCGTGTCTCATGTTTTATTAAATTGTGCACGTGCATACCGTCAATCAACCTTTCGGGATCGGGAATTATGCATTTCGCTTATTGTTATATTTTTATTCTTCGTCTAATTTGAATTTGGAAAGATTCATACCAAAGGATAATCCTTTAGATTTAACCAGATCCTGTATTTCAGTTAATGATTTTTTACCAAAGTTTCTGAACTTAAGCATGTCTGCAACATCATAAGAAACAAGATCGGCCAATGAACGGATGTCAGCAGCTTTCAGGCAGTTTAATGCACGAACAGAAAGATCAAGATCAACTAATTCCATTTTAAGGATCTTACGCATATGCAGGATTTCCTCATCAACTTCTTTAGTTTCTTCTTTAGCCTGAGATTCAAGCATGATGTTCTCATCAGAGAACAACATAAAGTGATGAATCAGGATTTTAGCTGCTTCTTTCAATGCTTCTTCAGGATGAATTGAACCATCAGTAGCGATATCAAGAACTAATTTCTCATAATCTGTTTTCTGCTCAACACGGAAGTTTTCGATTGAATACTTCACATTTTTGATTGGAGTATAGATCGAGTCGATTGCAATAACACCTAAAACAGCATCTGCATTCTTATTTTCTTCTGCAGCAACATAACCCCTACCCTTATTAACTGTCAATTCGATCTCCAGAGTTACTGAAGTCTCCATATTACAGATAACAAGATCAGAATTAAGAACCTCAAAATTATTGGAGAACTTACTGATATCACCAGCTTTGAACTGATCACTACCATTGATGATTACGAAAATCTTTTCATTATCACCAGATTCACCGGTCTTTTTGAAACGTACCTGCTTTAAGTTTAGAATAATCTCAGTTACATCTTCTACAACACCTTTAATTGTTGAGAATTCGTGGGATACTCCCGAAAAACGAACTGAAGTTATTGCAAAACCTTCCAGGGAAGATAAAAGAATTCTGCGTAGTGCATTACCAATGGTAACACCGAACCCAGGCTCTAAAGGTCTGAACTCGAATGTTCCTTCGAAATCCGTAGATTTCTGCATGATAACTTTATCAGGTTTCTGAAATGCTAAAATTGCCATTTATCAAATTTGTTTATTGTTTATGGATATGAGATTTGAGATATGAGATTTGAGACATGAGAAAATTTATTTCTCACGTCTCAAATCTCAAATCCCATATCTTATTTAGAGTACAATTCGACGATCAGATTTTCCTTGATGTTTTCAGGAATCTCATCACGTGTTGGGTAGTTAAGGAATTTCCCGGTTAAGGTACTTGCATCCCAATCTAACCAGCTGAATTTATTTAATGTTCTGGCAGCCACTGCATGCGAAATCGCTTCCAGAGTTTTAGAACGTTCACGTACAGCGATTACATCACCAGAACGTAAAGAGTAAGATGCAATATTCACAACCTCCCCATTTACAGTGATGTGCTTGTGACCTACCAGCTGGCGTGCAGCAGAGCGGGTTGGAGCAATACCTAAACGGTAAACAGTATTATCAAGACGGGCTTCCAGGAATTTTAACAGGTTATCACCGGTAATTCCTTCTTTTGCAGACGCTTTGTGGAAAAGGTTCTCAAAATAGCGTTCCAATACACCATAAGTATATTTAACTTTTTGCTTCTCCATTAACTGAACTGCATATTCAGATTGCTTACCTCTTTTTCTGGAGGTACCATGCATTCCCGGAGGATAGTTTTTTCTTTCTAATGCCTTATCAGGACCGAAAATTGGTTCTCTGAATCTACGGGCAATCTTGGACTTGGGTCCGGTGTATCTAGCCATGTTTGTGGGTTTTTAAAGTATCATCCCGGCAAATCCGGGAGAATCTTAGCTTTAAAAAAATTTATTAATTATTTGTTAAACTCTTCTTCTTTTTGGAGGACGACAACCGTTGTGGGGAAGCGGAGTAATATCCTGGATAGTTGTTACTTCGATACCTGTAGTCTGCAAAGTACGGATAGCAGACTCACGGCCTGAACCCGGTCCTTTAACATATACCTGAACCTTACGAAGACCCAGATCATGTGCCACTTTTGCACAATCACCAGCGGCCTGACCGGCAGCATACGGTGTATTTTTCTTAGAACCTTTAAAGCCCATTTTACCTGCTGAAGACCAGCTGATTGTTTGGCCCTGAAGGTTAGTCAGAGTGATGATGATGTTGTTGAATGTAGCATTCACGTGAGCTTCACCAATTGGCTCTACAATTACAACGCGTTTTTTGGTAACTTTTTTAGTTTTTGCCATTATTTTAGATTTGAGATGTGAGACTTGTCCCGATAATCATTGGGACGGCACTCATATCTATTTCTTGTTTTAATCATGAGTAGAGTATTACTGATATTCTCATATCTCAATACTCAATACTCATATCTAATTACTATTTAGTTGCCTTTTTCTTATTAGCAACAGTTTTACGTTTTCCTTTACGGGTACGGGAGTTGTTTTTGGTACGCTGACCGCGAACAGGAAGTCCCTTACGGTGACGAAGTCCACGGTAACAACCAATATCCATTAAACGCTTGATGTTCAATTGAACTTCTGAACGTAATGCACCTTCAAC
>CAYHGN010000220.1:0-2178 GCA_964356005.1 uncultured Sphingobacterium sp.
TATAGCATTTGTAAATGCCCGGTTTTCTTTATCGGATTTTCATAAGGATAAATTACATCCTGATTTTCAAAATTCAGATCATCTGCTTCTGCCAAATTTTCTGCCAGTGTTTTTCCGGTAACGGTTATACACTCACCATGCAGCAATCCTTTTTGTAACAGATATTTTAAAACCGATGGTAATCCGCCAATTGCATGAACATCTTCCATCATGTATTTTCCACTTGGTTTAAGATCAGCTATAACTGAAGTCTCATCACTTATCTTCTGGAAATATTCAAGATCAAGTTTAATTCCAACTGATTTAGCCATTGCAATCAAATGCAGAACTGCATTGGTTGAACCACCCAGAACCATTACCGTTACTATGGCATTATGAAATGCCTTTTCTGTCATGATATCCCTTGGTTTGATATCTTTTTCCAGCAATATCCTGATGTATTTACCAGCATCAAGGCATTCCTGTTTTTTCTCATCACTCAATGCCAGATAGGTTGAACTATAGGGCAAGCTCATTCCCATGGCTTCAATTGCTGATGCCATAGTATTTGCAGTATACATGCCTCCGCAGGCGCCTGCACCCGGACAAGCGTGTTCTATAACTCCCTGAAAATCTTCTTCTGCTAGGTTGCCTGCCATTTTCTGACCTAATGCCTCAAATGCAGATACAATATTCAGCGATTGTCCTTTATAATTTCCGGAGTGGATGCTTCCACCATAAACCATGATTGCCGGTCTGTTCAACCGTCCCATTGCCATGATAGCTCCGGGCATATTCTTATCACAACCCGGTAAGGCGATAAGCCCGTCGTAATAATGACCACCACAAACGGTTTCGATAGAATCAGCAATCAGATCCCTTGAGACCAGTGAATAACGCATGCCTTCTGTTCCATTGGTTATACCATCGCTTATACCAATAGTATGAAACATCAAACCGACCAGATCATTCTTCCAAACGCCTTTCTTAACTACTTCGGCAAGTTCATTAAGGTGCATATTGCAAGTATTACCATCATAACCCATACTCACAATACCTACCTGTGCCTTAGCCAGATCTTCCCTTGTTAATCCAATTCCATATAACATGGCTTGTGAAGCTGGTTGTGTTGGATCCTGAGTGATTGTTTTACTGTATTTATTGAGTTCCATTATTCAGATTCTTGTAAATTGATTCTTATTTTTAACAATATTTTATTCTAAAAAAAAAGCCTTTCTATCTTAGGAAGGCGTTGATCTTTTTATTTGATTTTAAAAGATTTTACACCTTAACAGCAGGGAGGAGCAGAATGTAATTCAGAATATAAACAAGGGAAAGGATACCTGGAATAATCAGTTTATTAAAATTAAGATTCAAAATACTCTTCATTACACAAACGCTTATAATTTCCTGTTTCATTTAAATCTCAATTTAAGGTCTTGAGATTTAAGTATCAATAGGCAATGCATTTTTTTTAAATTAGAATATAATATTAAAAAATACGAAATTGCAGTATTAAATTCTGATTTATCAAGAATTAGGTTCATCTAATTTTGTGTAAATATACCAAAACGGTTTTGGGTTTTCGGTTCATGAAATTTTTATTCAGATCAAACTATCTGATTTCTGCCTGAAATATGGGAATAGTCATAAAAAAATCAAAATCGGAGGCATAAAAAAAGCCCCTCGATCTGTTGATCAGAGGGGCTTCTTTTCTTAGTTTGTCTCAAGAATTCAGGGTTCCTTCAGCTAGTACCATTATGTTATTATTTAATACTTCAATCACTCCACCTTTAATAAAAATAGTCTCTTCATCTTTATCAGTACGGATGATCACTTTACCATCTTCCAAAGTTGAAATTACAGGTGCGTGATCTTTAAGTACTTCGAAAGATCCCATGGTGCCAGGTACTGTCACTGACCATACTTCGCCTTCAAAGACTTTTTTATCAGGGGTTAATATTTCTAGTTTCATAGGTTAAGTATTGAGTATTGAGTATTGAGTATTGACTATTGAGTATTGAGTATCTCAATACTCAATACTAATATCTCTGTACTAAATTAAGCGTTTGCCTCAGCTAATAATTTTTTACCTTTTTCAACAGCATCTTCGATAGTACCTACCAGGTTGAACGCAGCTTCAGGATACTCATCCACTTCTCCGTCCATGATCATATTGAATCCTTTGATGGTATCTTT
>CAYHGN010000221.1:0-2125 GCA_964356005.1 uncultured Sphingobacterium sp.
ACTAATCTGGCACGTTTTACTTCACGTGCTTTTACACCTTCTTTAGCCATTATTGATTGTTTGTATTTTGATTCTTAAATGGTAAACCGAATTGTTTTAATAATTCGAGTGCTTCAACATCTGTCTTAGCAGTAGTTACAAAAGTGATATCCATACCCATGATCTTATTGATCTGATCGATGTTGATCTCTGGGAAGATAATCTGCTCAGTAACTCCTAATGTATAATTACCGCGTCCGTCAAAGCCTTTATCATTAATACCTTTGAAATCACGGATACGTGGCAGAGCTACAGCGATCAAACGATCAAGGAACTCATACATATTATTATCACGTAAAGTTACGCGAACACCTATCGGCATTCCTTTACGTAATTTAAAGTTAGAAATATCTTTCTTAGATTTTGCAGGAATTGCTTTCTGACCGGTAATAGTGGTCATTTCATTTATTGCAGTATCAATTAACTTTTTATCGGTAGAAGCAGCTCCAACACCCTGGTTGATAGCGATCTTCTGTAAACGTGGAACCTGCATTACGCTTTTATATTGGAATTTATCCTTTAAAGCAGTAATGATTTCCTCATTATATTTTGACTTTAATCTTGGTACGTAAGCCATTACTTAATTTCCTCCCCAGATTTTTTAGCGATGCGAATTGATTTACCATCAGCATTTTTCTGCTTGCCTACACGCGTTGGTTTACCTGATTTGGCATCAACAAGCATAACATTAGAAATATGCAAACTGGCTTCCATTTTAACGATACCACCGTTTGGAGTGGCAGCATTAGGTTTTGTATGCTTAGATACCATATTGGCACCTTCAACTATTACTCTGCTAGTAGCTAATTTAACTTCTAAAACCTTTCCTTGTTTTCCTTTAGAATCACCTGAAGTAACTTGTACCAGGTCTCCTTTACGGATTTTCAATTTAGGTTGTGATTTTATCTTCTTTTCCATTTTTACAAAACCTCCGGTGCTAATGATACAATCTTCATGAATTGTTTTTCACGTAGCTCTCTTGCTACAGGTCCGAAGATACGCGTTCCACGCGGCTCGTCCTGAGCGTTCAGCAATACAGCTGCATTATCGTCAAAGCGGATATATGATCCGTCTTTACGTCTGATTTCTTTCTTTGTTCTCACAACAACTGCCTTAGAGACAGTTCCTTTTTTGATGTTCCCTGATGGAAGCGCACTTTTTACAGTGACAACTATTTTGTCACCTATGGATGCATAGCGCTTACCGGTACCACCTAAAACACGGATTACTAAAACTTCTTTAGCTCCACTGTTGTCAGCAACATTCAGTCTTGATTCCTGTTGTACCATGTTACTTAGCTCTTTCTAAAATTTCCACTAATCTCCAGTTCTTGGTCTTACTCAGCGGACGAGTTTCCATAATTAACACTGTATCACCGATACCGCAAGTGTTAGTCTCGTCATGAGCCATAAATTTGGTAGTTTTCTTAACAAACTTACCATAAATCGGGTGCTTCACTTTCCGCTCAACCGCAACGACAATAGATTTCTCCATTTTGTTACTTACTACCAACCCGGTTCTTGTTTTTCTTAATTGTCTTTCCATTTTGGACTTTTATTTATTCAGAAGCGGACTCTGGCGTAGCAGATGCTTTCGCTTCCGCCTTGCGCTTAGTCAATTCTGTGTTTAAACGTGCTACATCTTTTCTCACTTTTGTGATCCTCAAAGGGTTCTCAATAGCAGAAACCGTATGTGCAAATTTTAATTTGGTGAGATTAGCTTTCTCTTCATTAATTCTGGCAACAACCTCTTCAGTTGTTAATCCTTGTATTTCTGAGTTTTTCATTTTCTTTTGGTTGTTAGTTGGTTAGTTGGTTAGATGGTTAGTTGTTAGGCTTGTCAGACTACTAAATACTAACTACTAAATACTAACTACTAATTTATGCTTCTACAAAATCTCTTCTGATCACAAATTTCGTTTGTACCGGCAGTTTCTGTGCTGCTAAACGCATGGCTTCTTTGGCTACTTCCAAAGGCACACCTTCAGCTTCAAAGATCATTCTACCAGGTCTTACAACTGCTACCCAATACTCAGGAGCACCTTTACCTTTACCCATACGTACTTCAGCAGGCTTTTTCGTAACCG
>CAYHGN010000222.1:0-2122 GCA_964356005.1 uncultured Sphingobacterium sp.
TGGTCATCGCGGCTCCGATCAGCACATATTGGAGAAAGTGAACATTCCTTTTGTTTAATAGCTCGGTAAAGAACAGAGATAAAAAGGAAAGTAAAATAACCAATATGGCATATTTTGCAGCGCGAGTGGTCTTTTGATACTGGTCTACTGGTAGGAGGAAATCAACCCCAAAAACTGCCCCGGTATCTGAGTTATTCTTTCCTTTTACAAGGGTATCTGGCTTATTTAAAATAGTATTTTCTTCAATCCATTGCTGGGGATAAGGCCTGTTATAATATGGCATCTTCCAGGTAGCAGAAAATCCGCTACCCGAAACCGAGCGTTCATCAGGCAGATACCTTCCGGTAAAACTTGGATTATTCCATTCTCCCTCAATTTTTACTGATGTATTCTTTCCAAGGTGCAGAAAGCTGAGCTTCTCGCTTCCCCTCAGGTCGAGATCAAAGCTAAAGTTGAGTGCAGTGTTCTTCCCTGTACTCAGGTTTGGAAGGATGACCAGGTTATTGCTGAATAATTTAAGTGAAGTAAGGTCGGGCTCAACTTCATAGTTCTCATTCCCAAGCCTGATGAGCGGATTGTTTTTAAGTCCCTTTAAATCACTCAGTCCGATAGCTACTTTTGCCTTATCCCATTGAATCATTGCAGGGTCAATGTTTGATTTTATCAGTTCCAGGGCGCTGAACTTTCCATTTACCTGAATCTTGCTGTTATAAACCACTGCATCAAAGATGCCCCTATGAAGCATTTCAGGATTTGCTTTTGATAAGATATTCAGGGTTTCGGGAAGGATATAAATATTGGTCAGAATTTCCCGTGTACTGTTTTTGCTGGTATTTGGATCTTCCGTGATGATTGTAGTTTTATAGGGCAGCACCAGAACCGGCCCTTGTACGAGCTGGCTACCCGACCACTTTTCGGAAATTTCCCTGATAACCTCCTCCTGTCTGTTTTGTCGCTCAGCAATCAGATCCTGTACCAGGGAGGAGGGAATTAATAATAGAATAGTAAGAAAGCCGATCAGGCCTAATTTGATTAATACTGATCCCCCGAACCAGTTGTTAAATCCCTTGTTTTCTGTTGTTAGTTCTATCTTCATTTTTAGTTGTTTAAAAGTACTTTGAATTTCAAAGTAAGTGAATAAAAAAATATTACATCTTCTGTTGTTTGATTAAATTTTCAAGTGCTTCCAGATGCTTAATAAAGGCTTTGCGGCCCTTTTCTGATACTGCATATTGTGTATTTGGTTTCTTGCCGATGAAGGTTTTATTCACAGTTATATATTCCTCTTTTTCAAGCGCTTTTATATGGGATGCAAGATTCCCGTCAGTTACATCTAATAGGTCTTTGAGTGAATTAAAATCATAATGCTCATTGGCAAGTAATACGCTCATGATTTGAAGGCGTATCCGGTTTTCAAAGGCTTTATCAAATTGTTCCAGGGATGTCTTCACCGGTTATATTTAAAATGCATGACAGTACCATAAATAATATGCAGAAGGCCAAATCCAATTACCCAGAGCAAGAGTCCGGATGCCGGAATTAAAGCCGCCAGTAAACCCAGTATAATCTGACAAATGCCCAGCCATTTCACATCCGAGAACGTGTACTGGCTCGCAGATATTAAAGACAATCCATAAAATATCAGACAGGCAGATGCAATCAGGGCATATTCCAGCCGTAAAAATAGAATAATAATAAAGAGTCCGCCGGTAAATAATGGAATGGCCATGCTGCTGATCAAACGCCTGCTTACCGGATTCCAGTAGTTTTCACCTTTTTTCTTTGCCTGTCGGATAGACAGCAGTAAACAGCTTAAAACTGAGAGCAATAGTATTAATCCTGCAATCAAAATTAGTTGATTATATGCTGAGGAATTGTCTGTATAAGAATCACTTATAACTAATCTCCCGTACTTTTCGTAGACGATTCTGTATCCAATAAATGCACCAATCAGGGCATATATACCTGCCAAAACTCCCGACAATCCGCTGAGGGAAAGGAATTTGGATGAGCGCTCCATCAGGGATCTGATAGAAGCCAGCTCAGAATGTATATTTTTTTCTTCCATTTAAAAGTACTTTGATTTTCAAAGTAAATAATAATAATTGATAAATGCAATAGC
>CAYHGN010000223.1:0-1967 GCA_964356005.1 uncultured Sphingobacterium sp.
CTAACAATAACAATTGCTAATAAATAGTCTTTGATAGACCAAAGGGAATCTCCCCTATCTCCCCCTACCAATGTTGTCATTCCAGCGAAAGCTGGAACCTCATAACGCATTCCGGTTAACGTTGTCTTTCTGAAAGAAACGAAACCAAGATAAGCTGCAAACTCAAAATTATTCCACAAGCATTTGAGAATCATGAAACCAAAACAATCTCTTAAATAATGACATTATACGTGCACAAGCAGCGTTTAATTTCAAATAGCAGATGTCCTTTTGCCGGGTTGCTCCGTCGCTAGCGCACGCGTGTGCTTGTAAAATATTTTGGAACGCGCGGCACGCGCACACCAGCAGCTGCTACCCGTCCCAATGAAAAACAGATCCGGGTAAAATAAACCTTGCCGGAGGAGGTAGCTTCCGGCTATTAATAAATTGATGTCGACCAGGATTTCATGCCGGAACTACCCCGAAGGAAAGGGCTGAACTAACCTATAAAACATAGGTATTGGTTTCAACAAACAAATTATTGTGTCTTTCATACCTTATCTGACAAATTATAATCATAAGATTGGCTTTTTGTTTTCATCTTAACTTTTCGTTTACTTTAATATATTTTATTGTTTATAAGCTGTAACCTTTCTAAATATTCAGGCGTCACATGGATGATTGATGCAGAACAAGTATTCAGATACAGAACTGATAAATAAGGTGCTTGGGGGCGACAAGGCTGCCTATGCCGACCTTATGAAGCGCCACCAACGCTTTGTGTTCACGCTGGCATTAAGATTTGCAAAGAATCGCGAGGATGCTGAAGAAATTGCTCAGGACTGCTTTGTAAAAGCTTATCGGTTTTTAAATACATTCAGAAATACTTCTAAGTTCAGCACCTGGCTTTATAGTATTGTTTATACAACAGCGATGACTTTTTTAAGAAAAAAGCGACTGGATATTCAATCAATTGATACTGAAGCTGGTTTGCTGAATGTCGAGAACCATGTTTCAGATCTGAACTCAGATGATGTGGAACATAAATCGAAAATGGTCTTTGTTAACCGGGCTATTGATCAGCTATTGCCTGATGATGCGGCAGTAATTACTCTTTTCTACCAGGGTGAGCAATCTCTCGAAGAAATCGGGCAGGCTTTGGGGATGGAAATAAATACAGTAAAAGTAAAATTGCACCGGGCAAGGCATCGCCTGAAAGAAAAAATTGAAAATATTTTACACCATGAAGTGAGGGAATTATTATGAACCTTATAGAACAAAGAATATGGGATTATCTGGATGGAACAGATAAAGCTCAGCAAAGGGAATTAACAGAGCAGCTGATAATCAGCGATCCGCTATACCGACAGGTATATGATGAATGTAAATCTTTCAATAGCCTTGTTTCTGCAATAGATCAGGAAGAGCCATCTATGGGTTTTAGCAGAAATGTGATGGAGAGAATCAATCTGGAACCTGCTCATGCTTCAATTAAATCATTGATCGATAGAAGGATAATTTTCGGAATTGCAGGATTTTTCCTTTTGACCATTACTGCTTTGCTTGGAGTTTTATTCTATCAGATCGACTGGTCTCAGACCACAGGATTCAAAATGCCTGAATTTACGATGGCCGCAATTGATTCATCTAAATATCTGAACAGCACTTATATCAACATCTTCTTTTTCGTAGATATTATCATTGGATTATATCTTTTTGATGGTTTCTTGAGGAAGAGGCTAAGGTCAAAATAATAGCAATTTATTTTTGACAATAACAGGGTAAAACTATTGAAACTCTATTTGTCAATTATTAGGCGAGATGACACTGGATGATGGGTAATTGAAATGATTGAATAAAAAATACTGAGTGTCGTGATAGCCGTAACGATGAATAGCCCGGTGCTTTAGCTCCGGGTGAGAATCCGGTTTTCAGTTCGGACTGGCCCAAAACCTGAGCGACTAGAACGGAACCTATACTGGTGCTTC
>CAYHGN010000224.1:0-1901 GCA_964356005.1 uncultured Sphingobacterium sp.
AATTGAATTTTAATCATCGAAGGTTACACCTGAAAAATAAAAACAATAATAATAATAGGATGAAACGAAGAGAAATAATTAAAGGTCTGACCTTATTACCTTTTGCCGGAAGTGCTGCTGCTTCCCCGTTGAACGACTTTTCTTTCGGTTCAAACGGAATTCAGGATCATGCTGATCTTTATGGAATCATTGATGAAGAGTCGGTAAAAAAGGGTGAGCGCCTCCTTAAATCTATTGGTGTCGAGCCATTTGTGAATTGCAAAGGAACAAACACGATTATGGGAGGATCTGTGGTACGACCCGAAGTGAAGTTGGCAATGGAGTCTGTTTCAACCCTGAATGTTCAGATGGATGAGCTGGCTTTTGGGATTGGGAAGAGGCTTGCAGAGCTTACCGGTGCTCAATGGGGTATTGTAACCGCAGGATGTGCAGCCGGTATTAAGATGGTTACTGCAGCCTGTCTTACAGGTGGAGACCCGGAGAAATTACTGAGAATTCCGGATCTGACTGGCTTTGCCAAGACAGAAGTGATCATTCCCCGATCCTCACGAAATGTATATGATCATGCGGTTAGAAATGCAGGTGTAAAAGTAATCACGGTTGAAAGTCTTGATGAATTAAAAAGAAGTATTAATTCCCGTACCGCCATGATCTATATGACACCCTCGGAAAATGAGTTTTCAATTGAGAGTGTATCAAAAATTGCGCGGCCTTTAAATGTGCCTGTATTTGTTGATGCGGCTGCTCATATTCTGACTATCCCCGATGTTCATTTGGCTCAGGGTGCTGATGTGGTAGGTTACAGCGGAGGAAAAGGAATAAAAGCACCTAGTTGTTCGGGATTAATTTTAGGCCGGAAAGATCTCTTAACGTCTGCTCATCAGGTAAATTCTCCGCATCATGGTTTTGGACGGGATAATAAAGTTGGACGGGAAGAACATATAGGAATGCTGGCCGCTGTGGAGGCTTGGGTTAAGCTGGATCATGTAAAAGAAATGAATACCTGGGTTTCCTGGCTCGAAACCATAAGTAATAAGGTGTCAACTATCAATGGAATTAAAACAAATATTACCAGGCCTGATCCGGAGTTAATTCATCACGTCACCCCATACCTGCACATCAGGTGGAATCCTGAACAGCTTCATGTTACAGGTGAGGAGATCGCAGAAGAACTTGGAACAATTGCTCCGCGAATTGCTGTTCAGGCGGGAAGAGATGAACCCGGACTTACTGGAATCACCCTCGTAGCCTATATGATGATTCCCGGGAATGATAAAGTTGCAGCAAATCGTATTCATGAAGTTCTTTCGAGGAAAAGACAGCCAAAGGTAATTCCGGCAATGAAAAATCCGGTGATGAATATGGTTGGACTCTGGGATATGGAAGTTGAATACTTCAGCAGCAAAGTTACCCAGCATTTATTTATTGACACTCAGGATGGAAACTGGATTACCGGTGTGTTTAAAACAGACCTTTCAAGCCGTCCCTTCACCGGGAGTATTGATGGAAATGAAATAAAAATTTTATGTAATTATAATGTGCCGGGAGATAGAATAGTGACTACCATGCAGGGGAATATTAGTGCTGGTGTTTTAACGGGAGAAATGGATTTTCATGAGTTTAATAATGCAAAATTTCTTGCAACAAAGCATAAATCCAGCCTGAATAAAAAGCCCATTGATTATCCAAAGCACCGGCCCCAGTCGAGTTAGTGCAATCAGGTCATATTTCGGTCCATAGGTTAATAGTCTTTGAATTTTGATTTTATGTTTTTCAGTCCTGTCGGGTTTATTTAAATCGTTCCGTATTTCATGGATAAAATGGGAGGTCAATCACATTTTTCTCTCCATGTTGGCGGTCTCCTGCTTACCTTGCCGAAGCAACAGTCCCACATACCGGAT
>CAYHGN010000225.1:0-1863 GCA_964356005.1 uncultured Sphingobacterium sp.
CTGTATTCGCGAACCAGGGCAGCAGGAACAAAGATCAATGTTCCCAAAGCCATCAGGAGCAATCCCAGCGAAATCCCATTTTTAAACCCTGTGAATTTCAAAACCCATGCCGATGGGATAGCCATGATGAGGTAGGATATGTAAAATGAAAATGCAACCAGATAGGATTCCAGATTGTTTAATTGACAGGCGATCTTCAGATATGGAATTAATACGGAACCCAGCCAGGTGACAAAACCAAAGACAAAGAATAAGGCTCCTATGATTAGTATGGGCTTTGAACTGCCCTTTATAGCGCTATTTGGCATATTTATTGGCTTATTTATTCAATGTTCTGATTCTGTCTGTGATGATTTCCAGAACATTTAAAGGGGGGATTCCGGGTTGTCCGTACCAGAAAAAGGAACTGTTCCCTTCGTATTGTTTTTCCTGAATATGCCAGTTAACAGGTAAATAACTGGGTACATCATTGCTGTAGCCTGCTACAGTAACGATCTTTTCAGGCCAGATCGCTCTGATCGCCGGTCCATATTCATTCACCACCTCGCGTGATAATCCAACAAACTTCCAGTTTCCTATATTGATGGTTTGAATATACAAAGGCAGGGTGTTTGCAACTTTCCCGGTTTTATATCTATCCAGCATCAGGTCTGCCCATCTCACATTCTTTTCAGCATCAAGATTTCCCGGTTTATTGCTGTTGCTTATTTTAAATTCTTTCACCTCATCCATACTCATCGGTTTTACAGGGATTTCCATCCTGTCGAAGGCAAAAGATATATCTCCATCAAGCCTTTTCATATCTTTATTCAGAATTCCAAGAACTTCTTCGGTAAGTTTCTGACCACTCCTGTTATGATCTTCATCCCTGGGATTGATATCACCTCCACATCCCTGAATAAAAATTGCATTTTGGGTATTTGTGCTCTCTTCGATCAGTTTCTTTGCAACGCCCGGATAATTAGCGTCAAGGGTATAAGCTTCAGCTCCTTCATTTCTGAATACCGGATGACAACCCGTTAAAAATAAAATACTTTTGATCTTTTTACTGGCGTCTTCGATCTTCAAAACATCAAGGGTTTTATCCTGTGGTTTTTCGATACCCGGTGTACTTCTCCGGTTAAGGCCGATCTCGCTGGAACCTCTGCCGAAATAAATGCTGGAAGGTGTCATATTATCCAAAGCTTTCTCGATGGATCTGATGACAGCCATTTTTGCAAAATTAAGGTAGGCAGTATCCGGAGCATGATAATATTCTGCCCAGGTAAGCCATGCCTGAGTAACGGGTGCAAAGTGAGTATGTGAGGCATTGATCAGGATCGCTGATTGAGGTATGTTTCTTTTCTTATAGATCATATCCTTGATCTCTTTTATCAGCGTATAATTGAATCCGGTAAGGTCAACTCCGACAATGACTACTGTTTTGCCTTTACCTTTAATGGCAAGCGCTCTTGAACTTAGTGTTCCTGTAGTACTGTGCCCGGCTTTATAAAGTTTATTATCTGTTGTGAGGGCATACAGTCTGCCATTGAGAACGGTAATATGCCTGATCTGAATGTTGAATGTGTATGAATTATTTCTGCCTATGCCGGTCCAGCGAGGGCTGCTCTGATTTACCTTCGCAGAGAACATGGAGTCACTTTTATTAACAGAATAGATCTTGTCTTCATGAGCGGTCATGCTTTTTATCTCAGTCGCAATTCCGATCTTCTTCCATTTCAATGCTGTACCTGAATATGTACCTGAGATAAGTTCGTTTCCGACTGTTGAAGCATAAAGTTTATCATTTAAAGCGGTCAGACCGGTTATCCCTTCAGTTTTTGAGATCTTTTTCCAGATCACCTGATTGGATGAAAAAGTTCC
>CAYHGN010000226.1:0-1863 GCA_964356005.1 uncultured Sphingobacterium sp.
CTAAACTGTCGTACTGGCAACGGTACCGAGGGTTCGAATCCCTCTCTCTCCGCCATCGCCCGCCGAAGCGGGCTAAGGCGGACGAAGTCCGCTGCAGCTTGCGAAGGAGGGCATCGCCCCTAACCCAGGGCAATCCAAATACGCCCATCATAGCATCTCTATGATGGGCTTTTTTATTGAATAAGATTATTTAAAGTCCTGGATTTAATTATTTAATAACAGTAGATATTTATTGCTTCATCATCGCTTAATTTAAATATACAACTTAAGCTGACTCGGCCGCCTTCGCAAATGCTTCGGCGTCTAAGAGAGGGCATCGCCCCTAACCCAGAGGCTGTTCTATATTTGCCCACCATTGTTTTAGCGATGGTGGGTTTTTTTATTGAATAAGATTATTTAAAGTCCTGGATTTAATTATTTAATAACAGTAGATATTTATTGCTTCATCATCGCTTAATTTAAATATACAACTTAAGCTGACTCGGCCGCCTTCGCAAATGCTTCGGCGTCTGAAAAAGGCCGGTTACTTATTTAAAGACTCCGTTTACTAAAAATAATTACCAATTATTTAATAATGTACTCCAGAAACATAGCTTTAATCACATGTGGTTCTACGTTTACATCCTTGAGCTTAATAACGGCAAACATTATGTTGGCTGTACCTCAAATCTTAAGGAAAGATATTCCCGTCATTCCAAAGGTCGTGTCCCAGCAACAAAAGCCCACCTTCCGATTAAACTAATTTGGTGCTGTTCATTTCCCGACAGATATATAGCCTACGAATTTGAACGTTATCTCAAATCCGGTTCCGGAAGAGCATTTGCAGCAAAACATCTTTATCAGGCTTCATAAATAAAACAATGATGAATTAAAGGATAAATTATGAAAGAAAAGACCTCATTGATCATTCCTGATGAATTAGTGATAAACAAAATCTACTATATCCGGGAGCAAAAAGTCATGATAGATCGTGATTTAGCCTTATTATATCAGGTAGAGACAAGGATTTTAAAACAAGCGGTACGAAGAAATATTAACAGGTTTCCGAGTGACTTTATGTTTGAAATGAAGAAAGAGGAGTTTGAAAATTGGAGATCACAATTTGTGATCTCCAATTCAGATCAAATGGGCTTAAGATATCTTCCGTTTTGTTTTACAGAACAAGGTGTTGCAATGTTATCTAGTGTCTTGAACAGCGAAAGGGCAATAAATGTTAACATTCAGATCATCAGGATATTTACCCGTATCCGTCAAATGCTGATAGACAATACAGAATTGCGATTGGAAATTGAAAAGATTAAAACTAAACTGGATAAGCAGGGCAAAAATATGGAGCTTGTTTTCCGCTATCTGGATGAACTGATTGAACGAAAAATAGAGCCCATACCAAGAAAGCGCATCGGTTACAAACCGGATGATTTATAAGACAAACTTATTCTTATGGTTCTAATTAATCTTGGCCAAACAGCGGATATTTAATGTAATGTTTAGTTGATCGTTTAAGCTTTGCTTTGTTTATGTGTCTGATCAAATCGACTTTTTAATACCGCATAAATGGTTTTAGGATTGTTGCAAGTAGTTACCGTTATCCGTCTTATAAAGGTAGGATTGTTGCAAGTCCTTTCAAATATTCATTTCCCTGACATTTTAGTATTCCCTCCAGGATCAGCTAAAAACGAAACTTAAACCAATTAAAAGAGATTTTATTTGGCACTCTTGGTCAGGCGGGTCTTCGGAGGATCCATTCAGACAAAAATTTTTATTAAAAGCGCTTAAAACAGGTAATATATTTATTACTTTTGTATTTGTGAAGTATAACGAACTTTTCAGGATTTTAAAAAAGGACGGTTGGTTTGAAGTAAG
>CAYHGN010000227.1:0-1848 GCA_964356005.1 uncultured Sphingobacterium sp.
GTGGATCACGACTCACATCTTTTAAATATTTGTCCGTTCCGTCAAAAACTTGTTTATTAACCAAATCACGCGCTTTTTCAAAACGCCCGTCATCCAGCCATTTCAACCAAACCAGAAGATTATCTAAAGAATAAGTCCAGGTTTCGTTATGAGGTGAGAAACAATGTACAGTTTTATACCCCCAATAATGTGGTTGGGTAATGAAGCGCGGTTGTACTAATTCATCGGAAAAACTAATCGGCGGTATATCACGATAAGCGGAAAAACTTAGGGTCGTCGGATAAGAAAAAGTGCTTTCGCCAAAACCACTCGGAGAAGCATTACTACTGGATTGCAAAGCAACCAATAAATCGGCAATAAAATCATCCGTTTTATGGCTAGATAAAGGTTTTAATGGCAGGCCGCTTTGCCGTCCCATAAAGCCCATGCGATGCCAATTGCCTGCATCATGGGCTTGCAATTGCTCGGCATCCCATACTTTCAGCGACAAGTCACTGTTTGAATGACCGGCTAAAATAGATAAAACAATATGATGATCACGCCCTTGCCAATATACGCGGAGTTTTATATCAAGCTGGGCGCGCCCTTCCCCCTTATCTAAATCTTCCAAACCATACTGTTTAGGCTCGGATTGTCCCAATAAGCTAAGTAAGCAGGACATGGTATCCAAAGCCGTTGTTTTTCCTAAACCATTTTTTGATGTCAACAGGAAAAAATTGCAGGGCCGATGGTCTTTATCGGTGAAGTCAATTTCGTAGGGCTCATCCTGAAAGGGGCCGATATGATCCAATAGTAGATACAGTAGGCGAAATTCTTGAATCAATAAGTCGTTTTGCATTTACAGTCTCTTTTATAAGTTATGCAGATGCAATTTAATGTCATCTGTTACGATTGCGCATAATTATTTTAACTTTTCGACAGTTTATATTTAGTTGCAAGGTATTGAATATTACAAGATACACACTGCATACATGATCACAATCATGCGCCTATCAAATCTTTAACTTCCTGTTTACATAAAACAGGCATATCAAAACTTTCAATATTCATCGTATGTATCTGTTTAAGGTATTCTTCTGCTTCAACGTTTTCTGGGAAATCAAACTTCCCTTGGAGGTATAAAGCAGTAAAACGTGATAATCCTAATGCCATTAAATTTAATGCATGTGGATTGTAAGAACCGAATTCAAGAAAAATATGATATGGCTCTATTTTATTTTCCAGGTCTTTATTTCCATTTTCTCTAAGTACAGCCCTTAAAATATCAATATAAGCCGAAAAATATCTGACCAAATTAAATCTTATTTGAGTTTCTAAAGCCTCTAAGCAACCGCGTATTATATTTGAAATTTTTTCGTTAGGATGTTTGTTTTTATTAAGAATAACATTCTCAGCAAGTATTTTACTAATGGAGTCACCGTAAACCCATTTATGAGCTAATACGCTTATCCACTTCATATAGTTTCCAGGCATTTCCCATTCGAATTTTTCAATAATTATTTTGAATATATCATCCATTATTATCTTTGAACCTGTAACAAAGGGCTTTACAGGGATAAGCCCATAAAAATCCTGTTGACTTTTAAGATAATCATAAACTGATTGCAAGTGATCTGGGCGAAGCGATTTATTTTTTTCTAAAATATCATTAGGAATTGTGACAGTAACTCTTCTTAGCGCATTTATTGTATTATCTAAGTTATGAGTATTATCATCGCTTCTATAAATTTCTAATGCAGTCAAATTCTGATTAACCATATAGTCACAATATAATTTACCAAAGGCTGCTTCTGCGTAATTATTCAGACCCTACACCAAAAAACCCCCTCTATGTCTAAAAAAGTTGTA
>CAYHGN010000228.1:0-1774 GCA_964356005.1 uncultured Sphingobacterium sp.
TCTGTGCTTTTCTTCTCAAAACGGTCATTACCAACATTTTGGAAAACATAGTTAGATTGTACGATTGTTGGCATTTTCTCTATAAAATCTTTTGCAACAACAGTATTCCCCTGCTGCCTTGTACGGATAGTTTCGTCCATTGTGAATTTAAGGAAATCCATATCTGTATAATCCTTAACATATCCATTAGTCACAAAAAGATCCTTCTTTCCGTCCCTGTCTAAATCCGAAAATAAAGCAGCCCAGCTCCAGTCGGTATTGGATATCCCGGCAATTTGTCCGATTTCAGAAAATGTTCCATCGCCATTATTCTTCTGAAGCATGTTCCGGCTAAACTGAAAATAGAAACCTCTGTCGAACAAAAATTGCATCTTGTCGAAATTTTCAGCTCCGGAATGCATTTTTTGGGTTTCATTACTTTCGGGAAGCATGTCGAGTGTAACCATGTCCGGTAAGCCATCATTGTTATAATCGGCAACATCAGATCCCATAGAATACATGGAAATCTGGGACATACTTTCTGTCAACTTATCTGTAAAAGTTCCATTTCCGTTGTTAATAAACAGATAATCAGGTTCATTAAAGTCGTTGGAAACATAAATATCAAGCCAGCTATCATTGTTTATATCCGAAACGGCAAGCCCTAATCCAAATGTCAAAACATTGGATGTAATTCCGGCTTCAGCACTAATATCCTTGAATTTACCATTATCATTCCGGTATAATTTATTAGCAAAATCAGGATTTTGCTCTTTTCTAAGCTGAACATTCTCCTGAACACCTGTTGTATATTTTTGTAAAGAATGATTAATAAGAAACATGTCCAAATCTCCATCCTTATCATAATCAAAAAATGAAGCCTGGGTTGAATAACCATGGTCAGCAAGGCCATATTCTTCAGCTTTCTCTGTAAAGGTCAGATTACCATTATTAATAAACAATAAGTTCTTCCTTCGTTCAGGATCAATGTCTGCCGAGCGGCAAATATAAATATCGAGATTCCCATCCCCATTAATATCAACCATAGTTGCACCGGTACACCATCCCTGCATGCTTGCAATTCCGCTTTTATCAGTTATGTTTTCAAACTCGAAATTTCCCTTATTGATATAAAGTCGGTTTTTTACCATGTTACCGGTAAAAAGTAAGTCCTGAAGGCCATCATTATTAATATCTCCAACAGAAACACCGGCACCGTTATAGAAGTACGAATAGTTCATCACATTCATATCATCACTTTCACGAAGCATATTACGATAATCTATTCCGGTATCATCTTCATCAAGTAAGGTGAAAAGTTTATCGTTTTTCTTGGTACATGCGCTTAATAAAAGACTTAAAAAAGCAGCAGCGAAAATTTGTTTTAGCATGTTATAAGGTTATGTGGGACACGGATTATTGAAATTTTAATTTAATCAACAAAATTTAATACAATAAAATTAAAAGATTCTGGAACAGTGAAAAAAGGTTTGTTCTGAACTAATAGTAGTTTAATTTCAATAGAACAATGCTTAAATGATTCATTAAATATAAAAAAATAAATTTAGCCCTGAAAAGAATCTCATCAGTGTATGATAGTATTTAAAAATTACTTGAATGAGTATATAAGTTAGTTAGCTCTATATAAGAATCATGTTAAGATTGGTCCCATTGAAGAAAAACTGACAATAAAAAAAGGCCTTCCCGCAATGCAGGAAGACCTTTACGATTCTTGATTAGCTGATTATTTATTCCACCACAAACGGGTAGCTTCATTATCAGCACCACCCAATTT
>CAYHGN010000229.1:0-1743 GCA_964356005.1 uncultured Sphingobacterium sp.
ATCGAGCAATGATTTTAATGAGGTCTTGTTGGGCAGTTTCGTCTGTCTTTACCACTAGAACAATTTTGATATGTTATTGGTGCGATTCTGTATACATTCATCGCTACCATAGACAAAATCTCAGGCTTTTGGTTTGTGGGATGATCAATTGAACTATTAGACTGAGCAGAAGTAAATAGTAAGGCTAACCCTATACATAGACTAAATATTTTCATTATTAATAACTCCTATTATAAAGTTCGATCTTCAACTTATACTCGTTACGATTGGAATGTCAAGCTAAATATTATTTATAGTTACTTACTTGAAATACAATAATTTCCGCTGGAATAGTATCCAGAAGGGCAAGAGTTGATGCGAGGGATAGCTAATTTACTATTAGTGAATGAGGCGACACAGTAATTCCCACTGGTATAATACCCAGATGGGCAGGAACCCAACCTTTTAATAGCAAATTTTGCATTACTACTGGGAATACAATAAGCACCGCTACTTTGATAGCCATTTGGACAAGAATCGTCCCTAACCAAAGGTTGTGGCGTTGGTGTGGCATTAGCAATGCCAGAAATTAATGCCAGACTTATAATCGTTAACTTAACAAGATTAAGCAGTGTCTTCATAAGATTATTTGAATAATCAAAATACATTTCACTAATATTCGTCTTTTGATCGATTATCATAATGTTACTCGAGCTCGTATATTCTAGAAATATTTAATAAGAATTTAATTACAGCCGTATCATTTACCTTATCTAAATCCTACTTAATGTAGAAATCACAATCTTTAGTATGTTTATTTGAAAGACTTCATATGATAAAGGTATTTTTCATCTAAAAGGTTTTTTAGGGTTTTGTTTAACGAATTAGATTTCATTGTTCCTTCATTAGGCAATAGCATTCCATTAAATCTAATAGCTAATGAAGAATTAGACGGTATAGCAATTATTTGTCCGTGAAAGAACCAATCAGGTATCTCACATATATTTTATTTATAATCTTTGTAAGATATTTTAACAACCTGTTTCAGTTGAATAAGATTTATAGATATTTTCTACTAATTAATTGTCATTATTTCTTCAGCACTACTAGCATATAGATTCACATATAAATTTTAGGGGATAATCGTTGACATAGTAATAGGTTTGGAGGTATGGTCATACATAAAGTATGTTTAATTTCATGTAAAAATAAAATAAATATTTACTTAGAAAAGTAACATTACAGAAAACTGTAATGCAACCTCTCCGGATTGAAAATGAAATATTTATCTTTTTTGTTATTGTTTATCTCATTAAATGTTTATGCCTTACCTTACCTAATTAGTGATTGTGAAGTTATATATTTCGGTATTCAAGGAAGTCAGAATAATAATAAAGCTCTACAATGTTTTATTGACCAAAAAGATTATTTTTATGTCGCATTAATGTATGCCAATGGTGAAGGAGCTAATATTGATTACAATAAATCAACGGAATATTTTGTAAAAGCTATAAGTGATCACCAGAATTCTTTAAGTTTACAAGAAGAAGCCTTTAAAAATGCATTAGATAAGCGAATTCAAAATTCTGCAGAACAATATGAAAAAATAGATTTTTGTAATGACTTAGCAGGTGACACTTATACAACAAATAAATGTGCTTATATTTCAGGGGAACTTGCTAATCTTGAGGATAAAAAACGATATAACTTAATAAAAACTGGTATGAAAATTGGCTCTCAAAGAGCGTTTGATAAATTGTTAGA